>JABSQT010000002.1 GCA_013215715.1 Mycoplasmatales bacterium | reverse complement strand
GGGAAGGTGGAATAAAGAAAAGAGAGAATCAAAAACAATGAAACAATCAAAAAAAATTATATTAACAATGGGAACAGCTGCAGCAATAGCAACTCCGGTAGCTTTAGCGGTAACTGCAACCCAAAATATAGATAAAACTATTAATACAAATTATTTACAAGAAAAAATTAATTCATTTTCTGAAGCAAGCCAATTCAAAAGCATTTCCAAACAAGAATCTTTTGCTTTCGATAATGCAAGACCTTTATTAAATGGAAATGAAGTACCTTATTCGAGTGGTGTAGGAATTTTTGAAGATAGCCAAGGTAATCTTTGAGCTTTAGGTAATAATATTAGCTTACAAGTTCTAAGAAAAGGCGAAACAAAATGAGATTACGCTTGAAAAAAAGGTAATCAATTACCTATAGGAACAAGTGCAACAATATTTGAAGATAGAGATGGTAATCTTTGAACCATGGGTTACGATACTCCACTACAAGTTCTAAAAAGAGGTGAAGAATTTTGAGAAGACGCAGGACACGGAAATAAATTAAAAGATGCTCCTTCGAGTACAATGTTCCAAGATAAAGAAGGAAATATATGAGCCATGACACAAGATCAGCCTTTACAAGTTTTAAGAGCTGGTCAAACCGAATGGCAAGACGCAGGACACGGAAGTTTGATTAAAGATGGATTAGATGGAAAAATATTTCAAGATAAAAAAGGTGACCTTTGAGCTCTTGGGTATGGTTCAAAGTTACAAGTATTAAGAGCTGGTCAAACTGAATGACAAGAAGCAGGACATGGAAACAAATTAAAAGGTAATATTGGTGATTCATTTTATATAGATAATAATGATAACATTTGATCTATTGGTTATAAAACTCCGCTACAAGTATTGAGACATGGTCAAACCGAGTGAGAAGAATCAACTCTTAATAAAAAAATCCAAAGTGGTATAAATGCAAAAATATTCCAAGATAAAGAAGGAAATCTTTGAATAATAACTCGTTATATGCCAATGCAAGTATTAAGAACTGGTCAAACCGAATGGCAAGAAGCGGGACATGGAAGTAAAATGAAGGGTAAAGGTAATGGATATATCTTCCAAGATAATGATGGAAATCTTTGGACGATGGGTGAAGGATCTCCTTTACAAGTATTAAGAGCTGGTAAAACCGAATGAGAAGATGCAGGACACGGAAATAATATAACTAGAGGAGAAGCGGGGAGAATGTTCCAAGATAGCAAAGGCAATCTTTGAGCTACAACTTCTTCAACCAAGCCACAAGTATTGAAAAAAGGTAGAACTGAATGAGTTGATTCAACAACAGAAAATAGTAAATATGTAGAACCTGCAAATAGAGAGCAAAACGCAGTCAAAAATGATTTAATGAGAAAAGTTAAAATGCTTACTGAAAATGCTAAAGCAGCTTGAATTTCTGCAGAAGATATAAAAAATAAGGTAGCAAGCAACTTAAACAATTTTAAAGAAATCTTTGGAATTAATATGGATGAATTAATTTCTCCACAATTCAAAAATACCAAAATTCAAAAATATCAAATAACTACAAACAACAATCATGTAATACTAACATTAACTTTATCAACATTTGATGCATCTAACCCTACAAAAGTTGTAACATTAGATGTTGGTGTTCATACTAATGCTGAAATAAAACAACATAATTTATTAAAAAACAAAAAACCTAAAGTTGAACAACCAAAACCTAAGGTTGAACAACCAAAAGATAAGCAACATAAAACAAAACCTGAAGTTTCTAAAAAACCAGGCAATCATGTTTCTACAAAGGTTGCAAATAAACCTTCAAAAAAAGAATCATCAAATCATAAATATAAATTCAAATGAAATTTATGAACAATTGTTGGTGTTTCTGCAGGTGGAGCTGGTGGTTTAATTATAATTTTATCGCTATTAATCTACTTAATTAAAAGAAAAAAATAAAACCAATTATTAATTAAATGTATTCCAAATTTATTAGGAATACGTTTTTTTATTTATTATATTCGTTATAAAAATAGATAAAAAATAAGTTATATTTTATGTTATCTTTTTATTATTTGGAACATAGATACTATATAATTATTTTATTATGTTAGAAAAGATAAAAGCAAAACACAAATTAAATAAATGATTCTACTTTATTCCCATTATTGGAACAATGATTTATTCAGTGATTGTAGAATTTACCATAAATACATTAGTACTTGATGGGCATAAACAATTTAAAATTATTAAGAAATATAAAACTATATTTGCATTAATTTCACTTATAATAAGTATTGCATTTCTTATTACATTTTTTGTAATGAGAAATAAACATGGTTATGGACCTTATCCGTGATTCTTTTGAGTGGGATTAACTTTTGGATTAGCACAAAATTTAGTTCCTGCAATCCCTTGATTTTTATATAAAAAAGGTATTGAAGATTTTGAAAATAAAAATATTGTGGAAAATGAAGATATCAAAGTAAAAATAAATGATACAGAACAAAAAACTATTAAAATACAAGATGAAACCAAAGAATAAATACCTAGTGGTATTTTTTTTATATAAAAATAAGCATTCAAGCTTATTTTATTCACTTATTTAGTAATGTATAATTTGGCGCTTTTGCTAAATCATTATTCAATGCAATTTCTTTAACTACATTTTCTTCATTCAATAAAATAAAACCTCGGATTAACTTATTCACTTTTGGTATATATGCATTTGTTTTTGTTTGGAACTCTTTATACTTATCATCAGAAACAATAAGTATATTTTCAAACCCTTTGGATATGCATCATTTATTTTGTGTTTCAATAGAGTCGGTTGATATTGAAATGAAAGTAATATCTTTATATTGCTGGGCCATCTTAGCGATTGTTTGTGTTTGGATATCACAAACTTTAGTATTTATAGAAGGGAAGAGTGAGATTATTTTCTTGCCTTTGACATGCTCAATATCTCATATTCCATTTTGATCTTCAGCTTTAAATACTAATTTTTCATCTTTTTTAATTACTTCCCCTTTTAGTTTGAAGGGTATGTGGTATATTTTTACTTTTTTCATACATTAATTATACTTTTAATAGTTTAGTTAAATACTCGTTATATATTAAGTCAAAATAAAAATAAGCATTTAAGCTTATTTTATTCACTCATCTACTGATGCATAATCTGGATCTTCAGCTAATTCACTATTTAATGTAATTCCACGAATTATATTCTCTTCATCTAATAAGATAAACCCTCTAATTAGCTTGTCAATTTTTGGGATATATAAGTTTGTCAGTTTTTGGAATTCTTTATATTTATCGTCTGAAACGATTAAAACATTTTCAAGTCCTTTAGATGCACATCATTCTTTTTGAATTTCTACTGAATCAGTTGAAATTGAAATAAATGTAATATCTGTACGACGTTTTGCTAAATTAGCAATCAATTGTGTTTGTACGTCACAAATACCTGTATTTATATCTGGGAATAATGAGATAACTTTTTTACCTTTAATGTCTTTAATATCTCAAATACCGTTTGCATCCTCTGCTTTAAAATCTAATTTTGTATTCTCTTCAATTGTCATACCACTTAATTCAAATGGTTCGTTATGTAATGTTACTTTGTTCATGTAATAATTATACTAATTTTCAACATTTAAGATAAAAAAGAATGCATAAATTATTTTAAGTTATAAATACCAAAATAAGAACAACATATAATTAGTTGGTTATATGTTTAAGAAAACAATATATAATTAATGAGTTATATGAAAAATAACATTTGATTAAAGGAGAGAGAATGAATCATTGAAATAAAGAACAAAAATTAAAAAGCATAACGCTAAAAAACAAAGTTGTTATGGCTCCGATGTGTACTTATACATCAAAAGGTGGGTATCCAAATTCATTCCATGTTCAACATTATGCATCAAGAGCATGGGGTAATGTTGGATTGATTATTCAAGAATCTACAGGAGTGTCGAAAATTGGTGGAAAAATAGATCACAGATCACTAGCTATTTATAATGAGGATCAAGCTAAAGCATACAAACCAATAGTAGAAGCTGTTCATGATGCTAATTCGAAAATATTTATACAACTTTCAAATGCTGGACCAAGAAATGAAGTGCCTGGAGAATCATTTGCAGCATCTGAAATTAAACTTTCTGACAAATATGAAAAAGCAGTAGAAATGACTATTCCTCATATCCAAGAAGTTATTGAAGATTTTGTAAAAGCTGCCAAAAGAGCAAAAACAATTGGATATGATGGTATCGAAATACATGGAGCACATGGATACTTATTAAACTCTTTCATATCACCAACAACAAATAAAAGAAAAGATCAATATGGCGAAGATAGATTTCTAATTATTAAAGAAATTATTAATAAAATCAAAAAAGAAGTTGATATACCAGTTGGTATTAGAATATCTGCATTTGAATGAGCAACCAACTTGCCAAACTCTACTATTCAGGATTTTGTTGATGGACTTAAGCCAATTGAAAAATACTTAGAATACATCCATGTATCGACTGGTGGAGTTCTCGAAGAAGGGATTGAAGTAAAAGGGGGACCTTTATATCAAATACCTTTTGCAGAAAAGATAAAAGAAAAATTCCCTAATACAACAATAATGGGTGTTGGATTAATTAAAAATAAAAATGATTTAGAAGATGTTGTATCAAAAGTTGATATGGCAGCAATAGGTAGGATGTTATTGAAAAACCCATTTATATTATTGGATTGACAAAATGAATTTGATGATAAAGAAACTCCAAGAGTTTACCAAATTATGTATGGAGGAAAAACTCCTTGAGTTAAGTAATAAAATAAAGCACTATCGGTGCTTTTATTACATTATTTTTTAAAATTTTTAGAATTTGATCAAACATTTTTAAAACTTTGAATCAATTAAATATCTCTTCTTTTAAATGTTCATATATAAATTATGTTCTATATTTATTTTGTTATAAAAAAAACTAGCTTTTGCTAATTTTATTGAACTTTATGCTCCTTACCTCTAAATCTTTTATCTAAAGTTTTCTTTCTTAATCTTATTGATTCTGGTGTAACTTCTACCAGTTCATCAATTTCAATAAATTCAAGAGCTTCTTCAAGTGAAAGAATAATTGGTTCAGGTACTCTAGTGGCTTCATCAGTACCAGCTGAACGAATGTTTGTTAGTTGTTTGTTTTTGATTGGGTTAACATCAAGGTCATTTGATCTTGCATTAATACCGATAATCATTCCTTCATAAACTTCTGTTTGTGGAGTAACAAATAGTTCTCCTCTTTCAGAAATTTTTCATAATGAGTATCCCATTGTTTTACCTTTAACATTTGAAACAAGAACACCATTTTTTCTACCTTCAAGAACACCGGCATATGGGCCATATTCATGGAAAGTTTTTTCAAGGATACCTGTTCCTCTTGTTTTAGTAATAAATGATTGTCTAATTCCGATTAATCCTCTTGTTGGAATAATGAAATCAATGTTTGTTTGACCATTTGAAGAATGCATATCTGTCATTGTTCCCTTACGCTCAGACATTAATTGGATAACTGCTCCAGAGAATTCATCATCACAAGTAACTTGTGCGATTTCATATGGCTCAAGTTTTTTACCATCAACCATTTTAATTAAAACTTTAGGTTTTGAAACTGCAAGTTCGAATCCTTCACGTCTCATGTTCTCAATAAGAACTGAAAGGTGTAATTCACCTCTCCCTTGAACCTCAAAACCTTCAACGCCCTCTAAATTATTAACTTTTAAAGCAACATTAGTTTCAAGTTCTTTTTTTAATCTTTCTTCAATTAATGAAGAGGTAACTTTTTTACCTTCTCTACCATTAAGTGGTGATTTATTAACTAAGAAATTCATTGAAATTGTTGGTTCTTCAATTTCAATTTTTTCCATAGCGATTGGGTTCTCTATTGTTGAAATTGTATCTCCAATTGTAATATCGGGAATACCAGCAACAATACATAGATCTCCCGGTTCAACTTCTTCAACTTCTTTTCTGTCTAACCCATCATTAACAAACACTTTTGAGAAACTAATATTTTTAATATCACCTTTAGAATTTATTAATGAGTATCTACCTTTTCTTTTTAAAGTTCCTTTTTTAAGTCTTCCTAAACCAAGTCTTCCAAGATATTTATCATATTTTAATGATGAGATTTGCATTTGGACTTCTTCATCTTTTCCATATGGATAATCTTCTACATGGTTAATTAGTGTTTTGAATAATGGTTCTAATGTTTCGGATGGATCATCCATCGAAAGTTTCATTATTCCATCTTTTGCAGCACCATATAGAATTGGAAATTCCATTTGTTCATCAGTAGCTTCCAATTCCATAAATAATTCAAGTACCATATCCACAACTTCTGCAGGTCTTGCATCTGACTTATCAATTTTATTGATAACCAAAATTGGTTTTAGCCCTTGTTCTAATGACTTCTTAAGAACAAATCTTGTTTGGGGCATTGGTCCTTCTGAAGAGTCTACCAATAACATAACTGTATCAACATTCTTAATAATTCTTTCTACTTCACCAGAAAAATCTGCGTGGCCTGGTGTATCTACGACATTAATTTTTGTGTCTCCATATTTAATAGAACAGTTTTTTGAATAGATTGTGATTCCTCTTTCTCTTTCGATATCATCACTATCCATCACTTGCTCAATTCTTTCTTCTCTTTCATTAAATGTTCCTGATTGTTCTAATAATGCATCCACTAATGTAGATTTTCCTGCATCAACGTGAGCAATAACTGCAACGTTTATAATTTTTTTCATACTTACCTCTATTCTTTATATGTCGCAATTATAGAGAGTAAAGTGTATATTATTACAAGTATTTTGTTATTAAGATATTTATTTCTTTATATAATATAAATAATTATGAAATTAAAAATAGAAAAATTAAGAGAGATTTGAGACTTTATTAGCGCTCAAAAAACAATAACTATTTGTACGCACATTGATCCTGATGGAGATACTGTTGGATCTTCTATTGCTTTAAAAGAGTTTATTGAAAACAATACAGATGTTGAACAAGTTAGGATATCCGGGGGAGATATACCACCTATGTTTGACTTTATATCATCAGATATTGAAAATAATGTAGAAGATGAGTACTTCTACAATTCACAAGTTATTGTTGTTGATACTTCAAATAAGGCTAGAGTTTGAGATAAAAGAGTTGTAACAAAAGAAGCAGTTAAATTCGATCATCATAAAGATCATGAAGAGTGATTGATGGGTATTGGCGGGGATAATTGACCTGCATGTGGTCAATTATTAGCTGAAATTGCATTTATGTTAGAACTGAAATGAACTGAAAAAGCTAGAGTTGGTATATCTACAGCTATCGTTACAGATACAGAAAACTTTACTCAAAGAAATATTGGACCAGAAACATTCAATGTTATGGCTAAAATGTTAAAAGATGGGCACAATTATTTAGATGTTGTTCCTAAACTATTGCCTTCTGCTGAAGAATCGAAAGCGATTAGTGAATGCTTAAGTCAAGTTTCTTATGATCATCCAGAAGTTGCTATATTTTATACAAAAGAAAAAGTTTCTAGAGATATTTATAGAGCTACGGTTGCTGCTGTTTCATCTGTTTCAGATAGAGAAGTTACATTATTTGTAGCTGAAGCTGATGTACCAGGGATGCTACGTGGAGGATTAAGATCAAAAGGAAATGTAGATGTTTCTAAAATTGCTGAAGCTCTTGGTGGAGGTGGACATCATGCATCAGCAGGATTTAAAGTCCCAAATACCACTACTCTTGAAGAATTGATGAAAGTTGTTAAAGAGCATATTTAGTGTTCTTTTTTAACATTAAAATGCTATAATATTTTTGTCAATAGAATATTAAATTCATGAGATGCCAATGGTATCTCTTTCTTATTCTAAGGAGGTAACATGACAATTTTAGAAAGTTTGAAAACCAAATTTGGGGATAAAATCACTTATGTCAAGTGAGAAGAGGAGTTTGGAGCAACATTTTTAAGGGTGGAAGTTCAAGAACCAAAATTAAATGAATTAACAATCTTATCAAAAGAGATTTCTGACTATCTTGATACCATTGACCAAACAGATAAAGAATATTTTCTAGATATTTTTTCTGGAGGAACAGATAAAGAGGTTTCTTTTGATGAATTATCAGAAATGATCGAAGAAAATATTTTAGTCACATTAGTAAGACCAATAAAAGACAAGATTCAATTTGAAGGTACTCTAATTGAAGTTGATTCTGAAGGTTTGACAATTAAGTGAAATGCCAAAGGGCAATTCAGAAAACAAAAATTAGCTAAAGAGGATATCGAAAAGATGAATCTATCAGCTAAAGTTAAAAAGGAGGGCAAATAATGCCAAAAACATTAGATAAAGAACAATTATTCCAAGCAATTGAAGAAATTGCAATTAAGCAAAGATTAAGTAGAGATGAAATTGATGAAATTCTACGTGAAGCAGTGAAAAAATCATTCCATTCAAAATTTGATCCTGATGCTGATTTAACAGTAACTATCGATAGAACTGAAAATGAGTTTAAATTAATCAATAATGGGAAAGAAGTTGTTGAAGATGAATCTGAAGAAATGGAAGCGGATTTAAGAACAATTGAAATTCCATTATCGGAAGCTAAAAAAATTAAGCCAGATGTAAAAATTGGTGATTTTATTGCTGAAGAAGTTTCTTTTGAAGTTTACTCAAGAACAATCGCTCAACAAATTAAGCAATTATTTATCCAAAAGATTAAAGAAAAAACAAAAGCTATGGTTTATGCTAAACATAAAGGTTTAGTTGGAGAAATGGTTCCTGCAATTATTACTACATCAGCCGCTGGTTTTGCAATTTTACAATTAGAAGATGGAACACCTGCATTTATGCCTGGTAAACTTAAAAACCCTAGAATCAAAATGAAACTTGGTGAAAGAGTAAATGTTTATGTTGAAGATGTGTTAGAAGATTCAAAAGATGCTCAAATTATTGTTTCAAACTCATCACCTTCAATGGTAAGAAGAGTATTAGAACAAGAAGTTCCTGAAATTATGGATGGTACTGTTGAAATAGCTGCAATGTCACGTATTGTTGGTGAAAGAACTAAAATTGCTGTTAAAGCAACAAATGATATGGTAGATCCAGTTGGGGCTATTATCGGTGCTGGCGGAGAAAGAATTTCTAGAATAGTTGAAAAACTACATGGTGAAAAATTAGATGTTATTAGATATTCAGATAATTTAAATGAGTTTGTTGTTGCTGCAATGTCACCTGCAAAAGTTGTTGCAATTCTAAATAAAGATGGTTTTGAAGATAAGAAAATTGTTATTGTACCTAACAAACATCACACACTTGCAATTGGTAGACGTGGTTCAAATGCTAGATTAGTAGCTGAGTTAGCTAAAGTTAGAGTTGATGTTACATCAATTAATCAAGCTAGAGAAGCTGGGATGGAATTCACATTTAATGGAAACCTAACAGAATCAGAATTAGCAAGAATTGAAGCTGGAGAAAAACTTAACAAAAGACAAAGACCCGCATCAACAGGATTTGCAAAATCCTCAAACATTAATCTTGAAGATATTCAAGGAGAGATTGAAGACTTTAATGAAAATATTGAAGAAACTACATTTGTTCCAATTGAAAAAGAAGAAGTTATTTTCTCAGATGCAGAACTTAAAGAAATGGAATCTCAGTTTGAACTTGATGAAGAACTTGCAGATTTCGCAGATATTGATTTTACAGAATTAGACAACATTGAAGAAAAATAATCAAAGAACCTGTATTGCAACAGGTCAAAAATTTGACAAGTCTGAATTAATAAGAATTGTTAAATTTAATGGGAAATATAGTGTTGATAAAGAGCATAATCTTCCAGGTCGTGGTGCTTACTTTAAAAAAGATAAGGATCTTGTAAAAACAATAAAAACAAAAAAATTACTACATAGAGCTTTCAAAGAACAAGTTTCTGAAACAACATATGAAGAATTAATTAAATATATAGAGGAGGAATAGTATGGCAGATAAAAGACAGACAAACCTAAGTAATGTTAAATCTCAAATGAAAGAGGTTAAGACAGAATTAAAAGATGGTGTATTCATTTATACTGGTCCAATGACAATTGCAGAATTCGCAACTAAAATTGAACAACCAGCAAACGAAATTATCAAACATTTCTTCATGCAAGGGAAAATGTATAACTTAAACATGACACTTGATGAAGAACAAATTGGTGAATTATGTATGGAATATGAATATGATTTCCAACACAAAGAAGAAGTTACAGCTGCTAACTTTATGGAACAAATGGAAATAGAAGAAAAAGAAGAACATTTAATGGAAAAACCACCTATTGTCACAATAATGGGTCATGTTGACCATGGTAAAACAACTTTAATTGATAAAATTAGAAATGCAAATATCAATGTTGTTGATGGTGAAGCTGGTGGAATTACACAGCATACTGGCGCTTACCAAATTGAACATAAAGGTAAAAAGATAACATTTATTGACACTCCTGGACATGAAGCATTCACAGCTATGCGTTCAAGAGGTGCTAAAGTAACTGATATTGTTATTATTGTTGTTGCTGCAGAAGATAGTGTTATGCCGCAAACAAAAGAAGCAATTGATCATGCTAAATCTGCTGGAGTTCCTATGATTGTATTTGTTAATAAAATGGATAAACCAGGAGCAAATGCTGAAAAAGTTAAAGCTGATTTATCAGCACATGATGTTGTTGCTGATGATTGAGGTGGGGATGTACAATTTATTTATGGTTCAGGTCTAACAGGTATGGGTATTGATAAATTATTTAACGCCATTACTTTAGAGGCAGAAATGTTAGAATTGAAAGCTAACCCTAATAGATTACCAATGGG
Organism: Mycoplasmatales bacterium; assembly: GCA_013215715.1. Taxonomy (GTDB): domain Bacteria; phylum Bacillota_I; class Bacilli_A; order Mycoplasmatales; family Metamycoplasmataceae; genus Mycoplasma_K. Next base: position 209,247 of record JABSQT010000002.1, on the reverse strand, counting down.
TGTGGTTGTTGAAGCTCACTTAGATAAAGGTAGGGGTTCAGTTGCAACAATTATTGTTGAAAATGGAACTATTGTACCTCGTGATTTCATTGTTGCTGGTGCTCACTATGGTAGAGTTAGATCTCTTGAAGATACAAATGGTAAAGCAATTGAATCTGCAGGTCCAGGTACACCAGTAGTTATTACTGGTCTAAACTATACACCTTCAGCGGGTGATAAATTTGTTGGATTTAAAGATGAAAAATTTGCTAAAGCACTTGCTCAAGATAAGGCTTTTGCTGATAAACAACAAGAGCTTAAAGCAAGAAATGCTGTTCATATTGAAGATGGTATTAAAACACTTAATATTATTATTAAATCAGATGTGCAAGGTACAGCGGAAGCTGCAAAATACTCATTAGCAAGAATTTCAAACGAAGAAGTTGTTGTTAATGTTGTTAGAGCTTCAGTTGGTGCTATTACAAAAAGTGATATTTTACTTGCTCAAGCATCCAACTCAATAATTTACGGGTTTAATATTCGTCCAACTGGTAGTGTTAAACAGTTTGCTGAACAAGAAAAAATTATTATTAAAACACACACAATTATTTATAAAATGATTGAAGAAGTGGAAGCAATGCTTAAAGGTATGCTTGCACCTAAATTTGAAGAAAAAGTTACAGGACAAGCTAGAATTATTAAAACAATCTTCTCTTCAAAAGTTGGTAATATTGCTGGTTCAGTTGTTATTGATGGGATTATTAAATCAGGTTCAAAAATGAGACTTATCCGTGATGGTAGAACAATACACGAGGGAATTCTAGATTCTTTACAAAGAGGGCCAGATCAAGCGAAGAAAGTTGAACTTGGTAAAGAATTTGGTACTCATATTAAGAAATTTAATGATATTCGTGAAGATGATATTATTGAATGTTATGAAGATGTTGAGATTGAGGTTAAATAATGTCTACAGTAACACATCAAAAGAAAGAAAAAATGTTCTTAAGAGCAGTATCGCAAATTATCTCTGAAGAAATTACAAATGTTAATGTTTCATATACAACGGTAACAGATGTAAAACTTTCCAGAGATGGTTCACACTTAAATGTTTATTTGACATTTGAAAATAATAAAGAACGTTCAATGGAACACTTAAGAAAAGCTACAGGGTTTATTAGAACTCAAGTTTCTAAAAGAATTCATATGAGAAAAACACCGGAAATTCATTTAAAACATGATGAATCTTTGGCTGTGGGGACAAGAATTAACGAAATTTTAAATAGTATTAAAGAAAAAGAAAAAAAAGAATAAGTGCACGCTTATTTTTTTATATTGTGAAAAACATTTTAACCTTTATAAAATACAATTGACTATTTAGAGAATTGTTATGATTGTTTTGCATAGGAAGAGATAAATCTTTTATATGCTTACAGGAGGTTATATGAATAACAAAGATATAAAGGCAAATAAAACTTCTATTATAAGAAGATTAAGAAAATTAACTAAAGAAAAAAATAAAATAATTTCAGATATTTTAGAAATGGAAAATAAAAATAAAGTTACTTTTGAAAAATTAGAAATACTTTTTGAAATTAGAGAGAAAATAGCTCATGAAATTTCAATTGCTGCCAAAAAAGATGTTGATAAAGCGATCAAAAAGCTAAATGATAAAAAAGAAAAAAATGAACATGTTATTTATAATGCTGAAAAATCAATCGAAACTAATAAAAATAAGATTGAAAGCAGAAAACTAGTTATCAAGAGAATGGAAAGAACTATGAAAGAACTTGATAGAGAGTTAATTAGACAATGGGAAGTAAAGAAATTTAAACAAAATAACAATAATACCATTGAAATAATTTTAAACTAGGCTAAATGCCTTGTTTTTCTTTTCTTTAATAAGTTAAAATATATGTATGTTCGTACTATTAGATAAAGAAAAAGGGATATCTTCTTTTAAAGCAATTAATAACTTTAAAAAAGAAAATAATATTAAAAAGATTGGTCATACTGGAACTTTAGATCCATTAGCAACTGGATTATTATTAGTGGCTACTGATGATGATACAAAACTAATTGATTTCATTGATAAAGGAGAAAAAACATATGTTGCAACTATGCAACTTGGTTTTATTTCGAATACATATGATTCAGAAGGCGAGATTAAACATATTTCAGATGATATACCTACTAAAGAAGTTGTTGAACTAGAACTTAAAAAATTCATTGGAATTCAAGAGCAAATGCCACCTGTGTTTTCAGCCAAGAAAATTAATGGTGTTGCAGCTTATAAATTAGCTAGAGAAGGAAAAGATGTTAAATTAAAAACTTCAACCATTGAAATTAATACAATTAATATATTAGAATTTAATAAGGATATAGTTGTATTTGAAGTTAACGTTTCTAGAGGTACATATATAAGATCTATTATTCATGACTTGGGTCAACAATTAGGATGTGGTGCAATAATGACTGAATTAAGAAGAACTACTATTGGTCCATTAACTGAAAAAAATATTGGTGTTGATGTAAATATTGAAAAATTATTAACATTACCAATTGTTAATTTAAATAAAGAAGAAATAATGATTTTGATTAATGGTATTTCTATTAAAAACCCATACAATATAAAAGGTGAATATGTTGTTAAGGTTAATGGGGTTATTTGTGGAATTATTCAAGCTGATAAACGTATTAAGTCATTAAAGTTATTTGGTAAGAAAATAGAGGTACTATAAATGAAAGCATTTTATTTCCCTGAAAAAATAGAAATAACAGAACCAACGATAATAATGGGTTCTTTTGATGCTATACATATAGGTCATTTAGATTTAATTAAAAAAGCTAAATCATTAAAGCAACCAATAATTATGATGATGTTTGAAAAACCACATGAATTACCTAATAAATCAAGAGAAATGTTTGAACAATTAGAAGTAAGATTACAAAAGCTCTCTAATATGGAAATTGATTTTGCTATGGTTTTAAAAGTAAATAGCCACTTATTAACAATGCTTCCAGAAGATTTTATGAAACAAATAAAAGAGATATATCAACCTAAAAATATTGTCTGCGGTAAAGATTTTAGTTTTGGTAGGGGTGCAGCAGGAAACCCTGAAATGCTTTCAAATATATTTGAGAATGTTCATATTGTAGAAATGAAAAAGATTGCAAATAAAAATATTTCTACTTCAATAATTAAAGAACAAGTACCTTTTGGAGAAATTGAATTTGCAAATTCATTATTAGTTTCTCCATGAACCACAAATGTAAGAATTGGTAAAGAAAATGAGTTTGTTTTAGAAGAACTACAAGTAAAACCACATTCTGGGTTTTATGCTATTACAGCAATCAATAGTGGAATTATGTATCATGGGGTAGTTCATGTAACTAGACAAGGGAAATACTTCATTTACATGTTAAACAATACTGATAATCTTCAAAATAAAGAGTTTTCAATCTCGTGATGAAGGCAATTAGAAATAACAATTAAGGATCAAGGTGACTTACTACGTGAAGAGCATTTAGAAGTTGCTAACCGTTTCTTTAAAAATAGTTTATAATAATTAAGCATAAAAGCGTTGTAATTCTCGGTTTGGATACCTGTCCGGATTCTTGCTGGGGTTACATGAAATAAACATAGGAGGACAAAACATGGCTGTATCAAAAGCAAAAAAAGAAGAACTTATTATTAAATTTGGTGGAAACGCTAAAAACACAGGTTCAATTGAAGCTCAAATCGCTATCTTAACAGAAGATATCAATATTCTTACACCACACTTCAAAGCTAATAAAAAAGATAAACACTCTCAAAGAGGTTTCTTAGCTAAGATTCAAAAGCGTAAAGATTTATTAAAATATCTAAAAGCTCAAGACTTCAACAAATACCAAGCTTTAATTAAAGAACTTGGATTAAGAAAATAATGGCATCGCCATTATTTTTTTCTTTGATGTTTTTTAGAAGATTTTCTAGTTTTGGGTCTAGTTTTTATTTCTAAAGTTTTAGCAATCTTTTTATTAGCTTTCTCGGTAATTATCTTTTGAAGTCTTTCTTCTAATTCCTTATCTGAAATTGCTTTCCTTTTAGTAAACTCAATATATTCTTTTTCATAACGTTTACCTCTAGTTCTGTGTTTTTTAATTGAAGCTTTAGCTTTTGTGACAGCTAATTCTCTTTTAGCTAATATTATTTCTTCTTTCTTAATAACCGTTTCATTCTTGCTTTCTTCTATTTTACGTTTACTTTTTTCAACTTTTCAAATCAATTTTTCTAGTTTCTTTTCAGTATCAGTAGCAACTTCATAGTCATATTCATACCTATATCGTTTATTAAATTTAAATAATACCCAATTATGAACATAAATCATTCCGGCCATACCAACTAATATTCCTATTAATCCCATAAAAGCAATTCATGTTTGTTTAAAGTCACCTGTTGTAGCTAAATCGGATACTGGATAAGGATCTTGTCAAATAACACTTACTAATAAATAGAAAATTATATAAAGTGTTGGATAAATAATCCCTATTAATAAAAACTTCTTATTTAATCTTGATGCTTCATTTGAAAGGATTAAATAAATTATTGAATATATAAGCATACAAGCTGGTATCACTGCATGCACAAGGATGGTTGATGTTTGAATTAATACATTCATCAAACCATCTGAAGAGTCATTTGTTTTTCCAAAATCTTTTGCAATCGCAGATCAAAATACAATACATACAATTGTGTCATACATTGCAACAATAGAAAGAGTTCTTTGTGAATGTGTTCAACGCAATCATTTTGGAACTCTATCATCATACATGAATAATCTCATACATAAAATGAATGTAAGTAACAAAGTTGTTTGTCATGTGAATTGAGTTAATGATCAAAAGAAATAAGGATGAGCTAAAGCTCTATGTGCAAATTCTCTTGTTTGTTCACTAATATTACTTGGAAAAGGTAATTCACCCCAATGACTTGCTCTTAGTACATCGTTAACTTCTTTTGTATGTCAGTATCATAAATGGAATTTACCTTTATAATAACCTGTATCCCATAATATTGTAACTGCTGTTTTCATGGCGATAGTTACAAAAATAACGAATAGAAAAGAGCCTAGAAGAATTTTATTTTTTTTACTTTTACTTCAAGTGGGTTTGAAGGGAATTTCTTTAATTCTTTCTTTTGTTCTTGTAAGTTTCTGTTTCATAATTTTTATTATACCTTCTTATTACTATAAGAAGACAAAACACTGACCAAAGCCAGTGTTTTTTTAAAAAGTTTTATATATTTTTATCTTTTATTATTTATTTTTTTTCATAAGAATTCCATTAAATGGAAGATACCTTTATTTTCAATTGCAACAATAGGAATTACTTTAATTTTCGGGAATTTCAATTTAAACTCTTTTAATTTTATTCGACTACCAAAAATATCCATTTTATTTGCAATTACAATCTGTTCAGTGTTATCCATTTTATTTGAATATAATTGAATTTCATGGTTGATTTCTTGAAAATCATTAATAGGATTTTTATATGAGGTACCAAAATCAATAATATGTAAAATTACTTTAGTTTTTAATATGAATTCCATTACTTCATCACCTTTACCCCTTCCCATAGCTGCACCCTTAATTATCCCTGGTAAATCAAGCATAGTAAATTTTCGTACATCATCAATATTAGCAATAGCTAAAGATGGTTCTAATGTTGTAAAGTCATAAGCACCAATTTTTGCTTTGAAATTTGTCATTTTTGATATTAGTGTACTTTTACCTGAGCTAGGTTTACCAAGTAATCCAACTTCAGAAGCAAACTCCATTTCAATATTTAAATCATATATTGGCGACTCTTCACCTTTATTTGCTTTATATAATTTCATTTCAGGATCTAATTTTTCTTTTGGTGTTTTACTTTTTAGAATTTTAGTGAGTTTTGCATTGCCAAAACCACCTTTACCACCTGATAAAATTTTTATTCTATTATTTACTTGTATAACTTCTTTATTTAGCGTTACTTTTGTATTTTTTGGTAAAAAGATAATTATATCTTTACCTTTTGAACCATTTTTATTTTGAGCACCACCAGATTTACCGTTTTCTCCATAATAAAAATTATTAATATTGAAAAGAGTTTTTAAATTATAATCAACATCTAAATAGATATCACTTCCATCACCACCATCTCCACCTGCAGGGGTATAAATACTTGATTTTAAAAAAGATATAAAACCATCTCCGCCATTACCAGCTTTAATTCTGATATTTTTCTTATCGATAAATTTCATGTTTTATCCTCCATTAGTCTTTTAACTATTGAAAATAATCTTTTGGACTGAAATTTGATAATTGGAAATATTATTTTATTTCTCTAAAAGATTATTTATTTTGATGTAAGTAATGAAGTGTTCATGATATTCACCGCCTTTATTAAAAAAATTATAAAATTAATGCTAAATATATATAAAGAGTGTAAGATAAAAATAACTTTTCTGACTGTAAAGCAAAAGTGCTTGACACCTGTGAGATTTTATGATAAACTATAGTTACTTATTAAAAAAAGTAATAAGGATTAAAGGAGAACCACATGGTAAAAATGAGACTAAAACGTCAAGGTTCTAAATTCAATGCATTCTACAAAATCGTAGTTGCAGATGCTAGAGCACCTAGAGACGGAAGATTTATTGAAGTTGTAGGATTCTACAACCCACACACAAAAGAACTGAAACTTGAAAAAGAATTGGTATTTAAATGACTAAATGATGGAGCTGTTCCAACAGAAACTGTAAAAACATTACTTAAAAAAGAAAAAATTAACGAAGAATTTGCTAACTCAAAACTTGCAAAGAAATAATTAATTATGAAAATAAACTTTATAACTCTATTTCCTAAATACTACGAACCATTTCAATCAGAATCAATCATTAAAAGAGCTATCGATAAAAAGTTAGTTGAAGTTAATGTTATTGATTTCAGAAAATTTTCAATAGGCAAGCATAATAAAGTAGATGATATTGTCTATGGAGGTGGTCAGGGTATGTTATTAATGGTTGAACCCATTGATAAAGCTTTAGAAACAACAAAAGGTCGAAGAATTCTTCTTTCACCTCAAGGTAATAAATTTACACAAGAAAAAGCATTAGAATTATCTAAATTAGACGAAGTTACATTCGTTGCTGGACATTATGAAGGATTTGATGAAAGAGTTAGATCATTAGTTGATGAAGAATTATCGATTGGTGATTATGTATTAACAGGAGGAGAACTTCCTTCAATGGTTATGGCTGATTCAATTATTAGATTGATACCAGGTGTAATTAGAGAAGCTTCACATGTTAATGATTCATTCCAAGACAACCTTCTAGACCATCCTCAGTACACACGCCCACGTGTTTATAAAGGTATGGAAGTTCCTGAAGTATTGCTAAATGGTAATCATGCAAAAATAGAGAAATGAAGAAAAGAAAAACAAATGGAGAAAACTCTTAGAGTTAGACCCGATTTATTAAAAGGAGATCATAATGAGAAATAAATTACTTACAGCAGTAGAAGCAAATCAAATTAAAACAGACTTACCTGTATTTAAATCAGGTGATAATGTTATTGTTCACGTACGTATTAAAGAAGGATCAAAAGAAAGAATTCAATTATTCGAAGGTCTTGTAATTAAAAAACACGGTACAGGAACATCAGAAACATTTACAGTTAGAAAAATGTCATATGGGATTGGTGTTGAAAGAACATTCCCTCTACATTCTCCACTAGTAGCAAAAATTGAAGTTAAGCGTAAAAATAAAGTTAGAAGAGCTAAACTTTACTACATGAGAGATAGAAGAGGAAAATCTGCAAGACTTAAAGAAATTAGAAAATAATTTTCAAATAATGGCCTTAGGTCATTTTTTTATACCTTTTTAATTGGTGCTCTTTATTTTAAAGAACAAACAAATCAGCTTTACTTATTTTAGTTATACTCATAAATGTTTTAACAAAATGAAATTTGCTGATAGGACAAGTAAATATTTTTTTAAAAGATTTTGAATGAAATTTATTTTATGTAGAATTTTTTCCTTATAAGCGAAACTATTAATTCAAGTAAATGGTATCTATGTTTTAATATTTTCTTCTTGATCGAATTAAAAGAGCATTTTTTTAAAATACCTCCATATAGCTCATATAATTATTCTAATCAATCTCATTCTTGGTTATTGTATTCCACATAGTTTGTTAGAGTATGATGAAATTATTTTACAACTCATCAAATACCAGTTATTTTGAAAAATAGGTTGTAGTAGTCGAACATTATTTTACTTTTTTTATGACTTAAAATAAATTCCTGATATTTTTGTTTAACTAAATAAAAAAATAGTTATTATTTAATACCTATTTTTAAGAGAAACGAACTTTATATTTAAATAACATTTCTAAAATATTCACTTATAGCACCATATTTTAACTATTTTTTCATAATGCGACTTGTTTTAGAATGAAACAAATAGCCTGAACTGAGTATTTCTAATAATATAATTTTAGTGTGTGGATTGGAGGCGAAAATGTTGGTATAGCACATAAAAATTCATGTTTTAAATAATGAAAAAAACATGTTTTGTCAAATAAGACCTATATAAAAATCTTCAATATAAGGGTAAAACTTACGCCCTTATATGAAGTTAAATTAAGTAGTTTCAAATTTAAGGAGAAAATATGAAAAAAAGTTTAAATAGTAAAAAAGTTGTTCAGATTGGAATTTTAACAACTTCAGCTGCAGCATTAATTACAGGTGTTACTTTAGCATCAACACTTGATAATTCAAGCACAAAACAAATGAATAGTCAACAATTAGCTGGATTAAAAAGTCAAAAAAATAGTGTTCAAGCAAAAGAAGGAACCCCTAAAATTAAATTTAAAGTTAAAAATATTACACAATATAATAATCAAAATGATGTATTAACTAACGCATATGCATTGATGGAAGCAAATATAGCTGCTGGTCCTCATAGTTTGAGTGAACAACAATTGCGCGAAGCAAAAAAATATACATCTGAATTCCTAAAATATTGTAAAGATACTAAAAAACTCCCAAAAATATCTTCAATAAAATCTTTCTTGAAGCAAGTTAAAGGTGTGAAACAATCAAAATACTCTGAAATTTTTAGTATGCTAGATAAGCAAGCTAAAAAGCAAGAAACTCAAATAAATAACTCGATATCTAAACAAGATGATTTAGCTCAAACATATAAGTATAGATATACAGCATTCTCTAAAACAAAAATAGAAGATTTTATAAATGTTACTCAAACAGCCTTCAATTGAAGTACGTCTATGACTGCTGCTTGTACTGCAGCAGCAGCAGGTTATTTAGCAGCTGCTCCGTTTACCTTTGGTCTTACAATGGTATTTGGTACAGCCGCAGCAGTTACCGCTGGTTTCCTTGGTGCTCACACTGCCTTATTATTTGATGCACTTGAAGGAACAAAAGATAGTTATCACTTGCAAAGATGAAATCATGTTTCATTTGTTACTCTTGGTTATAGATCAACAATTGCTATGCATAACTTATTCTCATCTACTGAAAAAGTAGAAGAAGTTATTTTGGGAAGTGTTTGATCTGTGCCTTTTGCAAAAAAAGCGATTAAATATTTCGATGCTGTATTAGATACAAAAGTAATGAAAGAATTATAAATTCAATTTTAATTATCTTTATAAATAAAAAGCTTCCAACTAGAAAGTGGTGGCTTTTCTTGATTGAAATTTAAAGTGCAACACTTTTATGCATTATCAAATTAATTACACAAAAGTTTATATAAAAGACTTTGACTTAATGTCTAAGTTTTTTTATTTAAAGTTTTTCATATATAAATAGCCATGTCTTCTAGAAGTTTTCTTCACTCTTTTTTCAATTCCCTTTTGCAACATTTCTCTTATAAATTCTTTTGTATTCACATTTGATAATTCATCTCAATATTTTTTATTGCAGAATCGAAATTAAATATCTTTTTTAGCATATTATTAATATTATCCATCGGTATTCTATATCTTTATTTGAGATATCACTGAAACCTGTGCTTTTTAGGTGTTCTTTTCTTATTAAACAATTTGCATTTTCATTTGAACTTCTTTTATGCGAAGCATACGAATTATATTTATAAATAGCAATACCTGTTTGATAGCCAAATAAGCCTAATGCTTTAAACTCTAAACCATTATTAAAAGATGTTGACTTTATAAGTAAATTATATTTCTCTATAGTTTTATATAAGGTTACATTTAAAATGCGTAGATGTTTAAATTTATAGGAGTTATATTCATCATCCTTGTCTTGTATTCAGTCAAAGTCATTGAATCTCTTGAGTCATGTATTTAAAAAGTGATTAAATTCCACTTTTCAAAGAAAGTAATAGTTACTATTTGTTTGATCACTCTCTATTAAGTTTGTTCATTTTAACTCCTTTTGTATCAAAAGTAATTGTGACTCGACTAATAATGTTTATGTATCTCAAAGGATTCACTTAAATCCAAAACATCAGAACTTTTAAAATACCTCCATATAGCTCATATAAATATTTTAATCAAAATAAAATTAGTCTATTGTATTACACATAATTTAATGAATGGCACATAAAGGTATTTTCCATTTTAATTATCAGTAGATATTTTTATGATTATTTGTAAAACTCCAAAATAATGTTTTTTATGGCATAAGATGAAATATCGATATTTCTTTGTTAATCCTAATGAAAAATAGTTATTATTCTAATATCTATTTTTAAGGAAGGTGAATCATAGATTTAAATAACATTTTCAATTTATTGACTTATACCACAATATTTTTAATGTTTTTTTAGTATGTACCCTCTTTCAGAACGAAATGACTGGTCTTTTCTGAATATTTCCAAGCGTATAATTTTTATGTGTGGATTGGAGGTGAAAAAGTGGTGGTATAGCAGCATAAACTTCATATCGCAAATAAATTTTTATACGATACCTATACAATAAATCTTTAAATATAATAGAAAACCTAAGTATCCTGAATATGAAGTAATTATTAATTAATTGAATTTAAAGGAGCAAATATGAAAAAAAGTTTAAATAGTAAAAAAGTTGTACAAATTGGAATTTTAGCAACTTCAGCCGCAGCATTAATTACAGGTGTTACAGTTGCCTCAACACTTGATAATTCAAGCGAAAAACAAATGAATAGTCAAAAATTAGCAGGATTAAACAATAAAAAAGTAAGTAATGATATAAAAACTGAAAACCTAAAAACTGAATTTAATGGTGATGTAAAAGCTACTGCTTACTCAATAATTGATGCTAATGCAAAATTGAATAATGTAACTTTAACTGCAAAACAAATTAAAGAAGTAAAAAAATATACAGAAAAATTCTTAGATTACCGTAAAGGACATGGGAATCTTTCATCATTAGAAGCAATAAAAGGTTTCTTAAAGCAAAATAAAGGTGTAGATCAATCTAAATATGATGAAATCTTTAATATATTAAATGTACAAATTAGAAAACAAAATATACAAATGAGAAATGAAATATCTCAAACAAATGATAAAACTTTAGTTAATCCATATGGAGATAAATTATTTTCTAAAGAACAAGTTCGTGATTTTATATCTGTAACTAAAGATGCATTCGATGAAGGTGCTCTTTTAGCCGCTGGTTGTACCGCTGCTGCAGCAGGTTTCTTTGCATCTGCTCCATTTACCTTTGGTATTTCAGCAGCATGAGGTACAGCAGCAACAGTTGCTGCTGGTTATATTGGTGCACATACTGATTTATTACATCATGCACTTAATGGTGCGAAAGATGAATATAGTGATCAAAAGTCTAATGGACATTGATACATGAATATAGGAACAGGAACCTTTAATTACATGAAACATTTATTTGCATCAACTGATAAAGTTAAATCAATTATTAAATCAACTGAATGAGCTGTACCTTTTGCGCCAAAAGGATACCCATATTTTGATGCCGTGGTAAATTCATCACTAATGAGAAGACTGAAAAAAATGTAATATTACATTTTATAAATTAAAAATAAATTAAAAATAAATTAAAAAGCCCCAATTATAAATAATGGTGGCTTTTTTCTTTTTTAAAACTTATTAAAATATATGAAAATAATTTATAAAATTTCAAATCCTACATTTATCTTAGAGATGAAATTAGAAATAAATAATATTATATATTACCCAATTTATAATCCATCTATATTATTATTTCGGATTTGAAATATAAAAAATGGGTTATTATTTAAATATATGAACATACAATACGCCAACGTTAAAAAACTCCAGGAAAGAATTTTTAATTCCATGACATTTAAAGTAATTGCTTTGATTTCTATGATTATTGATCATGTTGGAGTTATTCTTTTTCCTGATAATCAAGATTTAAGAATTATAGGGAGAATAGCATTACCCATATTCACATTTCTAATTGCCTTTGGATTTACAAAAACACGTAATCCTGGTTCGTATTTCCTAAAATTATTCTTGATGTTTATTTGTATTCAAATACCAATCACTTGATTTTTATTTACACAAGAAAATCCTGACATTTCACCTTTTTATATGAATATATTTTGTAATTTAACATTAGGTGCAGGATTTATAGTTATTTATAAGAAAAATAAATGAATTTCAATTTTATATTTCATAATGATTTTTTGAATGTTGTATTTTATTCAAAATAATGAATTATTTATTGCAACGCCAAAAGCAGGTTTCCAAAAAATCGAAATTGATTATGGATTATATGGTTTTTTATTAATAGTTGGATTTTGAATGACTAGAGAAATTATTCAGTTTATTTATAAGGGTGAATATAAAGGAATGTTGATGAATATAGCTTCAGTTATTTGATTAATTATCATAACATTAATTAACCAATATGTAATGCACAGTACTGATGCATTATCCAATGTTCAATTATGAGCTTTGATTGATATTATTCTCATATTGTTCTTTACAGAGTTTCGTTTTCCAATTAATAATAAAAAATTGAAAATTGGCATTCAATACTTCTTTTATTTCACTTATCCATTGACATTGGGAATTACAATATTAATTTCAATGATTTAGGGCGCGAGAGCACCTTTATTTTTTTAATTTAGACACTAATTAAAAATTCAAAATAATTAAAAAAACACCTAAATTATGCTTTAATTTACTTTTTTCTTTATAATTTAGGTATGTTAAATATTTTAGGAAATCGATTACAAAAATCAATGAAGAAAATGCAAGCTAAAACTTCACTAAAAGAGGAGGATATTTTAGAAGTTACAAGAGAAATAAAAATGGCACTTTTGGAAGCTGATGTTAACTTATTGGTGGTTAAACAATTTATTAAATCAGTAAAAAAGAAAGCATTATCTGAAACAGTATTAGCACAATTAAATCCTGGGCAAAATGTTGTTAAAATAGTTAAAGATGAATTAACTAATATTCTTGGTGGAACTGCCAAAGAAGTGAAACTAAAAGGTGCTTTACCTATCATTATGATGGTAGGGCTTCAAGGTTCTGGTAAAACTACTACAACAGGTAAACTTGTTAATTATTTTAAGAAGAAAAAAACATCAAAAAATCCTTTACTTGTTGCGGGAGATGTTTATCGTCCTGCTGCTGTTCAACAATTAAAAACATTAGGTAAACAATTGGGTGTCACTGTTTTTGAAAAAGGAACAAGTGTAAAACCTCAAGATATAGTTAAAGAAGCTATGGAATATGCAAAGGAAAATGAGCATGATCTTATTATTATAGATACTGCAGGTCGTTTATCAATTGATGAAGCATTAATGAATGAATTGGTTGATATCAAGAAAATTGCAAAACCTCAAGAAATCTTTTATGTTGCAGATGCTTTATCAGGGCAAGATATCATTAATGTTGCAACCACTTTCCATGAAACACTCTCTTTAACGGGTTCAATAATTACAAAACTTGATTCAGATGCTCGTGGTGGTGCTGCACTCTCAATTGCGAAAATACTAAGTCTTCCAATTGTATTTATTGGTACATCGGAAAAAATGTCTGGTCTTGATCAATTCCATCCAGATAGAATGGCTGAAAGAATTCTTGGTATGGGAGATGTTCTTTCATTAATTGAAAAAGCACAAGATGTTATGGATGAAGATAAATCAACAAGAATGGCAAATAGAATGGCAAATGGACATTTTGATCTTGATGATTTGTTAGAACAATTACAACAAATGAAAAAGTTGGGTAAATTAGGAAGTATTCTTAAAATGATTCCTGGTGCTCAAAATATTTCAAAAGATAAAATTGATGCAGCAGATAAAAAGCAAAGGTTGTTTGAAATACTTATTTCATCAATGACTAAGCAAGAAAGAAAAAATCCTAAATTGCTTAAAAACGCCAAACGTAAACAAAGAATTGTTGCGGGTTCAGGTAGAACTGTCCAAGAGTACAATTCATTAGTCAATGAATTTGAAAGAATGGCAAAACAAATGAAACAAATGGCCAAAGCTATGAAAGATGGTTCATTTAATCCAAGCATGATGCGTGGAATGGGGGGTATGTAATGAAACAAATTCTGAGAGAGAATAAATACTTTTTAATTGGTGCAATTATATCAACGATTTTTATTATACTTATGATTATTTCGGATTCAACAACTGCACTTAATTGAACGGTTACATTTCACAACAAGGGTAATGTTGATTTAAAACATGCTAAATACCCAATAGAACATGTTAATTGAATTACTGTTTTTTACTTTACATTTCAATCAAATTTCTTAGTTATGATTTATCTCTATCTAAGAGCATTTGGGGTTATAAAACCAAAAGAAAATAAACATCATAAAATGTTCCAATTAATCACTACACTTAATATAACTATTACAATGATTACTTATTGAACAATACTTGCACCATTTTCAACAATTTGAACTCATGGTGGGGTAGCTGGAACATTTAAAATAATTGTTACATTTATGGTTCATTTAATAACACCTATATTAATGTTGGTTGCTTTCCATAAAGATAAACTTCAAGAAAATGAAGAAGGTGTTGTTTTAAGCATGAAAAAAATTCCTTTGGTATTAATTTACCCAATAGCTTGATTGATAATGGCTATCGTTATTTATTTTGTAACTAAAACAGAATCACATTATTCACAGGTAATTATAAATAAAGCAACAGGTGAATATATATTAGTAAAAGATGGAGGTCCTATTGTCCATTCTGCGGGAGTTGCAGTTTACTTCTTCTTAAACTTTGCAGGTGTTCCTCTTTGAATAACATTGGGCGCTTGTGCAGCAATTACAATTTTATTTATTGTATTTGGTTTCTTATTCTTTGCAATATCAAACCCGAAATCAAAATTAAATAAAATAATAAAAAATATAAAACAAAGGAAATAATGCCTTTGTTTTTATTTATGTATATTGATAAATGTTAAAATTAACTTATGAAAGAATTTTTTAAAGTTTATGAAAATAATAAAAAGAAGAAGATTGTGTTTTTACATGGTTTCAATAGTAATGGTAATTTTATAAGTCCTTTATTAAGGTTAGAAAGAAATTATGATATATTATCATTTGATTTTCCTGGATGTGGCAAAGAACCAGTTGGAAAAGAATTGATTACTATTGAAAGTTATTCCCAATTTGCCATTAATAAATTGAACTTATTAAATGAACCCGTTATTTTAGTGGGACACTCATTGGGTGGAGCAGTTGCAATGAATATAGCTAACCATCCATTAGTTTCAAAAGTAATATTATTAGCTCCTTTAAATCCATTTGCATATAATCAGGGTATAGAATCATGATTATTACCAGAGAATACTCAAGATGCCCTAAATTCAATGGAATCATTAGTCGGAAACCATCAAAAAGATTTGTATTTTCAAAATATTATAAATACAGCCGGGACTTTCTTTAAAAATACATTACCAAAGATGGATATATTTCAAAAAGTTGTTTTTGAACAAATAACAAATGAGAAATATTTAAAAGAAACTTTGATGGATAAGTATTTATCAAATCAAAAGGAAACTATTTTAATACAAGGTGATATAGATAAATTTGTTACCAAAGAAAGTTCAGATCAAACATGTAAAACATTTAAATTTAGAAAGATCATTTTAAAAAATACTGGTCACTCTATTGTTTATGAAAGAGAGGAAGAAATTAATACGATCTTTAATTCAATTGATATATAAAAAAATCACTTATGTGGTTTTTATTATTGCTTTTTACGTTTTTTAAGTCATAAGCCTATAAAAATAGCTACAATAACGATAATTGATGAAATTGAAATACCTAATATCAAACCTAAATTTAATTTGTTTGTATTATTGGTTGCATCTATTTTACTTTTTTGTTTTTCTAATTTAATATTATTTGTTGTATTTAAAATTTTTTGTATTTTAAGTTTAGTTTTATTAAATGTTTCTTCTATTTTCTCTAATTCTAGTTCAAGGTTTGATTTTCCTCTAATTGTTTTTGTTCATGTCTTATTATATTTTTTTATATAATCCATCGAAGTTTGTAACTCAATTTTAAGGGTTCCATCAACATTAGGTATTATTGTTATTTTGTTTAAATTAAATGATTTATTTTTTTGAAGAAACGGACTCCAAATACTTCTTGCATTTTGTCTATCTTTTTATCAATACTATTTAATGAATTTATAGTGTTGGCAATTTCTAAAGTTGTTCTTTGTTTTTGGTCCACAATTCAAGCGGAATCTAATAAAGATTCAACTAAGGGGTAAAAAATAGTTTTTCTTAATTCTGCCTTGGCGATATTCTTTTCTTTTCTAAGTTTATTTAATTTATCCCTTTCTCTTTTAAGTATGGTATTTAATTTCTTATTTTGAGATTCATCAGTATTGTTCTCATAATCTTTTTTAACTTTAAGGTATATATCTACTTGATCATTATATTCTTTTGTTAATCTTTCTGCTTTTTCTTGTCTGGTTTCTAATTTTTCTAATTTTGAACTTTTAGAAGCTTCTAAATCTGTTTGGCCTTTTATTATAAAGTGTATTTCTTCTATGGGATTTGTTGCATATTTTGTAAAAAGTTTTAATTTTACGTTTATATTACCATTTGTTCCATTGGTTAAAACCACTTCATCTATCGTTGTTCCGTTTTTAGTCTCTGGTAAAATAATATTTACATACTCTTCTAATTTTCAAAGTTGAAGTTTGGCTTCCTCCAAATTAGTTATTTCTTTGATAATTGTGGAATTCTTTATATTGCCTTGATTAATTATTCTTAAATTTTTAGTTAATGACTTGATATTTTCTTTATTTTTTTCTTGTTGCTTATTAATTTCTTGTTGTATGAGATCTTCTTTGTTTTTCTTTAATTTGTATTTCTGATGCTCTATTTCTCCTTTAAGTTTTATTATCTCTTCTTTCGATGAGAATACTTTAGTTTTTGCATTCTTTAGAAATTTATATCTTTTAGTGGGTGTCATTCCTTTAGAAATAGTGATGGCATTTTCGTAATTTTTTATATTTTTATTTGTCTCATCTATAATTCCTTTGAATTTAGCTAAAGTATCACCTCAAGAATTTAAATTATTAGAGTAAGATATATAACTCGAAGAGTTAGAATAAATTTCTTTATAAGAGTTTTTCTTAAGTTTATCAATGGTTATAGAATTTGAAAATGTAGTTAATGCTAATGTTGTTGGTATAGTTATGCAAAAAATAACTCCAGTTGATAAAAATAGTTTTTTCTTTTGCATTTCTCCACTCCTGATGTATCTTTTGTATGTTAAAAACAATATTGTTTCTTTTTTATAGTTTATCATATGGGGGGTATTCTTTTATAATTTGGAACACAATATTTATGTAATAAGTCAAAAAATAAAAACTACTAATTGTAGTTTCCAAATATTAAGATTATATTAATTATGTTTATTTACTTTTTCTAAAGCTAATACAGCTTTTCTAGCTGCTTCTCAAATAATCTCGGAAACAGTTGGATGAGGATGTATTGTATTAGCAATTTCATATACAGTCATTTCAGAATCAATAGCTAGAGTTATTTCTGTAATCATATCAGTTGAATGTTTACCAACTAAATGAGCACCAATAACTTCACCAAACTCTTTATCAATAATAAGTTTTATAAAACCTCTTTCATCACCATCTGCAAGGGCTTTACCAATTGTAGTCATTGAACCTTTAACGATAATAAAATCTAAGTTTTGTTCTTTTGCTTCTCTTTCAGTTAAACCCACAGCTGCAACTTCCGGATGTGTATAAATACATGAAGGAGTTGTTCTTGAATTTATTGGAGAAGTTGGTTTTCCATTAATATGATTTGCAGCTACAATTGCATGTTTATATGCAACATGAGCAAGCATAACTTGACCTGTTACATCACCAATTGCATAAACACCTTTTACATTTGTTCTATTTTTGTGATCTACAAGAACATTATTACGTTTTCCAACTTTTATACCTGCTTCAATAAGTCCAGGAACTAATAGTGGTTTTCTTCCAACTGATTGTAAAACAATGTCTGATTTTAGTTCGTGATCTTTTCCATCTTTCTCATAAATGATGGTTTTGTTTGTGTATTTTTTGACATTTGCAGAAGTTATAATTTTAATCCCTGATTTTTTAAAATCTTTTGTAATTTCTTTAATTATATCCTCATCAAGAGGGAATAATATTTTATCTAAATTCTGAAGAATGGTAACTTTAGCACCAGCGGTAGAAAATACTTGGGCGAATTCTGCACCTATAACTCCTCCTCCAATAATTGTCATTGTTTTTGGTAGTTTTTCTAAATTAATTGCTTCTTTTGATGTAAGAACTTCACCTTTTTTATAACCATCTTCAAATCCTTCAAGAGGTAAACGATTAGCAGTTGAACCTGAAGCAATAATTATATTTTTACCTCTATATCTCTTCCCATTAACTTCTATTTCATGAGCACCAATCATTTTAGCTTCACCCATTAATGTCATTGCATTATTGGATTTCATTAAGTACTTAACTCCATCCGTTAGTTTTTTAACAACTTCCATTTTTCTTCTTTGCATGGCAACTCAATCAGGTTTTAAATCATGGATATTACCTTTTATCCCAAACTTTTCTAATTGCATTGCATAGTCATAAACTTCTATGGATTTAATTAATGTTTTTGTTGGTATACATCCAACATTTAAACATACCCCTCCTCAGAATTCTTTTTCAATAATAAGAGTTGATTTGCCATTTTTAGCAACCTCTTCAGCTGCTAAATAACCACCTGGGCCAGAGCCAATAACAATTACATCAAATTCTTCATCAATTTTACCTTTGAATAATATTCCTTCTTCACCAATATACCCATGTTGAATTTCATTTTTATCATTTTTTATGTGCGGAATATTTTGTTCTTTATTATTGTTAGATTCTTTATTTGTTTTAAATTTATCGAATGAAAATAAATCATTTGAAACTTTGATTGAACCAACAACGCTTGCACCGCCTTCTTCTTTAGCTTCTTCTTTTTCAATAGACTCTTCCTTGGTATTGGTTTCTGTTTCAAAATGAACTGTATCATCGCCAACATGAACTGTTTCACTAGGTTTTATTAAGACTTGTATTACTTTACCCGATACAGGAGAAGGAATATCCGATGTCATTTTATCTGTTTCAACCGAAAATAAAGAATCACCTTCTGAAACCTTATCCCCTACTTTTACATAAATTTCCCCAACTATACCTTCATGTAAACCTTCGCCAATATCTGCAAATTTAAATTTATACATTTCTCTCTCCTTAATACACAGCTAATAACATAGCTGGTTTTTCTAGTGATAATCTAATATCATATGCGAATCTTCCAATATCAGCACCATCAACTCATTGGTGATCTCCTGCTGTGGTTAGATAAAGTACTTTCCCTGGAGTTACAACACCATTTTTGAAGTAAACTTTATCTTTAATTGCTCCCACTCCTGTGATTGCAAGATTAGGATAATTTATAACTGGTACACCATATAATGCATCAACAGAACCATAATTAGTAATTGTGTATGTTGAACCTCTTAATTCAGAAGGCTTAATTGTTCCATTTTTGCACGCATTTGCAAGTCTTTCAATTTCTTGTGCAATTTCTACAAGAGAAAGTTGATCTGCGTTTTTAATAACTGGAACCATAAGACCTGATTCAGTATCAACGGCAATTCCCATATTTATATCTTTTTGATAAACAAGTTCTTCTGTTTGTGAATCATATCTTGCATTAAATATTGGATATTTTTTTAATGCTTTAATTGTAGCCATCACCACAAATGGTAAGAAAGTTATCTTTGTACCTGTCTCACTTAGTACATCTTCTTTAATTGTAGATCTAAAATTTCATAATTCAGTAGCATCAATTTCATTTACTAAATTAACGTAAGCAACGTTATTTCATGAATTTTTTAATGCTTTTGCAATCCCTTTTCTCATTAATGAAGGTTTAACTCTTTTATCTTCCATGATACTTGTTCTTTTAATAGAGGAATTATATTTTTCATTTTTCATCTCTTGCTTAATATTTCCTTCATTTTTAAAATTTAAAACGTCCTGTTTCAAAACTCTACCATTCGGCCCTGTTCCTAAAACTTGAGTTATATCTATACCTTTTTTATTTGCCATAGCTCTAGCTACTGGTGTTGATAATATTTTTTTCATATTTCTCCTTATTAAGCTTTAAAAGCTGCTACTTCCTTAATTTTTGCTGCTATTTTTTCTGGGTTAATCATATGGTGTTTTTCACCTGTTGCTAAAGGTATTGTTATATCATAACCAGTAACTCTTGTTATTGGAGCTTCAAGATATTCGAATGCTTCTTCATTAATTCGAGCTATTATTTCAGAAGAAACTGAAAATGATTTAACCGCTTCATGTGCAATAACCATTCTTCCAGTTTTTTTAATTGATTGAATTAATGTTTCAGTATCTATTGGAGAAATTGTTCTTAAGTCGATTAATTCAACATCAATTTCTGGATTTGTTTGCATTAAATTTTCAATTGCTTTAATCGAATCATGAACTTGTGCTCCATATGTAACTAAAGTAATTGAACTACCCTCTTTGATAATGTTTGCTTTTCCTAATTCCACTTCATACATCCCGTCGGGAACTTCTTGTTTGAATGCTCTATAAATCTTTTTAGATTCCAAGAAAACCACAGGGTCATCTTCTTTTATTGCTGCAAGCATCATACCTTTCATATCATATGGGTTTGAAGGCATAACAACTTTAACACCTGGAATATGAGCGAATATTGCTTCTATTGATTCTGAATGATGTTCTAGGGCTCTAACTCCCCCTCCCATTGGCATACGAACAATTAAGGGGCAAGTGTATCTTCCTCTTGATCTATTTCTAATTCTTGCAGCGTGCGTAAATAGTTGTTGTAATCCTGAATATGAGAAACCTTGGAATTGCATTTCAACAATTGGTTTCATTCCAGCAATAGCTAAACCAACTCCTGTTCCAACAATGGTCGCTTCTGAAATTGGTGAATCAAAAACTCTTTCTGAACCAAATTTTTCTTGTAATCCTTGTGTTGCACGAAATACCCCGCCTTCAAATCCAACATCCTCTCCAAATACAACAATTCTTTCATCTTCTTTCATTGCAATTTCAAGAGCATTTGTTAGTGCTTCAATATTATTTAATTTAGCCATTATTCACCTCCTTCATTAGCATCTCATTTGAGAGCTTCTTCTTTTTGTTTTTTTAATTCTGGAGTTAATTTTGCAAAAGTGTGATCAAATATATCATTAATTGAAGTTGTATTTAAATTTAATGAATCTTGATAAGCTTTCTTAACTTCTTGTAGTTTATTTTCTCAAAGTTCTTTATCTTTTTCTTCAGTTCAAATACCTTTAGAAATTAAAAAGTTTTTAATACGATGCATTGGTTCTCATTTTTCTGCACGTTCTTCTTGTTCTTGAGTTCTATAAATACGTGGATTATCGGAAGTTGTATGTGGACCTTGTCTTCAAGTTATAAATTCAACTAATATTGGACCATTTCCTTCACGTGCATATTCAACAGCTTCTTTTATAACTTCTGTTGATGCAAGTAAATCATTACCATCAACACGAAGTGCTGGAATACCTGCTGCAACAGCTTTAGCAGCTAAAGTACTAGCGTTTGTTTCCATTTTTGTTGGTGTGGAAATTGCTCATTGGTTATTGTTTATGCAGAATACTGCTGGTCATTTATGAACACCTGCTATATTCATTGCTTCATAAAATTCTCCTTCTGAAGTTCCTCCATCACCAATAAAAGTTAGTGCAACAGCTTTTTTCTTTTGTTGTTTTAATGCATATGCTACCCCAGCAGTATGAGAATATTGTGTTGCGATAACAATATTAATTGGGAAAACATTGATATCTTTTGGAATGATGTTACCTTTTTCATTACCATTTCAATATAAAAATTGGTTAATTAAAGGAACACCCTTCATTAACATTGCGGCATTATTACGGAATGAAGGTATTAATCAATCTTCTTTTTTTAAACTAAGTGCAGCGGCAACTTGTAGTGCCTCTTCACCAAAATTTGGCGCGAATGTTAATAACCTTCCTTGTCTTTGTAGTTGTGTCATATATGTATCTTGTTGTCTAGATAAAACCATATATTCATATGCCTTTAATAGTTCTTCATCAGATGTTTCTAATTTAATTTTTGGATCTGTTAATTTTCCATCAACATCTAAAAATCTAAAGTAATCTTTTTTATCTAATCAAATTTTATTTTTGTCTATAAATTTATATTTCATATCTTTCTCCTTGGGTCAACATTTATAATTTAACAACTCATCGTATTGCGGCTTTTTTAATTTGTATTTTTAAATCTAAAAAAATATTGATGGAATTGTTAATGTGGATAGTTATACTTTTAAACATTTGTATATACAACTACCAAATAAATTATACTTTAATTGAATGTAGAGATAAAAAAAGAAAGGATTATTCCTTATTTTTCTCCGCTAATCACTTCTATTAAGTTTTCTAAAGTTAAGGATCCAAAATATTCCCTTAAATCAATTGTGCATAATACCTCATTAATAGCTTCTTTGGTGAAATTAGTCCCATTTAATAATTCACATACCTCTCCAACATCTTTTAATGATAAGAAATCACCATGAATTTTTAAGTTAGATATCGTTCCGGAAACAATATCCAAGAAAACGGAAATATTGCCCCCATTGAATTTAATTTTATTATGAATTTTTGCATCTGGTGATTTTCCATAAATCCAATCATAAGTTTTTACTTCTTTTGACATCTTAATTGCTTTATTAATGATGTGTTTTGGTATTTCGTATAATTGGCCATCACCATTTTCTTCAAAATAATTAATTAATTCATTGACAAAATCATTTGAATCCATTTCAGTTTTAATGTGTTCTTTTATATTAGTGACACGCATTCTATTTGATTGAACCCCTTTTGTTTCAAGTTTATGTTTATTAGTTAAAAGTGCTTTATTTAATACAGATAAGTCAGCATCAAATAAGAGGGTTCCATGTGTAGCTAAATTATTACCTAAAACAAATTGAGCATTTCCAGAAATTTTCATTCCGTCAACTAATACATCATTTCTTCCATGAAATAATGCATTAACCCCCAATTTATTCAAAAAACCTATAATCGGAGTTAAAAACTCTTCATATGAAACTCTTTTAGTTTTATCTGTCATTAGTGAAAAAAGTATATTACCCATATCATGATAGACAGCACCTCCACCTGAATGTCTTCTTGCTACTTTGATATCCTTTTCTTCTACAAACTCTTCATTGATTTCATTAAAAATATTTTGATTTCTTCCAATTATTATTGCATTTTTATTTAATCATAATAAAAGAATATCTTCCTCTCCCTTTTCTTTTAATAAGTTATATTCAATTGATTGATTCATATAAGGCGAATGTGATTTTGATAAATATATTTTCATATTAAAATTATATACCTACCTTATAGCTTAAGGGAACTTATACAAATAAAAAGCATTTGGATTATAATTTCTTTATGAAAAAAATAAGTCTTAGGAATGAGTTTAACTATAAATACTTTATTGCATTTATATTGATGATTTATATAATTATTTTTGCTTTTTGCGATACTTATTTAATTCCTTTTAAAACTATTTCAGGACCTGCTGGTTCTGGACTTGAACCTGGAACAAAACCAGGTATTGCACAGGTTTATGGTTTTTGAGAACCATGGGACAAACTTTCTTTGGTATTTTATTTTACAATTCATAGCAATATTTTTGTCATGGTTTATATGTTTTTAAGATCAATAGGTTTGGTTAATCCTAGGAAAAGTAAACATGCTAAAAGATTTCAAATGATTGTAGCTACTAATATATTTGTAACTTTTTTAGTTTATTGAACTATATTGGCACCCATAGATATGATTTGACATACTCCAGCTAAAATATGGGATAATGTTCAACTTCATTTCCTTACACCTTTAATGATGTTTATTGCCTTTGTTTTTGAAACGTCAAGAAGAGAAGCAAATAAAGAAAATGTTAAATTGAAATATAAAGAATTTTTATTTGCTTTGATATTCCCTTTTATTTGATTAGCGGTGGCTATTATTTTGTATTATGCAACAAGAACTAGATTAAAAATTACTTTTATCTATAGTGACGGAACACATAAATCTTTTATATATACATTTGGTATAGCTATTTATCCATTTTTAGCATTTGATATAGTTCCTGCATGATTGCCGGTAGTTTCGTTGATTGCTGTATGTATATTGGTGATTATTGTTTCAAGTTTAATAATTGTTGCTGGGAGTCATAATTCTTGGATTTATAAAGTGAATGATAAAATTAAAAAAATATTTAAAAGATAATAGATAAAGCCTTTTTAAACACACTAAACATTGTGTGTTTTAATAATGTATAATAAAGGCACTATGATACAATGATTCCCTGGACATATGGCGAAAGCCCTTAATCAATTAAGAGAGAAGCAATCCCTTGCAGATCTTTTTATAATTGTTCTGGATTCACGTGCACCAATTTCTTCATATAATGCAGAGTTTGATGATATTGCACCTCAAAAACCAAGACTTTTTGTAATCACTAAAAAAGATTATGCTGATGAAAATAAATTATCTAATATTGTTGAACACTATAGAAATGATGTTGATGATTGTATAGTTGTTAACCTTAAACAAAAATCAGCGGCAAAACGTATTGTTAAAAAAGCTGAAAAAATGTTGGAAGCTAAACGTTTAAGGGATACCAAAAGAGGTATTTTAAAACCAAGACTTAGAGCATTTGTTGTTGGTGTTCCAAATGCTGGTAAATCAACACTAATTAATGCACTTGCAAACAAACCTTCTGCAAAAGTTGGGAATATGCCAGGTGTAACAAAAGGGCAACAATGAGTAAATACAGGAAAAATTCAACTTCTAGATACTCCAGGTATTTTATGACCTAGATTTGAAGATGAGTTAACAGGTGTTAAATTAGCAATTATTGGTTCGGTGAAAATAGATGTTATTCCACCATTGGAATTAGTTTATTCAGGTTATAAATTACTTACAACTTATTACCCTAAAAAGCTTGAAGTAATCGGACTTAAACCTTCTGATGATACTAAAGAGATTTATTCAGAAATGATGAGATTTTGTGAAGTTAAAAAATTTAAGAGGCAAGGTGATAAACCTGATATGGATAAAGCTCAAAGATGATTTATTAATTATTTAAGAGATTTAAAAGGTGTAACTTACGATTAGAAAATAAGTCTTTGGCTTATTTTTTTTAATATTTTTTTAAAATTCAAAAATCATTTATTTGACTTATTGCTTTAAAAAATATACATTTATTAAAATAATTGCAATTTCTGAATATTAATATATTTATTTGTATTGTACATTTAATCATTGGACTAGAATATATAATTCCCATAGATTTTTAAGTATGTTTAGAATTTAAAAAGTGAGTTGCGCTTGGAGAGGTGAAACTCATTATGGATATAAAAAGGAGTAAAAAAATATGAAGATGTCAAATCTTTCGCTTATTGATGGCGAATTTGTGATTTTGGATAATTTAAATATCGAAATTATTCCAAATAAATTTAATGTTATTTTCGGTGAAAATGGAGCAGGTAAAACTTCATTATTAGAGTGTTTGGTTAATATTAGAAAAGATTATTCAGGTATGGTTGATTTTACAAAAAGAATTTCCTTTTATGAAGCTCATCCAGATTTTGATGGAAGTATGAAAGTTAAAGATTTTTTAGAATTAGCATTTATTGCCTCAATGGATCAATCCAATAATATTGCAGCAGAAGTTTCAAGAGTATTAAAAACTTATAATTTAATGCATATTTCAAAGTCTAAATTAAAATCATTATCTAGTGGTCAAAAAAGATTAGTTTATATTATTTCCAAATTAAAAGAAGAATCAGATGTTTTAATTTTTGATGAACCAACAGCTAATTTAGATCCTGCTATGAGGGATTTTATATTTTCAGAGATAAATAATTTTAAGAATATTGGTAAAACGGTTATTGTTTGTACTCACTTAACTAATGAAATTAGTAAATATATAGATGTTTTAACTATAATTTCTGGCGGAAAAGTTCATTACAACGGCCCATATAACAAAACTATTGTTGATGATTTCTTTGTAGGGAGAAAAATACTTTCGGATATTAAGAAAGGTAATGAATAATGATGAGAACTTTCCAAAAAAACAAACGCAATTTAAGACAATTTGAAAATAATGCAGCATTTACAAATGAAACTAATAAGAAAAAAGGTGGAAAAATAATAGATGTTTCAAACTCAACAACTAAAAATAGATCAACTAGAATTAATAAAACAGAAGCGAAACCTTTCCATAAAGTTATTTTAAAAATCAAGGGAACTATTGGCAAATCATTCAATATCATTAATAATCATTCAAAAGATGCATATAATAATTTACGAAAAAAAGAAACAATAAGTTTTATTAAACTATTAAATACTCTTTATCTTAAAAGTTTAATCAAAACGAAGAGTATTTATATAATTTCAACTATATTATTGATTAGTGCATTTTTATCTATTGGATTACCTAAATTTCTCGGTTTTAATAATGTAATTACTGGTTCTTTAATAGTTATTTCTTTAAATGCTCTAATTTCCTTGGTTTCCTTGATTTTCTTTGTATATTTCTTTTTTACTTATCAAAAAGAACATGGTTTTGATTTAATGGTTAGGAGTTGATCTAAGAATGATAAAACTTTAATTTGAAGTAAAGCATTAATTGTCGCTATTTATTCATATGTATCAGTAGTAACTTATATAATAATTTCTTTCTCTTTAAGCATTGCTATCTACGATGATAAATTAAATGTGTTTTTACTATACCTTTCTACTTTATTGATTTTACCGATATTTATAATAATTTTCGGAATGTTCATTATAGTTATGTCTTTATATTTAAAAAGAATGAATTTTATTCTTGGGGTATCGTTATTTTCAGTAGTTTTATTATCTACAGCGATAGCTCCTGTTGTATTTAGGAATCAAACTAATGCTTCTTATTCAAAAAGTCGATATTCACGCAACTATGTGCGAGCTATTAATATACAGCAAAATAAAACTTCGATTTTTGAAGTTTTAGATAATGGTATACAACCAATGAATATTTCTTCTAATAATAATTTTACTGAATGATATCCTTTTTCATTCCTTACCGCTCCAATGGAGTTAATGTTTGGTATGACAAGAAATAATTCTGATATAGTGCCAGAGTTAATTGAAAAATCTGATAGATATTCATCATTAAGATTGAATTTACATCATGTGAAAGGAAAAATTAAAATCGATGAATTATTACCATTGGATATAGTGTCTATATTTGAATTAAGTGACAAAGAAAAAGAAGAAAAAATAATTAGCGATATAAAAACCGCTTTTTCAAAAATGTCTGATATCAATACTTCTCGAATGATATTGAGTATCAATATGGATGATTATTCTGTTATAGAAAAATTTCCAAGTATATTTGGAGCTACAAAATCAACATTTTCAATTCATGAATTTTTAGAAAAGCAAAGATATATAGGACCAACAATAATTACTTCTATTAAAAATAAATTAAAATCACAACTTAGCGATGTTAAATACTTAATGTTCATGAATTTATTAGAGAAATACAATACGTTAACTTCTATGAAATTAGAAATTAAAAAAAATATATCTGAATTCATTCCAATAAAAGGTGTATTTGATCCTATAAAAAATATTATTTCGAATGATTTAGAAGGAATGGAAAAATTATTAAAATTTGATTCTAATTCATTTGTTATTCAAAATTCAATCATTAGTATTAATGAGTTAAATTCAGCTCTAAAAACAAATGGAAAAATACAAAATATCAATGATTGAAAACAATATGTTGATTCACACAAAACACTAGATGAAGCAAGAATGATTATACGTTCGTTGCAAAAAATAAACTCTTCAATACATTTTATATTTTCAGAAAATTCTTTTGAATCTATAAACCAAAATTATCCATTTATCATTCAAAACAATATGATTTATAAAAGTTATTTAATGATGTTGATTATATTAATTTTGGGAACGGTATTTTGCAAAGTTTTAGTAACTAAAAAAATTCAAAGAGGATTTTTAAATAAAAGAAAATAGGGAGAAAAAAATGAATAAGCCAAAAAAATATATATACGGAGGTGCGGTTGGAGTTTTAACTGTTGGTGCAGTAACTACAGCTGTATTAGCTACACAAATAACAGGACACCAAAATACACCGATAAAACACCAAAATTTTCAGAGGATGCAAAACTATTCTATCTTTTATAGGGGTAGAAGTTATGTTTTTAACGATCAAGTTGAAGCATATGCATTTTTAAAAGAGAAAGGAATTATAAAACAAAAGAAGGTGATGCTTACAAGCACAGGTTTAGCGAAATATAAAAATGCTAATTCTTTTAGTAATCTAACATTAAATGAAGAAGATGTAATGGATGTGGATGAAATCGAAAAGGAAAAAGGAAAACAATCATTAACTTATGTTGCGCAAGGTGTTGGTGGACAACTTTTTCAAACAAGAGTTTCAAGAGAAGATGAGGCAAAGTTTCAAGAAATTGATAGAAAATTAGCAAATGCAAAATATGGAGATGGTAAAGAAAGTGTTTCAGATGAAGAAATGGATTTTTGACGTAAGTATAAAACCAAAATCAATAATGTCAGAAATGAAGCAAGATTATCGTTATTGAAATATACTGATGTTTATGAATTTAATGGTCAACTTTATAAAAGTAAACAAGATATCTTTTCAAAAATTATTTCAAAATTAAAATTTAGTGGTGATGTAATTTCAAATGGTGCCTATGGAGAAACTTTATTAAAAATAATAAAAGGTGAATATGTCCTTAGATTAATTGATGGTGAGAATATTAGTATTTCTGTTTCTGAAAATGTTATGTCTCAATCCGGTCAAATGAATACTAACAACTTTAGTTTTGCTGCAAACGAGTCTAATCAAAAAACCTTAATGAATTACTTTATAAATAGTGCTAAATTTTATTTAGATAAATATGAAGGTGGCAAACTTTCAAGTAGTAGAGAAGTTGATGAAAGTTTATTTGCATCAGAAGCTCAACCGAATAAAAATAATTATATTCATTTAAGAGATACGGATTATAAAGAAACATTTTATGTTGCAATGGATAAATCAACCAAAAATGGTAAATTTTATGGTGATGCCTTTGTAAAATTATCGGATTCAAGTAAACTTAGTGGAATAAGCGATAGTAACAATTGACATAAAAGTACACGTGAAGAATTACCTCAAGAACAAAAAATTAATTCTGCTTTATCAGATATAATTTCATCTAAAATGGATTCTTTTATTTATACATATGCAAGAGAATATGCTCAAAATCAAAAGATAGAAATGGGTGATAAGAGTGCTATCCAATTCTTGGTTGAATCATGATTACAAGAAATAAATACTTCCTCAGCAAACTCATTGATTAAAGAAGTTAGTGAAGCCTTTCAAGAAATTGATAAAACTAAAATCAATACACTTAACAAGTTTTGAACTACATATACAATGATTGTTAATAGAATGATTGATTTAAATGAGAGTATCTTAAATATATCGAAAGTAGCAAATTCATATATGCAATTAGCTAAATTTTTAGATAAAAAAATGCTTCAAGAGCAAAATATTTTTGAGGGTAAAGATAATGATGCAAATGGAATTAATACACCGAATCATGAAAAGATGTTCTCAGCATTACCATTTGATGATCTTTCTAAATTTGATATGCCTATAAATAATTTATTACCAATCATAACTACTGGTTCTCAAGAATATTCTAGTAAAAAGACTATTACAAATATAAAAAATAAATCTACAAAATTATTCAAGACAGTTTTATTAAAAACAATGATAGAAAGCGATTTAATAGAACAAATAAGAAAAAATGATGAAGAAATGGAGAAATCAGAATCAGGAGAAACACACAATCAAGGTAATTCACCTGAATATTTTGCGTACTTAAATGAAATTAATTTAAATATTGAGAAAATTGTGAATAAAAAAATTGGGAATATTGATCTTTCTACAATTAACATCAAAAAAGATTCACCATTTATGAAACAACTAAAAACAAAAGTGGAAAATTATAACAAAAGTATTTCTTCTAACCGTGGTTTTGCGAGCGCTATAAAAGATGATATTCAAGAGTTTCAATCTTCATCGGATGTTGCAGTAATTATAAATGCATTGCGTTTAAATTCAAAAGAACATTTTGATCCAGCTACAATTAGCAAATTAAAAGATTTTGCCGGAAGAATCAAAGAACTTAATCTAGGTAAAGAAATAGAAAAAATTAAAGCTAATATTCCTAAAAAACAAAGAGGTTTAACGAAAAAACAGAAAGATAAAATATCTGCGTTAAAGTTGAGAAATGAACTTTATAAAAAAGCTAATGAGAAAATTAGTGAAATGCATATATTGTTAAAAGATGACACAGGATTGAAAAAACAATTCGAAAAATTGATTTCATCAGCAAAAAAAGCAAAAACTAATTTTAATAATATTTTAAAATCAGCAAAAAAGATGTCCAAAGAACTCAAAACTAAATATAAAGGTAAAAAAACAGCTACATTGTTTGTAACAAATGCAAAAAACCTAAGTGGACTAATAAGTTCAACTCATAAATTAATATCTAATTTAGACATAAATAAAATTAGTGAATTAAGAGATGGTATAAAAGAATTATTCTATTTTGATGGTAATTTCATGGATGCTATAAGTAAAGTTTATGAAGTCTACCAACAGACATTGGAAGTTATCCAAAATTTCAAAGATACTGTTGAAAATATCAAAGAAGTAGTTGAAAAATTCAAAACTTTAACTGAATCACTCTCAAAATTTAAGAAAATATCAAAATTGATGGATAAATTTAAAAAACTTCAAAAAACAATGAAAGGAATTTCGAAGATGACAAAAATGTTCTCTTCTATGAGTAAGCTGGGTACAGCGGTTCCGGTTGTTGGAGAAGTATTAATGATTAGTCAGATGGTTGTTTCAATTGTTGTAGATATATTTGGTAAACATGATTCATTCGCAGGTTCAGAAAGTGTTGTTTATTCATATGATGCAGGAGAAGGTCATATATATTATTGAGATGGTGGATTAAAAACGTGAGTATTCTGAGGAATGTTTGGAGATAAAGAGGTGGTATCAAAAAGTGATTTACATGTAATTAAACCATTAAAAGTTATGTCTTCAAGGACCGAATCATTTTATTTCAATGGTAAAACATATGACTCGGTAGGTGGGATAAAACACCATATTATGAGAAATGTTTTTGAAACAACTAGAAAGAATATAAATGATCAAACCCAAGTTTCTTTAGAAAAAGATGCATCTGGAGAGCATTATTTAAGGTTCCATTTAAAAACAGCTATTAATGGTATCGAAGGAGATAAATTTACCTTTAAAGTTAAATTAAGAAAAGATGCATTTAAAGATTGATACAACGAAGGTGGAAAAGCTGAAAAAATGATTCAAACATTACAAAAAGAACATAATTCTATCTCTTTAAAAGATTTTGTGAAGCAACTAATTGAATCTTTTGATGAACAAGGATTCAATAAGGTAACTAAAACAGGTAATAAGAAAAACCCGACAGAACTTAATTATATAAAAGCAAATAAATTAATGCGACCAGCAAGGAAATCTTTTGAAGGGAAGATTGATTCTCTTGATGGTAAAAGTTCTGATGAAGTTGTGAAATTAATATCTAGGTGAATTTTATCTTCAGAAGCTATTCAACACAAAATACTCGTTACAAAAAGTTCAACAAAAGACCCCTTTAAAATGATGCAAAGTCACAACAATGAAGGGTATGCATTAATTGATGCAAAAGATATTTTAAATGAGGATGCAGTTGATACTTTAAATAGAAAAATTTTAGAGAAAACAAAAGATTGAAGCTTAGATGGATTTGATGAACAAGTATTTATTTCAAGATTTTTAGATTCAGCTATATTTAATAGTGATCAATTTAACAATTTAAATAATAATAAGGGAATTACTTTAAAAGATTTGAGATCAAGGATGAAAATAATTGATATGTATAAAGTTCAATTAATTAAAAACTCGATGAGTAAAAATGGGATGTATAGATATTATTCACAACTTGGTGAAACTGTAAGAAAATTAACTGAGATATATAAAGGAAAATGAATCGAAGTAAGTAAAATAGTAGATAAAAATAAAATATACAATAAGGAGAAAATATATGTTTAAAAAAATAAAGGTCCTAGGTATAGCAAGTACTTTATGTTTAATGCCTGTATCGGTTATTGCAACAACTTCTTTGGCCTCAAGATATGCAAATAAAGATTTTATATTTAGAGGATATAGATTTTCTTCGTATGAAGAAGCAATTCAATTCGCTATTAGAAATAATATCTTTAATATAAATACCCAAAAAGAAATTGGTTCTTACAACCATTTCTTGGGGAATAATGGTTATAACGCTCTTGATGAAAGATATTTTAGGAAATATATCCCTAAAAATGTTAGTTATGCTTATACTGGTGCAGATGCTGGCAAACATTATGCAACACGTAAAGAAGCAGTTCGATCTTATCTTAATGGCTTAAAAGAAGGTTATAAATTTGGGGATAATTTCACAACCATTAAATCTTTTGCAGAAAATGCATTAAGAGGTGATTTTAAAAATGTTGTAGTTCCAGCTATGAAAATAAAAGGGGCTGATCAAAAATATAAATATTACAATATTGCTAACAATAAAGATAGAAGGCAATATTTAAAAGATTTATATAAAAAAATCATAATGAATCAAACATTGGTACAGCAGGAGACGGAAATAGAAACGATGATAGATATTTTAGGCGTCAAACTTCAAGGTAATCCAGAGTTTAAAGATTTTGATTATTCTATTGATTTTATGGGTGACTCAAATGGTAGTTTTAGAAAGAATTTAAAATTTAAAAATGGAGATGAAGGAATAGGTAATAAATTGGATATCGGTGATAGTTTCAACGATAAGAAGCAAGGTGGTAAATTCGCTCTAGCTTTTAAAGTGGGTGATGTATTTCAAACAATTAGTATAAATATTGATTCATCAAATAAAGTGAATTTAATTAATGAGTATAGAAAAAAAGATATGATTGAAAATAACAAATCTAATGTTATGAAAAAAGAAGATTCTAAAAAAATAAAATTTATTGGAAATATTAATAATGATAACTTAAGAGAAAATAAAGAAGAATATAAAAATTATCTAATTAAAATAGATGACTTATTACACGGTGAAATGTATTGATATAACGGAACGAAGAATCGTCAAGGGAATCATGGTGGGGCATTAAATAAGAACTTTTCTCCAAGTGATTGTTTCTATAAAGAAAAAATAAAACTAATGGCAAAAAGCAAAATCCAAACCTATTTGAGTAAAAAATATTCAATAAAACCAATGAATGAAATAAAAAATGTAGATGAAAGCACAAAAAATATTTATAAACAAAAATATGATAATTTTATCAATGTAATTCTTGAGGATGCAGTTTTTAATTTTAAATACTTATTGGATGAAAAAAATGGTTATGAATTTAAATATGGATATAAAAATCATGTTGGTGGTAATATGTTGATTAAAGGATTAAAATTAAATTTAAATGAAAAGGCTACAAAAAGCATAATTCATTCAAAGCAACTTGAATTTAAACAACTTCTCTTATTAAATAAACAAGTTGAATGAGAACAAGATGATAGTAATTTTATAAATACTGATTTATGATTGGACAATGATAATCACCAAAAAGGTGACACGATTAAAGTTCATTTTAATTTGACTGCTACAGGCGGAGAAGTTAATTATTTAGATGAAAATCAAAAAAGAATTGTAATTAAAATTCATCCTCCTGAACATGGTTATGATATTGATAACTTTAAAAGAATTTATAAAGATAATACAAAAACATCCAAAGAAAGAGAAAGAGAAATATTTATCAAACACAAGGCGTATGAAATGTATGAAAAGAATAAAACACGCATAATAACTGATAAGTACTTAAAGTGAAGTGTGATTAATAAAATTATCAGAGGAACGGAAAATAGTAAAATAACTTTATACCAAATGATTTATTTACAACTAAAGAATTTAAATCCTGAATTAATAGAAGGAGTATATGATGCAATTTCAATGAAGGGTGAAAATGATGATAATTCATTACTTGCAAATTATAGAAAATTTTTAGTATTTTATATAGAGAATGCTTATAAATATGAAAAATTTAAAAAAGTCAACTCTTCATTAATTGCTTTAAAACATGAAGTTATGAGAGAGATTTACGAGAGTAAACTTAAAAAAGTCAGTTTTGATCCAAAATATATATATTATATGCAAGGTGCATCTAAAATACTTTTAGAATCAAATATTTTTGATGCTTATAGTGTATATATTGAAGGTTCTATGATGCAAACAATGTATTTTAAATCATATAGTAATTTAAAAACATTCTTGTTAGATTATGTTAAAGACAATTCTGTGCCAGCTTAAATATGATAAAATACAATAATAAAATTAAGGAGCAAAATAATGAAAATAAATAAAAAATTCTTGTTAAGTTCAGTTGTTTTAGCAACTTCCATAGTTCCAATAACTATGGTAATTTCTTGTGGTACAAAAACTAAAAGTGAATTAAGGAAAGAACAATCATATAAAGGTAAAACTCTTGATGGTTCTTTTAAATTTTCTAAAGGAATTACAAAAATAAAAGCCAACATGTTTGAAGGTGCGACACTTAAAGACTCTTTTAGAATTCCTAATACAATAACTGAAATAGAAGCTAATGCATTTAAAAATGCAAAAGTAGGTAAAAATTTCAAAATACCAGAAGGGGTTACAAAAATTGGTGCTCATGCATTTGAAAATGTTGAATTACCAGTTGGGTTCACAATTCCGTTAAGTATAAAATTTGCAGACTTTGATAAAACAGCTTTTGCAAATTTAATTACTAAAGAAAAC
This sequence comes from Mycoplasmatales bacterium, assembly GCA_013215715.1. Lineage (GTDB taxonomy): Bacteria > Bacillota_I > Bacilli_A > Mycoplasmatales > Metamycoplasmataceae > Mycoplasma_K. The sequence continues at coordinate 173,726 of JABSQT010000002.1, read as the reverse complement.
GCTACTTTTGATCAATGATGGGGGGGATTGCCAATACCTGGTTCTTCAATTACTAAGTTTGAAGATATATTTAAAAAAGATTTTGTAGATGCAACAATATTACGTGCACATAAAGGTGATTATTATTACAAAGTTCATCATATTAATATAATTAAACATTTTAATTATGGCCAAGCATCCGAATTAGGTGCCTGAGTTAGGCACGGTATTAATGAATGGGGTTTATTTAATGATAATTATGATTGGGATTGGGGAACTTTGCGTAAATCCACAAAAAAAGATATTACTAGTGAAAAAGTCATTAAACAAATGGACGTAAAATATCAAAATATCCAAAAAATTAACGAGTGAATAAAACACTTTCAAACTAAAGATGAACCAGATTATAGAAGTAACTTCAACACAAGGGATTTAATCAACCATATGCGTTTGAATGACAATAATATAATGTACATAAAAGGATTTACACATTCTTTAGATGGGGCGTTTTTACCAAAAGGATTCTATATTCCTAAAAAAATTACAAAAATAGCTCAAAGTGCCTTTACCGGTGTTCATTTTAATGATGACTTTCATTTTGAAGCGCCAGAAAATATTGATGAGATTGGATTTTTATATCTTGAATCTTGAAAACACGAATATGGTTATAATGCTTATGGTGGAGCTTTCTTTGGTTCTCATAACTTAAGTATAGATTTAAGAAAATTTACAAAGTTAACAGATTACAATAAACAAATTGCGGCCAATTCATTCTATCTTGATAATGCAAAAAAATTAATAATACCTAAGAGTAAGTTGAGTTCAAAAGTTGGAGATTATGAGACTATGGGTCGCGCTGATACGATGACAGATGCAGTGTGGAATGGTAAGGAATTCTTAACTAAACTTGCAGTTCATTATGTTGATGATAAAACACCTTTAATTAAAAATTTTGAAGTTACTGAAGAACAATGAAAAAAATATAAAAAAATAGATGAAAGATTGAATAGTAGGGTGTGGTACGATGAAAATGAAAATGATAATAAGGGTAATCGTGCATTAAAAACTTATCAAAATCAAGAACATTTTTATAAAAATAGATGATTTGGTATTAGTCACCTTATAAAAAATTCACACACCATTTACAAAGAAGGTGAACGTTTGGATCGTATAAATCATTATTACAATTGAGACAATTACGAACACAACATGTTACTAGAAGATATTGATAAATATTTTAAAGATTAAATTAAAACAAACACAATAAAACCCAATGGGTTTTATTTTATATTTAAATAATTTGACTTATTACTTTAAAAAATGTTGGTTAAAAATAAATAGTTTCTTTTTAGTGAAAACAATACATTTGTAATGTACACTTTATCGTCAAATTGAAGTATATAATTTATCTATATTTAAGTATGTTTTATGTTAATAGTTTATATATAAACTAAGGAGAAAAATGAAAAAAGTATTATTGAAGGCGTTAGTATCAACAACTATTGTTATGCCTATTACATTAGTTGTTGCTTGTGGAACTAACGAAAATAATGTCAACAGCAAAAAATCCTTCAAGGGTCAAGTTATTGACAACAAAACCAAACTTCCAAAGGGGATTACAAAAATAACAAAGAGTATGTTTGAAGGTTCAATTATTAAAGACTCTTTTAAAATTCCTAATACTATTACTGAAATTGAAGCTAATGCATTTAAAAATGCAAAAGTAGGTAAAAATTTTAGAATACCGAATGGAGTTATAAAAATTGGTGCTCATGCATTTGAAAATGTTGAACTACCTGTTGGATTCACAATTCCGTTAAGTATAAAATTTGCAGACTTTGATAAAACTGCTTTCGCAAATTTAATCACTAAAGAAAATGCTACTTTCGATCAATGATGAGGGGGGTTGCCAATACCTGGTTCTTCAATTACCAAGTTTGAGGATATATTTAAAAAAGATTTCGTGGATGCAACAATATTGCGTGCGCATAAGGGTGATTATTATTACAAAGTTCACCATGTTAACATAATTAAGCATTTTAATTATCACCAAGCACCTAAATTAGGTCCTTGAGTCAGGCATGATGTTAATGAATGAGGCGTATTTGATGATGATCAAGATTGAAATTGAGATGGTATATACAAAGCTTCAAAAAAAGATATTACTAGTGAAAAAGTTATTAAACAAATGGATGTTAGAAATCAAAATATACAAAAAATTAATGAGTGAATAAAACATTTTGAAACTAAAGACGAACCAGATTATAGAAGTCAATTTAACACAAAGGATTTAATTAATCATATGAGTTTGAATGACAATAATATAATGTATATCAAAGGATTCACACATTCTTTAGATGGTGCATTTTTACCAAAAGGATTCTATATTCCTAAAAAAATTACGAAAATAGCCCAAAGTGCTTTTACTGGTGTTCATTTTAATGATGATTTTTACTTTGAAGCGCCAGAAAATATTGATGAGATTGGGTTTTTATATATTGAATCCTGAAAACACGAATATGGTTATAATGCTTATGGTGGAGCTTTCTTTGGTTCTCATAACTTAAGTATAGATTTAAGAAAGTTTACAAAGTTAACAGATTATAATAAACAAATTGCGGCCAATTCATTTTATCTGGATAATGCAAAAAAATTAATAATACCTAAAAGTAAATTAAACTCAAAAGTTGGGAATTATGAGACTATGGGTTCTGCTGATGTATTGACAGATGCGGTATGGAATGGTAAAAAATTCTTAACTAAACTTGCAGTTCATTATGTTGATGATAAAACACCTTTAATTAAGAATTTTGAAGTTACTAAAGAACAATGAAAAAAATATAAAAAAATAGATGAAAGATTAAATCAAAATTTTTGGTCTGATGAAAACGAAAATGACAATAAGGGTAATCATGCATTGAAAACTTACAAAAATCAAGAATATTTTTATAAAAATAGATGATTTGGTATTAGTCACCTTATAAAAAATGCACACACAATTTATAAAGAAGGTGAATTCTTGGATCTTATAAATCATTATTATAATTGAGACAATTACCAACATAATATGTTACTAGAAGATATCGATAAATATTTCAAAGATTAAAACTAATGAACAATAAAACCCAATGGGTTTTATTTTATATTTAAATAATTTGGCCTATTGCTTTAAAAAAATGTTTATTAAAAATAAAGACTCTCTTTTTAGCAAGAAACAATACATTTGTAATGTACACTTTATCGTCAAATTGAAGTATATAATTCATCTATATTTAAGTATGTTTTATGTTAATAGTTTATATATAAACTAAGGAGAAAAATGAAAAAAGTATTATTGAAGGCGTTAGTATCAACAACTATTGTTATGCCTATTACATTAGTTGTTGCTTGTGGAACTAACGAAAATAATGTCAACAGCAAAAAATCCTTCAAGGGTCAAGTTATTGACAACAAAACCAAACTTCCAAAGGGGATTACAAAAATAACAAAGAGTATGTTCGAAGGTTCAATTATTAAAGACTCTTTTAAGATCCCTAATACAATAACTGAAATTGAAGCTAATGCATTTAAAAATGCAAAAGTAGGTAAAAATTTCAGAATACCAGAAGGAGTTACAAAAATTGGTGCTCATGCATTTAAAAATGTTGAACTACCTGTTGGATTCACAATTCCGTTAAGTATAAAATTTGCAGATTTTGATAAAACAGCTTTCGCAAATTTAATCACTAAAGATAATGCTACTTTTGATCAATGATGAGGAGGGTTACCAATACCTGGTTCTTCAATTACCAAGTTTGAAGATATATTTAAAAAAGATTTTGTGGATGCAACAATATTACGTGCGCATAAAGGTGATTATTATTACAAAGTTCATCATATTAATATAATTAAACATTTTAATTATTATGGAGATGATGGACTGGGTCCTTGAGTTAGACACGATGCTAATGAATGAGGTTTATTTGATGATAATCATGATGGTGATTGGGGAACTTTGCGTAAATCTTCAAAAAAAGATATTACTAGTGAAAAAGTTATTAAACAAATGGATGTTAGGAATCAAAATATACAAAAAATTAATGAGTGAATAAAGCATTTTGAAAATAAAGATGAACCAGATTATAGAAATCAATTTAACACAAAGGATTTAATTAATCATATGAGTTTGAACGACAATAATATAATGTATATCAAGGGATTCACACATTCTTTAGATGGAGCATTTTTGCCAAAAGGATTCTATATTCCTAAAAAAATTACGAAAATAGCTCAAAGTGCTTTTACTGGTGTTCATTTTAATGATGACTTTTACTTTGAAGCGCCAGAAAATATTGATGAGATTGGGTTTTTATATCTTGAATCTTGAAAACACGAATATGGTTATAATGCTTATGGTGGAGCTTTCTTTGGTTCTCATAATTTAAGTATAGATTTAAGAAAGTTTACAAAGTTAACAGATTACAATAAACAAATTGCAGCTAATTCATTTTATCTTGATGATGCAAAAAAATTAATAATATCTAAAAGTAAATTAAACTCAAAAGTCGGAGATTATGAAACTATGGGTCGCGCCGATACAATGACGGATGCAGTGTGGAATGGTAAAAAATTCTTAACTAAACTTGCAGTTCATTATGTTGATGATAAAACACCTTTAATTAAAAATTTTGAAGTTACTGAAGAACAATGAAAAAGATATAAAAAAATAGATGAAAGATTGAATAGTAGGGTGTGGTATGATGAAAACGAAAATGACAACAAAGGTAATTATGCATTGAAAACTTATAATAATCAAGAATATTTTTATAAAAATAGATGATTTGGTATTAGTCACCTTATAAAAAATGCTCACACTATTTATAAAGAAGATGATCATTTCGATCGTATAAATCATTATTACAATTGAGACAATTACGAACACAACATGTTACTAGAAGATATTGATAAATATTTTAAAGATTAAAACTAATAAAAAATAAAGCCCTAAGGGTTTTATTTTATTTAATCTTTAATTTGATACAATTTATTCATAATGAATAAGAACTATGAAGCAATTGTAATAGGTGGGGGACACGCTGGAATGGAAGCGGCCTTTGCTTTAGCACACAAAAATCATAAAACAGCATTAATAAGTTTGGATAAAACAAAACTTGCTATGATGCCATGTAATCCATCTATTGGTGGACCAGCAAAAGGTATTTTAACTAGAGAAATTGATGCTTTGGGAGGAATGCAAGGTTATTTCTCAGATAAAGCAATGATTCAAATTAAAATGCTTAATGAATCTAAAGGTCCTGCCGTTAGAGCTTTAAGAGCGCAAATTGATAAAGATTTATACTCTAAACTAATGTTTGAAGAAACAAATAAATTAGATAACTTAGACGTTATTGAAGATATGATTACTGAACTAATGGTTAAAAACAAAAAGATTGTTGGGGTTAAATTAGAAGATGGAACAATTATTGAAGCAAAAGTAGTTATTATCACTACGGGAACATATATGGATTCTTACATCCTAAGAGGTTCTGATAAAAACGTCGGTGGACCAGATGGGCAAAGAACAACCAATAAACTTTCAGAGTCATTAAAAGCAAATGGATTTGATTTAATTAGACTAAAAACAGGAACACCTCCAAGAGTGTTAACATCATCTATTGATTTTTCAGAAGTAGAAGAAGAGATTCTTCCAGTTTCTGATTACACATTTTCAAATAGATCTGGTGTTAAATTAGAAAAACAAGTCCATTGTTGAATTACATACACAAATGAAGAAACTCATAAAATAGTTGATGCTAATGTTAAAAGATCATCAATGTATTCAGGATTAATTAACGGTGTTGGGCCAAGATATTGTCCATCAATTGAAGATAAAATTGTTAGATTTAGAGATAAACCGAGGCACCAAATATTCTTTGAACCAGAAACAAAAGAAGGGGATTTAATTTATGTGAATGGATTATCCACTTCTATGCCAATTGATGTTCAAGATCAAATGTTAAGAACTATACCGGGAATGAAAAATGCAAAAGTAGTTAAATGAGCATATGCAATTGAATATGATGCTATTAATTCTTTACAATTAAAAAGATCATTTGAAGCTAAACATGTAGAAGGATTATTCTTTGCTGGACAAGTTAATGGAACTTCAGGTTATGAAGAAGCTGCAGCTCAAGGCTTATATGCTGGAATTAATGCTGGTTTAAAACTAGAAGGTAAGGATTCGATGGTTATTACTAGGGATGCTGGTTATTTAGGTGTTCTAATTGATGATCTTGTAACTAAAGGAACTAGAGAACCATATAGGATGTTAACTTCAAGAGCTGAGTATAGATTATTACTAAGAAATGATAATGCTGATAAACGTCTTTCTCACCTTGGTAATCAAGTTGGTTTAATAAGTGATGAAGAATATGCAAAAGTCGTTAAAAAATACAAATCAATTGACGATGAAATTGAAAGATTAACCAATACATATCTTTCTTCAAATGCAGAATTAGCTAAGAAGCACAATATAACTTCAGGACCTTCATTACTACAAGTTATTTCAAGGCCGGAAATTAACCCATCTGATGTTACGGATTTTAAATATATTCATGAATTAACAACACAAATTAGATTAAAGGGTTATATTCAAAAACAATTAACTCAAGCTAAGAAAATGCTTCGTCTTGAAAAACTGAAATTACCCGAAGATCTTGACTATAATACGATTGTTAATTTGGCAACGGAAGCTAGACAAAAATTGAATAAAGTTAGACCTACAACAATTGGTCAAGCTTCACGTATCTCGGGAATTAATCCGGCAGATATTCAAATGTTAATGTTCCACATGAACTTAAGACATAAAAAAGGAGAAGATAATGAAAATTAATATTATTGCAGTTGGTACCCTTGGTAAAGAATGAAAAACACTTTATAAAGATTACTTTAAGAAGTTAGGATTTTATGCTCATGTAAGATTATCAGAGGTTAAACCAGTTAATGATAGAAATATCGAAGTTGTAAAACAAAAAGAAACAATGATTATTCAATCTCTAATCCCTAAAAATTCAAGAGTTGTTTTGTGTTCATTAAAAGGTAAGCAATATTCATCAGAAGAGTTTTCTGCTAAATTTACCGAAACAGATAACATTACATTTGTTATTGGTGGATCATACGGAGTTGATGAATCTCAATTTTCAGAGAAATTAAATTTTTCTCCCATGACATTTCCGCATCAAATGTTTAGGGTTATGCTTGTTGAGCAATTATTTAGAGCATTTTCAATTAAATCGGGTTCTAAGTATCATAAATAATAAATTCAAAACGTGCTTAAGATAGTGCGTTTTTGTTTTATGGATTTATTTAATAGTATTAAGTATGGTTTTCTTTGTGGTCTTTCTCTTATTTTCTTTATAATTTAAATATGTTTAAATGAAATAATAAAAAAATTGCTTATGTGTCAATACTTGTAGCTGCTTCTGTTGCATTTGTAATTATTGGTTCGAAATTATTTGCGATTACCACATTTCCTTCATTTAAAGTCGCTTTTGGTGGATTACCTGTAAAGATTACTGGTTATTTATTTGGACCAATTATTGGTGCGATTACTGGTGTTATTGCTGATCTATTATCATTTGCTATGTTACCTACTTATTATCATCCTGCTTATACATTTATTATGGCTATGTCTGGTTTTGTTCCTGGAGTCGTATATTTCTTTATGGTTCGGAAAGAAAGATCGATTAATACTCATTATTTTGCAACTCTAATAGTTTTAATAGTATTAACAACAAGTGTTTTTGTAGGGATTCAATTTATACCTGAAGCTACATTGGAAGCTTCTAAGTCACCAATTAAAACAAGATGAATACTTCAACTTCTAGCTTGTGGAGGAATGGTTGTTCTTATGATTGTTCATACAGTATTAAGATTTATAAAAAAACCTAAATTATTTAAAATGGTTGCACCTATCATTATGTTTGCAGCAATATTGGAAGTGCATAACTCATTAATGACACCATTAGCTGATAGTCAATCTTTAGGTGTTTCTTATGGAGTTTCATATGTAGGACATTTAATGACTTCACCTATCAAAATTCTTTCAAATGTGACAATTATTACTTTAACTTATAGAATTGTTGGACCGTTGATAGAAAAGAAATTACGAAATAGTTATGGAAATGAAGGAGAAGATATGAAAAAAACAATTTATGTATGTGGACCTACAGTATATAATAATCCCCATATCGGGAACATGCGTCCAATAATTACATTCGATATATATATTCGTTCCTTAAAGGCACAAGGTTTAAAGGTTAATTTTATTCATAACATTACAGATATTGATGACAAGATTATCAAAAAAGCTTTAGAAGAAGGCGTAACTGAAAAAGAAATAGCAAAACGTTATACAAAGGTTTATCAAACTTTATTAGAAAAAGCTAATGTACAAAAACCAACTGTAATGCCAAATGTTACTGATAACATACAAGAAATGGTGGATTTCATTGGAGAAATGATTGCTAATGGTTCAGCTTATGAGGTTAATGGAAATGTATACTTTGATGTAACAAGTCAAAAGAATTATGGAGAAATTGCTAATAGAAAACTTGATGAAATGAGATTTGAAGAAGGTGAAGGTAAAAAACATCCTGGAGACTTTGCTTTATGAAAAAAAACAATAGAAGGAGTACTTTTTGACTCGCCATGAGGTAAAGGTCGTCCTGGTTGACATACAGAATGTGCTTATTTTGTTAGAAAATTTGGAAAAGGAACTTTAAATATTCATGGAGGAGGGATAGATTTAATATTCCCACATCATGAAAATGAAAACGCTCAATTTAAATCACTCGTAGGTGTTCCAATTGCAAATGAATGAAAACATACTGGTCATATAAATGTTGATGGATCAAAAATGTCTAAATCACTTGGCAATGTTAAAGATGCACTAGAATTCTTTGAAGAAACTAATCCAGGTGTTTTAAGATTACTATTCTTAACAACATCACCAACAGCACCAATAAACTTAACTAAAGATTTAATGGATAATGTTGAAAAAAAATACAATCAACTAATTAAAGGTTTTAAACAAGCTCAAATAAAAGGTAAACTAGAAATTAAAGATGAAACTATTTCACAATATATTTCAGAATGAGATTTTGCCAAAGGTATGGAAAAATTATTTGCAAATTTAAAAGGATTTAATAATGGAGATCAAAAAATAGGTCAAGAACTTATGGCTAATATGGAATTACTTGGGTTAGTTACAAAAAAAGATATGATTTCTAATAAAACAAAAGAAACTTATAAAAAATGAGAAGCTGCACGTAATGCGAAGAAGTATGAAGAAGCTGACAAATATAGAGAAGCATTAATTCAAGAGGGGATTATTTAAGTGTAATAAACACTATCTAATGTGTGTATTCAACACTTATGAAAGGAAAAATATGGGAAAATTAATTTGCGGTAAGAATTCAGTGCTTGATGCATTAGAAAACAAATTACCGCTAAGTAAGGTTTATCTTCTTAAACCTACCGAAAAGAAGATTGATAATGGGATTAAAGTTCAAATCACTTCAAAGAGAGAAATGGATAAGTTAACCAAAGAGAATCATCAAGGTTTTATAGCAGAATTAAAAGAATTTAATTACTATACACTAGATGATCTATTAAAAGACAATCCTGAAAAATTTTTAATTTTAGATAGAATCCAAGATCCACATAATTTTGGAGCTATTTTAAGATCCGCAAATGCATTCGGAATCAAACACATTGTTATTGCAAAAGATAGACAAGTAGAAGTAACTCCAACAGTCCTAAAAGTATCTTCTGGAGGATATGTAGGTGTTAAAGTTATTCGTGTTGATTCAATGCAAACTGCAATCAAGAAAATTAAAAATGCGAACATTTGAATTTATGCAACAGCATTGGAAAAAGGAACGCCCGTTAATAAAGTTACATTCAATACACCTATGGCATTAGTTGTGGGAAATGAAGGAAAAGGGGTTTCAAAACCAATCCTGAAACAATCGGATCAAAACGTTTATATACCAATGAGTGGTACAGTTCAATCTTTAAACGTTTCTGTTGCTACTGGTATCTTATTATCTAACTTATAAGTTGGAGGTAACATGCTTATACAAGGCATTTCAGATATCAAAAAACTGAATAGTACTAAAATTATAAATGCAATGCTTCATGAATATGAAGAAGCGTTCGATTTAGTAATAGCTAATAATAGCTGATGTTTTTCTTCAACCCCTTTGGAAAAAGAGGATATGAAAAACATTTTTTTATCCAGACTTCCTGGATTAGTAAATGAATTTAAAAGTGAATACAAATTAAAGTTAAAAACATTTCTTTGCATAAGGTTAAAACACATCATTTTTAATGAATCAAGAAAATATAATACACATAAATATAAAATTCTTAATCAAAGTGCACAATTGGAAGATAGAAAATATAATATTCAATGCTTCACAATGCCTGATACTAGTCTTGATCTTGATTTTAGTGTTTTAGAACCTTTTGAATTTTCGGTGTATCTTTCATTATTTGAAGCAAGAAAATGTATCAGTTTTGTTGCTAGAGAATATAAGGTTTCTAGATACACTATTGAAAGAACACTAATGGAAATTAAAAGAAAAATGAAAATACAACTACAATAAAACAAATAAAACAACTCAAATCACTAATTATTGGTATAATTACCCCATGAATAGAAAAAAAGTTATACTAGCGTGTGAGGTTTGTCGTTCACGTAATTATTCGACACCAAAGTCAATTACTGAAAGATTAACAAAAAATAAATTTTGCAAAAATTGTAATGCAAAAACCCTGCATAAAGAGGAAAAATAAATGAGTAAGAAAAAACCTATAAAAGAACCAAAACAAAAAAAAGTTAAAAAACCAAGAGAAATCTCAAGGTCAGCTGCTGCAAAAGATAATGTTAAAGGTTTTTTTAAAGAATTAAAAAGAGTTAGGTGACCTAGTGGTAGTGTTGCTTGGAAAACTTTTTGAATTACGCTTATATTTATTGCAATCGCATCTATAGTATTATTTTTAATTACACTAGGGTTCACAACATTGTGAGACAAATGAGGAGTTGGTTTATAAATGCAAAATGAAATGAAATGATATATGGTTACAACAATTAGAGGAAAAGAAGAAAAAGTTGTTGAATCATTAAAAAATAGAGTAGTTTCTGAATCACTTGAAGAAGTTATTTCAGAATTCAAAGTGGCTATGGTTCCACATATAACACCATCAGGTAAATTCAAAGAAAGAAATATGTTTCCAGGATATATTTTTATAAAAATGGTTATGACTAATGAAGCATGATTCATTGTACGTAATACTCAATATGTGACAGGTCTTGTTGGATCATCAGGTCAAAGAACAAAACCAACACCAGTTTCTAACTTAGAAATTAGACGTATTGAAAAAGCTGTTAAACAAGCTTTTGAAGATTATAAAGCAGGAAAACTTACAGCTCCAAAATTTGAAATTGGAACAATTGTTGAAGTTATTGAGGGTGCAACAAAAGGACTTAAAGGCCCTATTGTTAGTTATGATGAAGAAAGAGCTGTTGTTGTAGTTGAATTAAATCTATTTGATAGAGCAACTCCTACAGAACTTTCTATTGAGCACATTAAAACACTTGATTCTGAATAATTTAAAATGAGCTTGGCTCATTTTTCTTTATGTATTCAAACGGTAATAAAAAAACTTAAATATTTTTTTATATCAATATTATTCAAATGAATTTTAGAGTAAAACTATAAAAATATTTGAGATAAAAATAACTTTTTTAGTTTAAAAAACATATGAAATATGTTAAAAAAATATTTTTTTCAAACTTGGTTTGCTATTTTAAAAATTAAAAAATTTTTTAACAAAGATATTAGCCTTTATTTTTTTGGTATAAAACACATTTTTTTAGATATAATAATTAAGCAACCTATACACTAAGCAATATGGAGGGGTAGCAAAGTGGCCAAATGCATCCGGCTGTAACCCGGCTCCGAAAGGTTCGGGGGTTCGAATCCCTCCCCCTCCACCATATTGCCCCTTGGCCAAGCGGTAAGGCATCGGTTTTTGGTATCGACATGCGCAGGTTCGAATCCTGCAGGGGCAACCATATCATCCTATGAGGGTGTTTTTTTATACTATTTTTTATTTAAAGAAGGAATAGTTATATTTTTTTAATATTCAGATATTTTTAATATAAAAGGGTGTATGTTATAAATAAATATATAAAAAAGATATTTTTAATAAAAGTTATGTAAATGTATATTTCAAGATGTTTAATTAATTAATGAAATTTTATAGATAGAAATCACCAAGAAGAAAAAGGGAGAAGTTATGTCAATTAAGAAAGCTAGAAAAATGGGATTTTGAGCTGCTATATCTATGTTGATAGGTTCTGTTGTTGGGATTGGAATATTTTTTAAAAACGGTTCAATTTCAAGAATAACAAATCAAAATGGAGCCACATGACTGGTGGCATGAATAGTTGGTGGTATTTTAGCATTAGGTTTAGCTATTTCTTTTTCTGAGATAGGTACTACTAAAATGGAATCAAAAACTGAGGGGATTGCTAAGTGGGCCACATTTGTTGGTGGAGAAAAAATGGGGTATTTTTCACAATTTACATATTCATTTTTCTATACAGGATTCTTTACTTTTGTTTTGGGTTTTTTTGCTTCTGAAGCTACGTTTCAAGGGATGGTCATAGCGGGTTGAATGAAGAATAATGCAATACCTATTTGAGGTCATGCTTTATTTGGTTTATTCATAACAACTTTCTTAATAGTTATTAATGTTACATCTGTTAAAGCATCTGGTATTTTTCAACAAGTAACGGTTATTTTGAAGTTTATACCATTAATTGCAGCTATTATTATTGGGGTTGGTATGGCAACTTCACATCACTATTTAGATTTACAAAATCCTTTGCATGGTTCTAATGCATTTACACATGGTCAATTTAATCCAATATTAATAATTGCAGCTTTACCAGCGGTTTTATTTGCGTATGATGGCTTTTTAAATGTTGCAACCATGCAAAAGAAAGTTAAAAATGGTGAAAAACAAATACCTAAAATTCTTTTCATTGGTATGTTAATTGTTATTGTTGTTAATTCATTAATATCTCTTGCTTCTATATTACATACTGCCCCTTCAGTTGATATTATTTTAAAAGATGTTTTTGGTAACCCTATTGCACAAAAAACCTTGGGGATCATAGTTTATATGTTTATTGCAATATCAGCTTGAGGTGTTGTTAATGGTTATTCTGCAGGGTATTGAGCCGCTATTGAGCAAGGAGTGGAAACAAATTTATTTTTCGGAATGAAATGAATGAAAGGAAAAGTAGGTGGATTTAAAACTACTTTGATATATACTGCAGGAATAATAATTTTCTGAGCATTGATTTTATTGATTCCTTCAATTGTATTAAATACCGATTCTTTAATTGATAGTTTGTCTAATTGACCTACATTCTTTATTTTTGGTTTATTAGCATCTATTATTCTTATTTATACAATTAAACGTAAACAATTAAATACAACCAAAATGCATTCAATTATATTTTGAGTTGCATCAATAATAGCTATAGCAGGAATATTTGGCTCACTAATATTTTCACTAATATACTCAACAATATATATAGATTTAATAAAAAAACCTAATCAAACTTCTTCATATGGACTTTTCGAAAGAGGAGAAGGAGTTAAAAATTATTTAGGTTCAATTATGTTTTTTGTTCAATTAACTATCTTTATAACTTTTCCGATTTTTAATAGATTACTTAAAAGAAAATTTGAAAAAACAGAATTGATAGAAAAAAATACTTAAAATAACTTTGAAAAAATAGAGCATTTAAGCTCTTTTTTATTTTTATTTGATATAATAAATAAGCACTTAGTATAGTGCGATCCAAATAGTGAGCGGAAGACATGCAAAATGCACCAGTCGTTATACCGCGCAGAGGACTAAAAATTTATAAAAATGAAAAGAGGTAGCTCGTGGCTAAAGAAATCACACGTATCGCTAAGCTAGAATTTAATGCAGGACAAGCAAAACCTGGACCAGAACTAGCTGGGCTTGGAATTGTAATGCCTGAATTTACAAGAGCATTTAACGATGAAACTAAAGATAGAAATGGTGAACCTGTTCCTGTAATAATTACAGTTTACTCAGACAGATCATTCAAATTTGAAACAAAAACAGCTCCTGCATCTTACAAAATTAAGCAAGCAGCAGGAATTAAATCTGGAGCAGCAAATGCTAAAACAGATATTGTTGGAACAATCACAATGGACCAATTAAAAGAAATTGCAGAATATAAACTTGTTGACTTAAATACAAATAAAATTGAATCTGCTATGAAACAAATTGCAGGAACAGCTAAAAATATGGGTGTTGTTGTTGAAGGACTTGTTGACCTTAAAGAAGCTCAAGCAGCAGCTAAAGAAGCAGCAAAAGATATTGCAACTGCAAATGCTAAAGAAGCAGCTCTAGAAGAAGCAGCAGCAACAGCTGTTGAAACTAAAGGACAAGCTATTGAAGTTAATGCAATTGCTCAATCAGCTGAAGAAGAAGGAGATAAATAATGGCTAAAATCTCAAAAAACGTAAAAGCGTCAAACGCTAAAGTAGATTCAACACAAATGTTAGATCTAGCATCAGCAATTAAACTTGCTAAAGAAGCATCATATGCAAAATTTGATGAATCAGTAGAACTTGTTTTCAATTTAAATCTTGATACAAGAAAAGCTGATCAACAACTTAGAGGAGCAGTTTCTCTTCCAAACGGAACAGGGAAATCAATCAGAGTTCTTGCAGCATCAGATGATGTTAAGCAATTAGAAGCAGCTAAAGAAGCGGGAGCAGATATTGCAGTTGATCCACAAGAATTAACAAATATCCTTAAAAAAGGTGATTTTGATTTTGATGTTATTGTTGCTACACCAAAAATGATGATGACATTAGGTAAATTCGGTAAAGTTCTTGGACCAAAAGGTCTTATGCCTAACCCAAAAACTGGAACAGTTACTCCTAACTTAGGAAAAGCAGTTACAGACCTAAAAGCTGGTAAAGCTAACTATAGAACAGATAAACAAGGAAATGTTCATACAATGATTGGTAAAAAATCATTTGATGATGCAAAACTTGTTGAAAATGCTGAAACAGTTTTTGAATTAATCAAAAAACTAAAACCATCAGTAGTTAAGGGTGCATATATCCAAAACGTTGTTGTTAAAACATCAATGGGTGCATCAGTTAAAGTTAAAATTGACTAATTAGTAAAATTTTTAAAGAATAAAATGCTCGAGGGCATTTTTTTCTTTATAATCTATTAGTTATGGAACTAAAAAAATATATAAGAGAAATTCAAAACTTCCCAAAAGAAGGAATTGGATTTAAAGATATCTCACCATTATTAGCGGACGGTGAAGTATTCAATGAAGTGATTAAAATGATGGCAGAAGAAGCAAAGGACGTTGATGTTATCGTTGGAGCAGATGCAAGAGGATTTTTATTTGGAGCACCAGTGGCTGCATTATTAAAAAAACCATTCATTATGGTTCGTAAACCAGGTAAATTACCTAGTGAAGTAATTAAGAGAAAATATGATCTTGAATATGGAACAAATGAACTACAAATGCATAAAGATGCAATTAAATCTGGTCAAACTGTTGCTATTGTAGATGACTTGTTGGCTACAGGTGGTACAACCAAAGCTATTATCGAATTAGTAGAAGAATTAGGTGGAGAAGTAAAAAAACTTGTTTTCTTAATTAACTTATTATTTGTAAAACATGAACCTTCACTTTCAAAATATGAAACAGTGTCATTAATAAAATACGATTAATTTCGTATTTTTTCTTATTTTTAATAGTTAGATTTTCCTTTCAAAGCCCCTTTATACTTGCTTTTTTCAATAAATAATATATAATTTATATAATTGATTACAAAAAAATAAAAGGATAAAAAAACATTTAAAGATTAGAGGTGCTTGAAGCATTAGTAAATTACAGAGGGATACCGATGAAGTAATTGAAAGGGCCAAAGCCGAACAATAAGAAAAGTTATGCATTCTTATTGTGCAATGTAGGGGAATACTTTACATTGTCTCGCTAACGCGATGGTGCTATGACAATAACTATTGATGAAGAGTAAGGATAGTTGTTTAATAAACACAAACCTTATTCTTTTATTTGTGCCTACCCCCCTTTTAGGAAATGAAATCATAATAGAAAGAAGGAAATATGTCACAAGCAAAAGAATATAAAAGCCATAAAAGTGTTGAAAAGAAATATACATGAGATTTAGAAGCGATTTTAGAAGGAAAAACATATGAGTTTTGATTTAAAAGAGCTATTGCTGAATATAAAGCAGCTATTAAAATAAAAGATTCCAAATATGACAGTGAAAGAAAATACTTAAACTCGCTTAAAAAAGATGATGAGATGACATTGACTTTAAATAAGGTTTCAAACTATATTTCAAATAATTTAAACCAAAATATTGCAGATCCAAAATTTAAACAAATGCAAGAAGAGTTACAATTTGAATTCTTTAAACTCCAAAAAGAATTTGGTTCTGAAGTAAATAGAATGTTTAAACATGAAAAAAAATTACGTGAATGATCAAAAAAGAAATCTTTCGCAAATTATAAAAAAGCAATCATTGGAACACTCGATGAACTTAAACATAAGTTATCTGATGAGATAGAAAACTTCTTAACTCAATCTTCAAGAGCGAATATTGATGCATCTTCAACATTCGAAATTATTACTGATTCAGAATTAGATTATGGTTATGCAACAACTTCAAAAGGTAAAAAAATTAAAATCACTTCAGCAAATAGGTCGAAATTAATGAAACATTCAGATGAAGCTGTTCGTAAATCAACAATGATTAATTATCGTAATGGTTATTTAAAGCATAAGCAATCATTATCGAATTTACTTTTCCAACATTTTAAAGAAACAGCTGTTATGGCAAAAGTAAGAAATTATGATTCAGCTGTTCAAGCAGAAATCACAAGAGATAAGGCTGATGAAGAATTATTAAAAACTCTTTACTCTTCAGTTCAAGAAAATAAAGTTGTTTTTAAAAAATATGCAACTGCTAAGAAAAGATTCTTTAAAACAAAATTTAATAAAACATTTAAAGTATGAGATGCATCAGTTCCACTAGTAAAAGTTAAATCAGAATATACAGTAGAAGAAGGGCAAGCATTAATTTTGGAAGCTTTAAAACCAATGGGTCAAGAATATACAGATGTTATTAAAAAAGCTTTTAATGATAGATGAATTGATTATATGACTATTAAAAATAAACGTTCAGGAGCTTATTCAATTGGTGGTTCTCATGGGTTGGAAGCTAAATATATTTTAATGAATTGAGATGGAGAATTAAGATCAGTTGAAACTCTTGCTCATGAATTAGGGCATTCAATGCACTCTTACTATTCAGATAAAACACAACCTATTTCATTATCAGGTTATCCAATATTCCTTGCGGAGATTGCATCAATCTTTAATGAATTGATGCTTACAGATTATTTATTAAAAACAACAACAGATGATAAATTAAAATTCGATTTATTAGAATCTGCAATTTCAGGTTTCGATGGAACAATCATGAGACAAACAATGTGATCTAATTACGAATATGATTTATTAAAAGCAATTGAAGAAGGTAAACCAGTTTCTTCATATGAGGCACTTTCAAACATTTACTTTGAGAACTCTAAGAAATATACAAATAAGAAAAATCCTAAATATAAAGAAGATGAACAATGAGGAGCGATTATGGTTCCACATTACTACTATGGATTCTATGTATATAAATATGCAATAGGATATACAGTGGCAACTGTATTCTTCCAAAGGTATAAAAAAGATGGTGCAGAAGCACTACAAAATTATATTGATAAATTTCTTTCAGCAGGTGGAAGAGATTGGCCAATTGAAATATTAAAAGATGCTGGTATCGATTTATACGATAAAAACATCTATAAAGAAGCGTTTAATTCGCTTGAAACATTCATTAATGAATATATAAAAATAGGTAACAAACTTTTTAAAAAATAGTTACTTAAATTAAAGGAGATAAAATGACAAGAAAAACAAAACAAATTTCATTAGGAGTAATGGCAGCTACATTAACAATTGCTATTCCGGTTGTTACTGCAGTTTCATGTGGTAAAAATAATCGTGATTTTGCAACATATTATAGATTTAAAAGAACTGAGATTAATAAATACGGTACGCTAGCACCACTTGCTCAAAGAACATTTGATCCTCAATTTATCTCTGGTAACTCTGTTACAGATGATGGGAGTTCTTCAGGTAGAACATTACCTCTTTTGAGAACAAAAGCAACAGGCTTAAATAAAGCAAAAGTTAATTCAGATTTAAAAAACACAGATCCTTCAAAACAAATTGTGTGAGAACAAAGCCAACAAGAAGAAGTTGAATTCCAAGGTGCAAAATCTATTAAAGGTTCTGTAGATGGAATTCAATGAACTGAAATTAAACCAACAGATATTGTTAATGGTACAACCAAAACAGCTTTTAAATATTATAAATTTAAAATTAGAGAAGTGAAATGAGCGACATATAAAAACGAAGTTTCAAAATATACTCTAAATGCAAAAGATTATTTTTACGGAATGATGCGTTCACTTGCAGCTTCTAAACAAGTTAGAGAAACTGGTATTTTAAGTGGAAAACGTATTCCTGGACTACCTCAATTCACATCACTTTCTGAATTAGATGCTAATGATAAAAGTTTAAACAATACTAATGGATATCTATTAGATCTTTTTGGTGTTGATGTTGAACAAACGATTAAAGATGGGCAAAAACTTAAAAAAGAGGATCGTGAATTTAAAATTTCACTTACAAAACCATCTAACATGATTCTTAATTCACTGTTTGCAAATAACTCTTACTTTTCTCCAGCACCTTCAACTAAAATTGATGAATTAGCTAAAGGTAATTCAAGACCAGAAGTTAAGTATGGTATTACAACATATGGGAAAGATGGTTCACAACTTTCAGGCGTTAAAGATATATTAAGTGTTTCTCCATACTTTTATACAAGTTATAGTTTTTTAAATGGATATACTATAGTTAAAAATAATCATTATTGAGATAAAAACTTTGTTAATGATAAAACAAGAATTACAAAATATACTTATCATATTACACCAGAAGGGGCGGATCCACAAGCTGAAGCATTAGCAAGAAAAACAGGTTATGAAAATGGTTTGGAATCTATCTTTGATCTTAAAGCTTGAAAGAATCCAGATATTCAATTACAAATCAGAGCAAATGCTGATAAATATGGAGCTACTTTATCGAAAGTATTTAAATCTGGATTACAAAATAAATTAATATGAAATCCAACAATGCCTAAAAGTATAGCGAGTGCTTACAATGCTAAAGGTATGGAAGCTATGTATGGTAAAGGGATGGATACAAGAGATAAAATCCTTAAAGATCCTTCTGCACTAAATGGATTTTATAATGGGAATGGTATGAAATTAAGAAAAGCCATGGATGCTGCTTATAACTGATATGCAGGTTCTGTTGCTGCTTCAGGAACAACCCAAAAACTAGCTTTATTATCACCATTAGCCCCAGAACAAAAAACTACAGAGAATGATAAAACCGTTTGAGAATTATTAGAGGAGAATGATAAAAATCCAAGACCAGCTACAAATAAGGTTGATAGTTCAATATGAGCTAAACCAACGGTTGCACCTTCATATATTGAAATGAAACATCAATATAATAGTCATGGCGATTCAGAATTCGAATCAGCAAAATCTCCAGCATTTGATAATGCAAAGAAAATCTTAAATGAAGTTGCAAGTGATATTGGTGCTACACCAAGTAATCCAGCATATATTCCTTTACAAACATGAGGTGCTGCTGATAAAGGGAAAGATTCATCTGAATTAGTTAAGCAATGATCAACAATGATTAAGATTTTTAATGAGGCATCTGGTGGGGCAATTAAATTTAAGAGAGTTGTACCCCCTACATGGTCAACACACTTAAATGCATTTCAACATAATGAAGCTGAATTTCAATATGCTGCATGAAATCCAGATTATCCTGCAGCCTCTTCTGCATTGCAAGGTATTGTAGGTATAGAAAGAACAGGTATTATAGTTGGGCAAATGCTTGATGTTGCTAATCAACCTGAACTTCAAAAATTGATGACTAAATATCAAATTGATGAAAATGTTGTAAAAACAATTACAACTGAAGATATTTATAAAATGTCTCAAAACCAAATCTCAAACTTTAGTGATGATAAAAAGAAACTAATGGACGCTACACAAGCTATGACTTCAAAAGGTTATTTAGAAAAAACAGCAGATAATAAATTTATGACAGAATTAGTTGCTTATTTACAAGATCATGCAGTTTATTATCGTCCAATTATTAGTAAATATACTTCGTTAATTCCTAATAGAGAAACTGGTGGAGCAACAATTGTGGTAATTAAAAAATGACTACATAAAAGAACGTTAAAAAGTGGTAGTGAATTCCTACAAGACTATAACGTTGATTTAGATTAAGGAGAAAAAATAAATGATTAAATATATTTTTAAAAGATTGGCATTACTATTGCTTTCACTATTTATAGTTATCACGATAACATTTTTCCTTATGGATTTAATGCCTGGATACCCAAAAGCTCTTGAAGATGCTTCAATGCAGCCTGATTCACCAGATATTGAATCTCTTGCAAAAGGGTATGGGTTAAATGATCCTATTATGGTGAGATATGGAAGGTATATTTCAGGAATTTTCCATTTACAGTTTGGTGATGTTTATAATCAAGCGTATAAAGGTTCAACAATTCCTAATATATTCTTTAAACCACTTAAATATTCAATGTTAGTCACAGTTCCTGCATTTGTAATTTCAACAATCGTCGGAATTACATTAGGATTTATAGCTGGTTATAAACGTGGTAAATGACAAGATACACTAATAAATGTTTTCGTTATGTTATTCGTTGCTGTGCCTTCATTCATTTGAGCTATATTCCTAATGTTGATTGGTACAAGAGTTGGATTACCTGTTGCTTTCGAAGAAGCTTTAGGTTCATCATTTGAAGCACTTTCATTAATTCTTCCAATTATTACCTTAACATTAGGTGGTATGGCAACTTTAACTTATTACACACGTAATGAAGTTGTTGAAGTGCTTAAATCAGATTTTATTGCTATTGCAAGAGCAAAAGGTCTTTCAGAAAAACAAATAATTAGAAGACATGTTTTCCGTAATGTTTCAATTCCATTGGTATCAATAATCCTACCTATGTTTGTTACATTATTAACAGGTTCATTAATTATTGAACGTTTCTTCGCAGTTCCAGGTACATCAAGTATTATTGTTCTAGCTGTTCAAAATAAAGAAACATATATTATTCTATTCTCAATATTATTCTATTCATCATTAACAATGCTTGTTCAATTATTAGTGGATGTACTATATGTATTTATTGATCCAAGAATTAAAATTGCTCAATCACAAAAAATGTCAATTTTTAAACGTATTCAACTTGCAAAAGGAAGAAAACAAGCATTTAATAAAGCAAATGCTAAAATAGAAACTAATGTAGAAGGGGGTAAATAATGACTTCAGCAGAATTCAACAAAGAATATAACCTCCAAGATATTAATGCGAAATGATTTGTAATTGAGGAGATGAAAGAAAAAGATGATGTTCAAGTTGTTGGTAAAGCTAGCACGATGACAAAAGATATTTTTAAAAGATTTTTCTCTAATAAATGAAACTGATTATTTTTAACTATAATTTTTGTGATTCTTATGTTAACGATAATTGTTCCTTTAACTTCAAGATATTCAGAATTAGGTCCTATTTCAGGAACTAGGGGTAATGATATTCGTTTATTAAAACCAACATGAGCCGGTGAACAAACAAAAGATTTTATGATTTCAATCCCAGAATGAAATAATCCGGATTGAGTTCCTAAATCAGGTAATGTCGCAGGACATTGAAGTTGACCTAAAGGTGCACCTAACTTACCATTTGATCCAGCTAATGTTGGACATGATGGTGTAACTGTTATTAAATCAACAGGACAAGTAAGGATTACCGTTTTAAACACTATGGTTAATTCACACAACTTAATTTTAGGTACAGATGAAGTTGGTAGAGATGTATGAACTAGATTATGAATTGGTACTGCGTGATCACTAAAATTAGCACTATTAGTTGCAATTACAGAAACAATTATTGGTGTTGGTATTGGTGTTTGAATTGGTTTCCACGTAGGTAAAGCAACAGATACAATTGTTATGCGTATTATTGAGATATTCAAATCTACACCAGTATTGTTATGAATGATTTTATTTGCAACAATACTTGGGACTGGTTTTTGGTCAATTGCACTAGTGTTAATACTGGTTGGTTGAACAGGCCCAATTTGAGCTGCTAGATTATTTACACTTAAAGTTAAAGATAGAGATTTCATTCTTGCAGCTGAAGTAACAGGTGTTTCAAAATTTGGAAGAATTTATAGACACATTTTACCTAATATTATGGGTAGACTTATGGTTTCATTTGTTCTTAGGGTTCCAGCAGTTATATTCTTTGAAGCAACATTGATTTTCTTAGGGATGTCAGTTGGTGCGGAAGGTGCTGCAACATTAGGAAACTTGATTCAAACAGGACGTTCACATATTCTTGAACAAGTATATTATGTTTTAGGTCCTGTAATTGTTATATTATTATTAACAATTTCATTACAAAACTTAGCGAACGGTTTAAGAGATGCATTTGATCCAAAAATTTCAGGATAGAAAGGAAACAACATGAAAAACATTATTTCGGTAAGAAACTTAGAAGTTTCTTTCAAACACCCAACAAATAAAAAAGAATTAATGCGTATTATTCGTGGTGTTGATTTTGATATTCCAAAGGGTTCAATTGTGGGATTCATTGGTGAGTCTGGATCAGGTAAGTCTGTTACAGCTAAAACATTATTAAAAATGAATTCAAACTCTACAACAGTTGCTTCTTCAATAAATATTGATGGAGTTAATGTTCTTGAGGGCGAAAATCCAAAAACAACAGTTATCGATGAACAAATACGTACTACAGAAACAAATCTTAAAAAAGCAAAAAAAGATGAGAAGAAAAAAGAACTTAAAAAATCATTAAGAAAACTCAAAAATGAGAAAATTTCTCAAACAACAAATGCTGATAGTTTTAAAATGACTGAAAATAAAAAAATATGAAGAGATATTCGTGGTAAAAAAGTTGCTTATATACCTCAGGATTCAATGACATCATTGAATCCAACAAAAACAATTGGGAAACAGATTATGGAATCGCTTGAACTTCATAGTGATTTAAAATCAACAAAAGAACGTAAAGATAAAGCTATAGAACTATTAGAACGTTTTGGTGTTAAGGGGGCTAGAGAAAGAATAGATTCATATCCTCATGAATTTTCAGGAGGTATGAGACAAAGGGTAATTATTGCAATGACTGTTGCATGTATGCCTGATGTCATCATTGCTGATGAACCTACAACCGCTTTAGATCCAACCGTCCAAGCATCAGTTCTAGAATTATTTGAAGAAATAAGACGTGAATTTAATATTTCAATTATATTCATTTCTCATGATATTGCTGTAATCGCAACACTTTGTGATTATATTTATGTATTTTATGCTGGTAGAGTTGTTGAAAAAGGTAAAACAGAAGAATTATTCTCTGATCCTAGACATCCTTATACTTGATCACTGATGGCTGCTATGCCAGATCCTGATCATGATAGTGATAGGTTATTTACAATTCCAGGAACTCCACCAAACTTTACAAACTTACCTGAAGGTGATCCATTTTCAGTGAGAAATCCTTATGCTCTTAAAATAGATTTCTTAAAAGAACCACCTTTATTTAAAGTTAAGGATGATCATTTTGCTGCAACTTGATTATTACATCCATCTTCTCCAAGTGTTAATCCACCTGAAGAGGTTGAAATAATTATGGAAAGAGCAAGAACAACATTAAAAGAATTGAAAGGTCAAAAACATGTCAAATAGAGAAGTAGTAAAAGTATCACAACTAAATAAAGCATTTATGTCTAAAAATGGTGTTGTTAAAGCTATTGACAATGTTTCTTTTACAATTAAAAAAGGTGAAATTGTTGGTTTAATTGGTGAGTCTGGATCAGGTAAAACAACGATTGGTAGATCTTTATTAAGACTCCATATCCCTGACTCAGGATCAATCGAAATTTCCGGAAAAGAATATGCTTCTAAAAAAATAAGTAAAAAAGATGAAAGATCATTAAGAAATAATGCTCAAATGATTTTCCAAGATCCATATTCTTCATTAAATGGACAAAAAAATATTCTTCATATTATTTCTGAACCATTGAAAGTTAATGGAACTGATAAAAAAATGGTGAATGAATATTTAGAAGACCGTTCTGAGATGTTAGTATTTTTTAGTTCAACCCTAAATTCATATTTTTATGAGACAAAATGAGCTCATAAAGAACTTAAATATACAGTTCAAATTGAAGCTTACAAAAAAATCATTAAAGAATTAGAAGAGATGCAATGTAATAAAAATGATGTTAAACTTTCGTTGTTTAATATAGCAATCGGGATTTATTATAAAACTTTATCAGCAGCACATACTCAAATCATAAATTCTTCATCTGATAATTTACATGGATTCTTCAATAAATGAAAAGAATTAAGAGAAATTATTAAAAATGAAGCTGTTAGTCCTTGAGATGAAATTGCTCTTCTTAAAGCAAAAAAGGAATATAAATTAGCTAAAGAAAATATTAAAGCATCAAAAGCAACAAGAGAACTTGAATTAAAAATCCAAAAACTAAAAGAAGAAGTTCAAGAATTGGAAAATGAAGAGGCTTTAGAAGTGAATGTTTCTTCGGCTGCATTTTCTGAATTGATTGAACAACATAAATTAGAAATGAAAGAGTCAAAAATTAATATGCCACTTGCAAGCACTTATGGAACACAAAACTTTTTAAATGCTTCTATTGCAAAGGATAAAAAAATAATTCAAGTACTTTCTAAAACTTTAAATAATGATAAAAAATTCATATTAATTGATTCAGATGGATTAAATAAATCTATTTTACATACTGTAACAGTTCTCTATAAAAAAATATTTGATAAATATAAACAAGAAGCTAAAGATCCATCTATTGCAAAAAGAAAATATGCTGATATTCATGAAGAGATTTTCGCAATAGAATGAGATTCATCAACTCCATATTTTGAATTCTTAAAAGAGGCAACTATCATTAATGATAAAAAAATTGAAGAATTGGAAAATGATAAAAAAATAATTTTAGACCGTATTGAAAAATATAATGAAGAATTAAAAGAATTAATTAATAAAGATCAATTAAGAAATAAAGAAGAGTTAGCAAAAAAACTTAAAGAAGCAGAAAAAAAACTTGCCATTGCAAAAGCAGATAATAAAAAAGAACGTATTGATTATCAAGAAAATTACATTAAAGAATTTGCTAAATTAAAAGAAGAAAAAGAATTGAAATTAACATCTCTTGAAACTGAATTGGAAGAAGTTAAAGCAAAAGCAACAAAAGTTTATGCTGAAAAATTTGACTTTATTGAAAGTTTCGAAACTGACTTCTTAATTTCAGAAGATGAAACTATGAAAAATGAGTCAGAACTTAAGAAATTGGTTGATAATTCTACAAAAGATAAAAAAGATAAAAATTCTTCATTAGTGCAAGAACACAAAAGACTTGATAAATATCAAGGGATAGTTAAAGAATTATTTGGAATGAAAAAAGCATTCAACTTAAGAGGAAGACTTAAAAAATTATTAGTTAGATTAGAAGTTTTTGCAACATTACAGCATGCAGGATTACAACCAGCACATGCATTTAGATATCCTCATGAATTTTCAGGAGGTATGAGACAAAGAGTTGGTATTGCTAGAGCAATTATCAATAAACCTGATTTCATCATTGCTGATGAACCTATTGCAGCTCTTGATTTATCAATTCAAGCACAAGTTGTTAATATGTTATTGGAACAAAAAGAAAGATTAGGACTTGCAATGTTATTTATTGCTCATGACCTTTCAATGGTTAGATTTAATTCAGATCGTATATTAATTATGCATCTTGGTAAATTGGTTGAATATGGAGAAACAGAAGAAATTTTCAATAATCCGAAACATCCATATACAATAAACTTAATTAAAACTATGCCTTCATTAAATAATTTAGCTCAAGGATTTAAAGATTCAACATTTATACCTGAATACCTTAAAGAATACTCAATGTCAAATAGACCTTTCTACGTTCAAGTTGGCGATAAAGATCATTTTGTTCTAGCTGATAAAAAACAAGCTAAAAAATGAGTTGGTTCAATTATAGAAAAAACTCGTATTGATGAACCTATAAAAGAAGCTATTGAAAAAACTGAAGCAAAAGAAGCGTTTGCTAAAGAGACTGAGTTAAATAAAGGAAAAATTGAAAAAGAAGATAAAGAAATTAAAACAATCGTTTTTCCAAAAAGACGTCAAAAATATCAACAAATAGAAACAAGAAGATCTAGAAAAGTTTTAAGACTTAGAAAATTACATAAGTAGGAAAGATGGAACAAAACAATAAAAAACAAAATATGTTTCAAAAAATATTTAGTGATAAAAAAATTCGCAAACAAATAACTATTGGTTTAATATTATCATTATTAATTTCTTCAATAATAATTATTGGATATGCAATTCATTCTAAACCAGAATCAATTTGAGCTGCTTTATGTGCTGTTCAAATTGGGGTTGCATTATTATGATTAGTTGGAAGATTAGGTGGATTTTCTACTTCACGTTATGCAAGTAGGAATACTGCAAGACAATCTTTAAATAGAAAAGCTATTAAACAGAAAACCAAAGATAAATATTTACTTAAAAGAGTTGATTCTCCACTAGCATTAGAGGAACAAGAAGCTAAAAAAAGTAAAGTTGGAATATGGTTAATGTTAGTCATAGGGGTGATATATTTAATCATCGCATTGATAGTAAGTTTTGCATAAAAAATGAGCAGTAGCTCATTTTTTTAATATTCTTTATATTTTAATATCTGTATTTTTTTGTATAATTTTAAAGTATTATATTATTCTAATACTCACAATTTATAAATAAAAAGGAGAAAATTATGTGAAATTCAGCAGTTTTTGTTGCCGAATTACTTGGAACATTATTCCTAGTACTTGGCGCACTAAGCGTTGTGATGACATCGAAATCTTCAGCAATGAAAGACCTTAAAGGTAAATCAATTTTCATTGCTGCTGGTATTGGTCTTGCACTAATGCTTGCAATTTATGTAACTCTTGGTTATGAAAAAGCAGTTTTTGGAGCTGATAAAAACGCAACAGGTTGAGTAAACCCAGCGGCTACACTTGCAGTTTGTTTAGCTACAAACTCATGAAACTTAGCATTATCAGGACTTGCAGGACAACTAACGGGAGCACTTGTTGGAGGAATTGTATTTGTAATTATTGCATTTATGGTTAAAGATCTTAAAACAGTTATTACTGAAACATTAGCATTTCCAGAAGGTGAAAATGATATTCTTTCAATGGGAACAATGGAGTTTGTAGGTTCATCATTATTTGTTGGTGGTATTGCTACCGTGGCATCATTTGGTGTTGCAGCTAACCTTACTCCAGCAATCGTTGGACTATTTATTACATTAGTATTATTAACAATCGGTTCAAAATACGCTTTAGTACTAAATCCAGCAGCATTCTTAATGCCTATGATTGTAGGACTTGTTCTTTCAAGACCTTCAAATGGTAAAGCTGTAGCTATCAATGTTACAGTTGGAATTACAGCGTGTCTAGCAGCCGCGGCGATGGTTGGTGGTATTGCTTACACATCTTCATTATTTTAATGATGAATAAATTAAAATACCTTTGCGGGTATTTTTTAAATGTAAATTTAATAAATAAAAAAAATCAGAAATCTGACTTTTTAAATATTAATTATTTAAATGAATCTGCTCCAGCTTGCGCTACTGCATGATCATTTTCAACGGTTGAACCCGAAACACCAATTGCTCCAATAACATTTCCGTTTTTAATAATTGGAATACCACCTGGGAATGTTATTAAACCGTTATTTGAGTGTTCAATATTATATAGTGAACCACCTGGTTGTGATAATTTTCCAATTTCTCCTGTATTCATATCAAAGAATTTAGCTGTTTTAGCTTTTTTCATTGAAATATCTTTTGAACCTAGTCAAGCTCCATCCATTCTTGCGAATGCTACTAAGTTTGCTCCAGAATCAACAATAGATATATTCATTTTAACATTTAATTCTTTCGCCTTTTTAAGAGATACATTTATTGCATCTCTTGCTTCTTCTAAAGTAATATTCATATTTTCCCCTTAACACTCACCTTCTATAGATTAATTTTTAGAAGGGAAATAAATTATATAACTTTTGTTAACTAATTTATGTTATGTACAATGTGTGTATCTAATTTATTTATATAAGATTAATTTTAATTACAAAAGTAATTTAATGATATATAATATTTATGAATAAGACAAGATGTCATTGTGTATTATTGGAAAAGCGAATCCCTGTTAGTGAAAGTGGGAGCAATATTGCAATAGTCATTACTACTTATTTATTAAATATAATAGCAAAACAAAAGAGTCTTTCAAGGGTGGTACGTTAGCCCCTTGAGTAGACTTTTTTTGTTTTTATAAAAGGAGATAACATGAAAGTCAATAAAAATTTAAATCATACAGCATCACATTTACTTGCAGCAGCAGTTCTTAAATTGTTTCCAAATACAAAACTTGGATTTGGGCCTGCGATTGAAGAGGGATTCTATTATGATTTTGAGTTTAAAACACCACTTCAAGATTCAGACTTAGCTAAAATTGAAAAACAAATGAAAAAAATGCTTGCTGGCGGATATAAAGTGATGAAAACAGAAGCAGTTGATTTATCTGATCAACCATATAAACAAGAATTAATTGATGAATTTACTTCACAAGGAAAAGAAATTACTTATTATGGAATGATCAATCTTTCAAATCAAGAATCATTATTTACCGATCTTTGTGCAGGTGGACATGTTGAGAAGGTTTCTGAAGTTAAACATTTTAAATTATTATCTTTAGCCGGAGCATACTGAAGAGGTAATTCTGAGAACATTCAATTAACAAGGATTTATGGAACTGCATGAGAATCAAAAGAAGAACTTGATGAATATCTAAAAATAAGAGCTGAAAGAGCTGAAAGAGATCATCGTAAAATTGGTAAAGAAATGAATATTTTCATGTTTAGTGAATTGGCTGGAAAAGGTTTCCCAATTTATTTACCAGATGGACAAATTCTTAAAAATACAATTCAAGAATATGTAAGAAAAACTGAAAAAAGATATGGTTTTACAGAAGTTCAAACTCCTGCATTTGGTTCAAAACAGTTATATATTCAATCTGGTCATTGAGCTCATTATAAAGATGATATGTATGAACCGGTTTCTGTTGAAGGTGAAGAATTAGTTATGAGACCAATGACTTGTCCACACCACTTTATCATTTTGAATTCTCAAAGACGTTCATATAGAGATTTCCCAATGCGTATATCAGAACAATCACGTTTATATAGATATGAAAAATCGGGAGCTTTAACTGGATTAGAAAGAGTTAGATCGATGGAACTTACAGAAGGTCATATTTTCTGTAGAGAAGATCAAATAATTGATGAATTTAAAAATGCATATAATTTAATTCAAGAAGGATTACAAAAATTTAATATTGAAATCGATTATGTTTCACTTTCTTTAAGAGATAAAGAAGATAAAGAAAAATATCATGGTGACGAAGAAATGTGAAATAAAGCTGAAGATGGATTAAGAAAAGTTCTTGAAGATCTTGGAATTGAATATAAAGAGATGACTGGAGAAGCTGCTTTCTATGGTCCCAAAATTGATATTCAAATTAGAACAGCCCTTGGACATGAAGTTACTCTTTCAACCCTTCAATTAGATTTCTTATTACCTGAAAAATTTGACGCTCATTATTGAGATGAAAATGAACAAAAAGTTAGACCTGTTTTAATACACCGTGGTTTCCTTTCAACATACGAAAGATTCATTGCTACACTATTAGAACAAACAAAAGGTGTGCTTCCATTCTGATTAGCCCCAAAACAAGTAGTTATATTACCGGTTTCTTTAGAACATCATCTTGACTATGCTTATGAAGTTAAAAAACAACTTGAAGAAGTAGGAGTTAGAGTTTCTATTGATGATTCAAAAGAAAGACTTGGTAAAAAAATGCGTAATGCTCAAACTTCAAAAGTTAAATTCCAATTTGTTATTGGTGATGATGAAGTTGCTAATAAAAATATTAATGTTAGAGCTTATGGGTCAAAAGAACAAAATATAATGACAATTAAAGAATTCTTATTATTGAAAAAGTAATTTATATTATCAGTATCAACATAGTTGATGCTTTTTATATGCAATTTATTTACTATTAGTTTTAAAATTTGTATTATGTAAACCAAATCTAAATTTTAAAAAATAAAAATTCTTTATTTATAATATAAAACTTACAATTATGAATTCTTTTTTTAAATTATTTAAATGAATGTATAGACAAGTAATTTGTTAAAATATATGTATGACTATAAGACAATACATTCAAAAATACATATTACTTAAAATAGTTTCAGGAGAATGAGCACCAGATGCAATTCTTCCTTCTGAAAATCAATTAGCAAAAAAGTTTTCTTGTTCTAGAATCATCGCTAGACAAGCGTTGACAACTTTTGTAGCTGCTGGTATATTACAACCTCAAAAAGGTAGAGGTTATGTTGTTCTTGCATCAGGGATTCAAAACTTTTTAGAATCAAATTCAAAAAGATTTAATTCAATTAAGGAAAATGTTAGATGATTAACTGAAAAAGAAAGTAATGATCATTTTAACTTTATCCAAGAAACCTACATCCAAAAAACTAATTTTTTAGAAGATTTTAAACTGGAAGATATGGGAGTTAAAATAAAAGAATATTATGATGAAAAAGGTTTGGTTTGTGTTCAAATTACTTACCTTAAAAAAGATTTGATTGATAAAATTGGTAAAGAAAAAATTAATAACTCACTTACAAAAGCTATGATTGAACATGCCATTATACCAACTGAAAAAAGAAAAGAATATTTTGCAGCTAATGATTGCTTGTTAGATAAATATAAAGAAGCATTAGGATGACATTCTGCAACTATAACTTCAATTTGTCAATTATTTATGGAAAAAGAATTAATTGAAGTAAACGCTAAGTTAGTTAGAAGAGATTCCTTCTACATAAGAACGAAAAAAGAAATTATTTTATAATTGTGAAAGGTTTAACATGTTACATATAGTTTTATATCAACCAGAAATTTCACCTAATACGGGAAATATAATCAGAACTTGTTCTGCAACAGGTGCGAAATTACATATAATTAGACCTATTGCTTTTGAGTTAAAGCCTAAATTCTTAAAAAGACCTGCGGCGGGTAGGTTATTATCGGATATTGAACATGAAGTTCATGAATCTTATAAAGAATTTGTCAAGAAATATGGAAAAGAAACAATTTATTATGTAACAAGATATGGACAACAATATCATTCAACACCAGATTATTCTAAACATAAAGAAGATATATTTTTAATGTTTGGTAGGGAATCCACAGGAATCCCAAAAGAAATAATGAGAGATAAACTAGATATGTGTGTTCGTATTCCAATGACGCCACATGAAAGATCATTGAATTTGGCTAATACAGTTATGTTAATGTCTTATGAAGTATTGAGACAAAGAGGCTATGAAGGTCTTTCAAAATTTGAAGTGCAAAAAGGTAAAGATTGAATTCTTAAATAAGGAGAAATAATGAATAAAATACCATTACATTTAGAAATGCATTCAGGTATGATAGAACAAAATCATTTTTTCAGAAGCGGAACGTCGGATTATGTTTTTGGTGCTTTATTTATAGTTCTTGCATTTGCAATTCTTGCATTTTATCCAAAAGCAAAAGCAAATGCTAAAAAATATAAAAAAAGACAAATGGAAGAGTATAAAAAGATGAATCCAAAAGCATCTTCAGATTATGAAAATAGTGGAATGTTTTTACCTCCATGAGAAAGAACTAAATTATTCGCTCCATTATTCTTTTGTGCAGTTTTTATAATTATTGGCTTTGCATTTTTAGTGGGTCAACCACTTAAACTTTGAGTAGACTAGTACCTATAGGTACTTTTTTATTCATTTTACTTAATATATGCAAAATTACTTGTATATACATACAAAACAATATGTATAATAAAATAGTCAATGATTTAAATCATGACATTTTAATATATAAATCGAAAGGAATAAAATGACTTTTTCACTTACTAAAAAATCTTCTCCAAAAGAGAAGAAAGCAAAAGTAAACAATGGTAAAGGCGGAATGAAGAAGTTTCTATCTAAGATATCGGGTGCATTTATGTTGCCTATATCTGTGATGGCTATCGCAGGACTATTTTTAGGTGTTGGTGCTGCTATCGCTTCTCATGCTGGATCTAATCATAGTCTAGAAGTATTTGGACAATTTGTTCAAAAACTTGGAGACCCTGTATTCTCAGCTATGCCTATTTTATTTGCGGCCGCAATTGCAGTTGCATTTACAGAAGAAGCGGGTGTAGCGGTTTTCGCTGCAATCGTTGGTTATATGACATTTTCAATGTTACAAACTCCATTTATTACAGAAGTTGCTCACAAAAGTGGAGCCACTTACCCTAAAGGGCATGCTGATGCCGGTAAAGTAATTATGATACACGATGGATGAAAAGTATTATTTGGTGGAGCTGGTAGAACAGCGTCTGCAATGGATAAACTTGTTGGAACAAACCTTGGTGTTTCATCATTACAAACTTCAGTATTCGGGGGAATTCTTGTTGGTGCTTTAACAGCGTGAGCTTACAATAAATTCCACACAATTAAACTTCCAAATATTATCTCATTCTTTGGAGGTAAAAGATTTGTACCACTAGTAGTAATTTTATTAATGATTCCTCTAGTATTCACATTCTTACTATTTTGACCATGAGTTGGATATGGACTAGCTAAATTTGGTGAAGTTTCAGGTAAAGCACCTGTTGGTCTAGATTCATTTGTATTTGGTTTCATAGAGCGTTCTCTAATTCCATTTGGATTACATCACGTATTCTATGCACCACTATGATGATCAAAAGCTGGTGGAGACTTTATACAATCTTACAACGATTGACATAATGCAGGTAACTCAATGGATGCAACTCAATTAGCTGATTTAACAAAAGCTGTTGGGACAAAAGCTGGTGACTCATCTCTATGAATTGCTATGTCAGGTCTAAAATTCAATTCAATTGATTTTGTTGATGCAAAAGGTGCAGCACACAACTTACCAGTATTTGTATTTATGAAAGATGAACTAGGGTTAAACTTAGGTAGATTCATGCAAGGGAAATTCCCATTCATGATTTTAGCGCTTCCTGCCGCAGCAGCTGCAATGGTTATGGCTGCTCCTAAAGAAAATAGAAAAATGGCTCTTGGAACAATTCTTCCAGCAGCACTTACATCATTCACAACAGGTGTTACAGAACCTCTAGAATTTACATTCTTATTCTTAGCTCCTGCATTATTCTGAGGTTTCCATGCACTTATGGCTGGATTTGCATTTATGTTCATGAATATTCTTGGTGCGCATATTGGTATGACATTCTCAGGTGGAATGATAGATATGGTAATTTATGGTATGTTACCAGTGGCGAAAGGAACTCATTTCTGATGAGCATTCCTTATTGGTGCTATTTACATCCCTATTTACTTCGTAGTATTTTATTTCTCAATTAAGAAATTCAATCTTGATACACCAGGTAGAGGGAATAATACAAAATTATTCTCAAAAGCTGATTTTAAAAACAAAGGTAATAATGATGCACAATCTGATCCTATTGCCGAAGGAATCGTAGCAGCATATGGTGGTTGAGAAAATATTACTGGTACAGCAAACTGTGCAACACGTCTAAGATTTGATGTTAAAGATGCATCAAAAGTTAATGAAGCTGCATTAAAAGCTGTTGGTGCTGTCGGAATTATGAAAACTTCCGCAACACATGTCCAAGCAATTTTTGGACCACAAGCAGAACAACTTCATAATGCTGTTAAAAAACTTCCAAAGACAACATCCACAGTTAAAACTGAAGAAATTAAAGATTCTGAAGAAATTAAAGATTCTGAAAAAGTTGCAGAACTTAAAAAAGATGAAAAAACAGAGATTAAAAAACCAGTAGCTAAAAAAGCTCCTGTTAAAAAAGCAACCGCAACTAAAAAACCAGTAGCTAAAAAAGCTCCTGTTAAAAAAGCAACTGCAACTAAAAAACCAGTAGTTAAAAAAACTACAACTAAACAATAATTAAAAAATACAAGGATAAGATTGAGTGAAAACTCAGTCTTTTTCTTATATAATATTATTAGCAATTAAATGCTATAAAATATAATTAACAAATATAAATAAGGAGAATTACATGGGACTATTTTCAAAATTTGCTAAATCAAAAGATTCTGGCGCAATTAACTCACCAGTAAAAGGTAAAGCAAAAACACTTAAATCGCTAAAAGATGGTGTATTTTCAGAAAAAATGATGGGAGATGGTGTTGTAGTATCACCAGCAGAAGGTAAATTTTATGCTCCAATTTCAGGAACACTTACAACAGTTTTCCCGACAGGTCATGCTTATGGAATCACAGATAAAAATGGAGTTTCAGTTCTTGTTCATATCGGACTTGATACTGTTAACTTAAAAGGTGAAGGATTTACACCAGCTGTTAAACAAGGACAAAAAGTTAAACAAGGAGATTTATTAGTTGAAGTTGATTTAGACTTTGTTGCTAAAAATGCTCCAACAACTGACACAATTATTGTTGTTACACCAGAAACAAAAGGTGAAACTTCAATCCTTCTAAACAAGGGTGCTGTTACAACAGAATCGAAATTAATTGAAGTTAAGTAATTAATATAAAAATAGAACTTTAGAGTCTATTTTTTATTACCATTTTTTTTAACTTTGGAGTATAATTTTAATGCATATATTTATGCATAGTACTATATATAAACAAACAAAATATATTTAAATAAGGAGACTTTATGTCAGCAATTTCAAACATTCACGCAAGAGAAGTTCTTGATTCACGTGGAAACCCAACAGTTCAAGTTGAAGTTACAACAGAACTAGGAGGATACGGATCAGCTATGGTTCCTTCAGGAGCATCAACAGGTGTTTTAGAAGCCCTAGAATTAAGAGATGGTGCAGCCAAAGGTGCATCAGCAGCTCTTAAAAAAGCATGATTCGGTGGAAAAGGTGTTATGACTGCAGTTAACAACGTTAACAAAACAATTGCACCAAAACTAATCGGTATCGAAGTAACAGAACAAAGATTAATCGATATGACAATGATTAAACTAGATGGAACAAAAAATAAATCAAAATTAGGAGCTAACGCTATCTTAGGAGTATCACTTGCAGTTCTTAAAGCAGCAGCAGATGAACTTGATTTACCTCTATACAAATACATCGGTGGAACAAACGCTAGAAAACTTCCAGTACCAATGTTAAACGTTATCAACGGTGGAGAGCATGCTACAAACACAATTGATTTCCAAGAATTTATGATTATGCCTGTTGGAGCTAAAACTTTTAAAGAAGCTCTACAAATGGCTAACCACACATTCCACACACTAGCTAAACTATTACATGAAGCTGGTCACGGAACACAAGTTGGTGATGAAGGTGGATTCGCTCCAAACCTTAAATCACACGAAGAAGCTCTTGATTTCCTAGTTAAAGCTATCGAAACAGCTGGTTTCAAAGCCGCTACAAAAGGTAAGGGTGCTATTGCTATTGCTATGGACCCTGCTTCATCAGAACTATATGATGAAAAAACAGGAATCTATACATTTGGTAAACTAAAAGCAGCTATCGATGCTGGTAAAGAAGGGTTTACTTCTGCAACAGTTAAGAAAACAAAAGTTACATTTACAACAGAAGAAATGGTTACTTACCTAGGTAAATTAGTTAAAAAATACCCAATTATCTCAATTGAAGATGGATTAGCAGAAACTGACTGAGATGGATTTAAAAAATTCACTGAAAAACATGGTTCAAAAATACAAGTTATGGGTGATGACTTATTCGTTACAAATGCCGAAATTCTTAAAAAAGGTATCAAAAACGATTCAGCAAACTCAATTCTTATCAAACTAAACCAAATTGGTTCAGTATCAGAAACTATGGATACAATTGAAATGGCTCATAAAGCTGGATTTACATGTGTTGTTTCACACCGTTCAGGTGAAACAGAAGACACAACAATTGCTGATTTAGCAGTTGGTCTAAATACTGGTCAAATTAAAACTGGTTCAATGTCACGTTCAGATAGAATCGCTAAATACAACAGACTACTTGCAATTGAAGAGCAATTAGGTATTACAGCTGAATTCGATGGTGAAAAAACATACCACAACTTAAAAAGAAATGTTTAATTCTTTAATTATTAAACAATAATGCAATAAACAATGAAACTACCTTTTTCCGGGTAGTTTTTTCTATATAATTTAATTATTATGTTTAAAAGAAAATACAATATTGTTTTAGCTCCTTTAGTATGAGCTAAATATCGTTCAATAATTAATGCAGAAAATATTGAGGAATTATCTTATTTTAAAATTAAGAAAATTTTCAAAGGTGAAGAATTGGAAGCAAAAGAATGATATGTACATAGAATAGTGTCACAATGATTTGAAAATCAAAAAGACAATTCATCTAGAGAAACAATGGATAAATTAAAAAAGATAATAAAGAAAACTAAGATGAATTTAAATGAATTAGAAAAACATGAGATTCTTAAAATTGAAGAAAGAGTTTTTTCTACTGAAAGAACATTGAAGATTTTGGATACTTATCATAAATTAGATTCTAATGAGGATGTAGTTGCAAAGTTTAACACTTCTTATTTGTATACCTTAGAAAAAGAAGAGATCACTTTAAGGCTTTCTAAAAAGAAACAGTTTTGAACTGAAGAGGAAATGGTTAGAGAAAGATATTCAGGTTCTCTCTTAATTTCCAATAAAAGATTTATAATTGAATTAAATAAAAAAATAAAAGAAATAAGATTTGAAGATATTGAAGAATATTGACATAAAGAATATGGGTTCCAATTTAAGAAAGAAGATGAAATCTTTGTATTGAGAACACATGATCAAGTTACTCTCAATAATACAATTGATCTTATATTCAGAAAGAAGGCGAGAAATGTTATTAAAAAACGTAAAAATAGTTAATCATAATTCTACAATTCAAAATGCAGATATTGAAATTGAAAATGGATTAATAAAAAATATTATAGAAAAAGCAGGAGAAGCTAAACAAATAGTAGTTCCAGGATTTATTAATACCCATGTTCATGGTTGCATGGGTGATGATGCTATGGATTCGCAAGAAGCTGTAGAGAGGATTTCTAGTAATCTAGTTAAATTTGGTACTACAACATATCTTTCTACACTTATGACAGCAGAAGTAGAAACAATTATTGAAGCATTTAAATTTAATGCTGCTGCAAAAAGTAAGGGTGCAAAAATTGCTGGTTTTCATATTGAAGGTCCTTGAATTTCAATGGCAAAAAAGGGTGCTCATAGACCGGAATGTTTACATACTCCAACTATTGAGGAACTAAGAACATATCAAGATGCTGCACAAGGGGGAATTAAGAAAATAACTTATGCACCAGAAGTATGTCCTGAAGGTTTCACAGAAGAAATGATTAAATTAGGTATTATGCCTACTATTGGTCATACAAATGCTACATTTGAAGAAACAATGAAAGCGATTGAAGCTGGTGGATATACATGTACACATTTATGAAACGCTATGTCTGGTGTAGCTAATAGAAACCCTGGTGCTGTAGAAGCGATTATTTATAATGATAAAAACATGCCTGAATTAATTGCAGATTTAGTTCATGTTGATGAAGCTACCGTTAGATTTACCATTAAATCAGTTGGTGTGGATAGAGTTATACTTGTGACGGATGCTATAAGACCTGCTGGTCTTCCAGATGGTGAATCTATGTCTGGAGGAATTCCAATTGTTAAAAAAGGTGCCGTTATTAAATTAAAAGGAACGGATACAATTGCTGGTTCTGCTTCAACAATGCACTATCAATTTATGAATCTTGTTAATATGGGTTATGAATTAGAAGATATCGTTAAGATGTCATCATACAATGCTGCAGTTAATTTAGGTTGAGAAAATGAAATAGGACAAATTCAACCAGGATACAAAGCTGATCTTGTTGTAATGAATATTGATTCATTAGATATTGAGTCAGTATATGTTGATGGAGAAAATAAAATTTAAAAACACAAAAGTGTTTTTTTATTTTTCTTTTATTGTAATTTCTTTAATAAAAATAACTTATAATATAAAAGATTATTGTATATAAGGAGATAAAATGAAAATAGAAATAGTAAAAGATCATGCTGCAATGTCAGCAAGAGCTGCTGAAATTATTGCTAACAAAGTAATTAAAGATAAAAAAGCAGTTTTAGGTTTAGCAACAGGTGGAACGCCTGAAGTAACATATAAATTATTAGTTGATAAGAAATTAGATTGGTCATCAATCTCTACATTCAACTTAGATGAATATTCAAATATTGAAGGAACACATAAAATGTCTTATAGATTTTATATGAACAAAAATTTATTTGATCATATAAATATTAATAAAGAAAATACACATGTGCCTTCAGGTATGGCAGATGCTTCAATAGAAGGTCCGAGATATGATGAAGCAATTAAAAATGCTGGTGGGATTGATTTACAATTACTAGGTCTAGGACAAAATGCTCATATTGGATTTAATGAACCAGGTTCATTAGAAAATGGAGGAACAGCTGAAGTTGCTCTTACAGAGTCAACAATTAATGCAAATGCAAGATACTTTAATTCGGCAGCTGATGTTCCCCAAACAGCAATATCAATGGGTATTGGTTCAATTATGAAAGCAAAAGAAATTTTACTTATTGCTTCAGGTGAATCAAAAGCGCAAGCTGTTAAAGATATGATTGAAGGTAAAGTTACTGTTGATGTACCTGCATCATTCTTACAAAAACATGAGAATGCAACAATTATTATTGATGAAGCAGCAGCAAAATTATTAAATAAATAATTACAGATAATAAAAATAAAAAAGAAATCACTATGAAAGTAGTGTTTTCTTTTTTGAATTAAATATATTAAAAAAATGTCATATACCCCTAATAAATAGTGTTTATAAAGGGAAATTTAAAATAAAATAATGTTGTATATACAAGAGAAAATTGTGTATAATTATTTTGTCTAAATTTTTTAAAAAGACATATTCGGAGGAAAAAAATGAAAAAGATAAAGAAAGTTATTTCAAATATGAGACCAAAAGATTGGTTAATGGTCTCACTTTGAATACTTACATTAGTCTTCTTATTTTCATTCGTTGGAACAGTTACAGGATTAGCTCAAAAATCTAAGAAAAGTGAAGGTACACACTGAACTTATAAGTTAACCCAACATGGAAATGACGAAGTAAATAAAGGGACAATGAGAACGGCAAAACCTCAAGAAATTTATGAAACAAAAGAAGCAGCTATGCAAGCTGAAGGAAAAAATGGTTTAACTAAAGATGAAACTAAAGATAAAAACGCAGTTTGAACTTTCGATTCATTAAAACCTGGTAAACCTACAAAAGAAGCAAAAAATGCTAGAAATGCAATTGCAGCAGTAGCGTTTATATTCTTCCTTTCATTAACAGCGGCCATCTTTACAACTGCTTTCATTAAATTTAAAGATAGAAAGGCAGGTAAATAGAATGGCAACAGCAACTTTAAAAGCTTCTAAAGCTCGAAGTAATAAAAAGCCAGGTATTGGTAAAAAAATAATGACTAATTTATCAAGAGTTGGTAAATCGTTATTATTCCCAACTGCAATGCTCCCTGTTGCAGCGATTTTATTGAGAATTGGGGCTCAAGTACCATCAGGAACAGAATTTTCAAGTTTCGTTCATGAAATATTATCAGCTGGTGGAAATGCAATTTTTGGAACACTACCAATCCTATTCGCTATTGGTGTAGGTTTTGGACTTTCAAAAGATTCACGTGGTGAAGCAGCTATCGCCGCATTTGCGACGATGGCCTTAATAATGATATTGATGTCATCAAATGATAAACCAACATTTGGTGGAGCAGATATTGTTAATGTTTTCTATGGAAAACTAAAACTAGCGGGAGGGGAAGCTAATGGATTCCATGGTGTATTCGGTGGTTCATATAACTCAATTCTTGCTGGTAATGTATTAAATGGTGTTATTGTTGGATCATTTGTTGCATATATTTATAATAAATTTAATGGTATTGAATTACCATCAATTCTAGGATTTTTCTCAGGTCGAAGATTAATCCCAGTACTTGCAATTCTTGGAGGAATTATATTTGGTGTTATTTACGCTGCTGTATTCCCATGAATTGGTTATGGATTATTTAAATTTTCAGAATTATTAGGGCAAGGTACAGGTAATAGATACAGTAAATCAGCTATTATGGGTGTTTATGGATTTGTTAACCGTCTATGTATTCCATTTGGATTACACCACATTCCAAATACTTTATTCTGATTCCAATTAGGGGATTTTGAAACTGTAACTGGAGAAGTTGTTCAAGGTGATATTAATGGATTCTTAAAAGGTGTTCCTGCAGGAAATACAGCTGGTACATTTACATCAGGATTCTTCCCAATTATGATGTTTGGTCTTCCGGCATTAGCAGTAGCATTTTGATTTAATGCTGATGGAGATGTACAGAAAAAACGTGTTGCATCATTATTATTCGGTTCAGCATTAGTTTCATTCTTTACAGGAATTACAGAACCAATTGAGTTCTCATTTATGTTTATGGCACCTGTGCTATATGGAATGCATGCAATTCTTACAGGATTATTTGGATTTATTACAGGATTATTTGGTATTCAAATAGGATTTGGTTTCTCAGCTGGTTTAATTGACTTCGCATTATCAATTCCTAAATCAATGGATATCATTCATGCTAATTACGCTGATGGAAGTGTTCAAGCTATTATGGCTAACCCAGGATGATTATTCCCAATTGGTTTACTAGCTGCTACTACATACTTCTCATTAGCAACACTTCTTATTAGAAAATTCCACGTTTCTGCACCAGGTAGAGGTGATAATAAACTTGGAGCTGCAAATGAAGAAGAAGGTTCAGATGAAATTGCTGAAGGAGATAACAAATACACAAAAGATGCTAAAGCAATCTTAGAAGGTATTGGTGGTCCTAAAAATATTTCATCATTAGAATGATGTGCTACACGTCTAAGATTCACTCTTAAAGATCAAGGAATAGTTGATGAAGCTAAAATTAAAGCTACTATGGCTATGGGTGTTATCAAGGTTGGGGGTAATGGTTATCAAGTAATTATTGGTCCTAAAGTTGAAATGATGGGTGAAGAAATAAAAAGACAATTATAAGTAGACTTTTAAAAAGCATTCAAGTTAACTTGAGTGTTTTTTTAATTGCTTATTAAAATATAAAAAAACGTTAATTTTTTTGTTATACTAATTAAAGACAAATAAAACATTGAGAGTCACTTAGCTTTGCAGCGTAGGTGAGCCAACCCTACAAAATTTGTAGAAGGTGGATAGCAAGGTCGAAAGACAACATGTAAATTATATTCTTATAATAACTCCCTCTCTTTGTAATAAGAAAAGGAGTTTTATTATGTTAAAAAAATTATTTACATCGGAATCAGTAGGAGCAGGACACCCAGATAAAATTTGTGATCAAATTTCTGATGCTGTTCTTGATGAATGTTTAAGACAAGATTCGGAATCTAGGGTAGCTTGTGAAGTTATGGCATCAAATAGATTAATTATTATTGGAGGAGAAATTACAACAAAGGCATATGTTGATATTATCCAAGCTGCATGAGGCGTTCTTTCAAAATTAGGATATAGTGAAAATGATTTTACAGTTATTTCAAATGTTAATTCACAATCTCCTGATATTAATCAAGGCGTAGATAAGAAAGAAGGGGCAATTGGTGCTGGGGATCAAGGGATTATGTTCGGTTATGCTACGAATGAAACACCAGAATTAATGCCTCTTCCAATAACACTCGCTCATGCGTTAGTTAGGAAAGCGGAAACTATGCGTTTAAATAACGAATTCAGATGAGCTGGTTCAGACATGAAAGCGCAAGTAACTATTGATTACACTGGTCAAAAACCTATAATAGATACGATTTTAATGTCAGTGCAACATTCAGAAGACTATAATCAAAAAGAATTCCATGCATTTATAATTGAAAATATTATGAAAGAGGTTGCAAGACAATATAAATTAAATGAAGACTTCAAAACATTGGTTAACCCAACAGGTAAATTTGTTATTGGTGGTCCGATTGGAGATACTGGATTAACTGGTAGAAAAATAATTGTTGATACTTATGGTGGTATGGGTCGTCATGGTGGTGGAGCTTTCTCAGGTAAAGATTACACTAAAGTTGATCGTTCAGCAGCTTATGCAGCAAGATGGGTTGCAAAAAATATTGTTGCTGCTAAATTAGCTGATAAAGCTGAAATACAACTTTCATATGCAATAGGTGTTGAACAACCAGTTTCTTTATCATTAGATACATTTTCAACAGAAAAAGTAGATAAAGATAAAATTTTAGAAGCAGTCCAAAAGGTATTTGATTTATCACCAAAAGGAATAATTGAAAGTTTAAAATTAAAAACACCAATTTATAGCAAAACTTCTGCTTTTGGACACTTTGGTAGAACTGATTATGAGTTTGAATGAGAAAAAACTAACAAAATTAATGAGTTAAAAAAGTGTTTTTAATGGTATAAATATTTAAGTATGAATAAAACTTTAAAATTAACATCATTCTATTTTTGAAACTAATTACAGGGCAACCTGTAACGTTTCATTATAGGTTGTTGTAATTATTAATATTAACAAACACAACCTAATAAATGGTTGTGTTTTTATTTAAAGATGAAAGGAAAAAAGTATGTCTATAAAACAAGGAAAAAAATTAGGTTTTTTTGCAGCATTGACAATGTTAGTTGGTACGGTTGTTGGGATTGGTATATTTTTTAAAAATGGTTCTATATCAAGTTCAACAAATCAAGATGGAGTAACTTGATTATTAGCATGGATTATTGGTGGAATTATTGCCGCCTCAACAGCAATATCATTTTCAGAAATAGGTTCGATGAAATTAAAGACAAAAACTACAGGATTACCTGGTTGAGTTGAAAAAACGATGGGTAAAAAGTTTGGTAAATTTACAGAATTCAATTATTCTTTCTTTTATTGAAGTTCTTTAATTGTTGTATTGGGTTTCTTTGGATCTGAAATGATGATTTCAATGTTTAAGCAAATGGGTGTAGTGAAAACTATTCCTATATATGTTCATGTTCTAATAGGATTATCACTTACATCTGTTTTCATTGTTGTTAATTTCTTTAGTATAAAAGCTTCTGGGATAATTCAACAAATTACAACGATTTTAAAGTTTATTCCATTGGTATTTGCATTTGTAATTGGTATTGTATTGCCGATGACTAATAATGCTGGTGGTGAAAACATGTTCCTTGCTAATAAATTTACATTTCAAGGATTAATTGTTGCGTTACCTGCTGTTTTATTTGCTTATGACGCCTTTATGGCTGTTACTACTTTAACCAATAAGGTTAAAGATGGAGAAAGAAAAGTTCCAACAATTGTTTTAATTGGGATGATTTCAATTATCATTTTATATACATTAATTGCAATTTCATCTATTTTACATAATTCAGGAAGTATTCAAGAACTTGTTAATAACGTTTTACCTACAAGTTATATTAAACCAGTGGGAAGTATTATTTTTGCTTTTATTGTTATATCAACATTTGGTGTAATAAATGGTATTTCAGCAGCAATGATTTCTGTTTTCGAAGAAAATACTAAAAATAATACTTTCTTCGGGATGGAAATGTTGAAAAAAACTAAAATTTCAAACAAATTTATATCACTTTTATATATATTTATTTCAACTAGTTTTTGAATTATTGTTATTGGTATACCTTCTATGGTATTGAACACAAATTATTTATTTGATGGTTTTTCTAATTTCCCTACATTATTTTTCTTTGTTATATATGGTATTGTAATATTTAAATACACATTAAAAAGAAAACAATTTAATACTAGAAAAATTAATAAATACATTTTTAATATTGCGGCATGAATTTCTATAATAGGTATATTTTCTGTTGTGAGTTATTTGATGATCGGTCACTTTATTGTTGAAACAATTCAACACCCTAAATCACATTCCTCGTGAGGAGATGG
The DNA here is from genome assembly GCA_013215715.1 of Mycoplasmatales bacterium. Classification (GTDB taxonomy): domain Bacteria; phylum Bacillota_I; class Bacilli_A; order Mycoplasmatales; family Metamycoplasmataceae; genus Mycoplasma_K. Next base: position 129,198 of record JABSQT010000002.1, on the reverse strand, counting down.
CACAGCAATACAAATCACAGAGGTTGTAGTATTGGTTATTGAATTAATTATCTTCTTTACATTCCCTTTAGCTAATAAAGTTTTGAAAAAAGTTGAAAATAGAAAAATAATAGATGAACAAAAACAAACAAGCAAATAACAAAAAGACTTAATAGTCTTTTTTCTTTTATAATATTAGCATATGCAAATAAATTCAACTTATACACCAAATATTTCTTTTAAAGAAACATTAAAAGCCATTTCTTTTATTAATGAATCAATAATTGATTACTTTAAAATTAAATATCCAATAACAAAAATAGAATTACCAGCATTCTTTCGTAAAGATTCTGATTTACTTTTACCTATTGATAATATTACTAGAAAAATAAAATTTGATTTTGGTGATTCTTATGATATTGCTACTTTTCCATTGCACTACGCCAATTGAAGAAGGCTTATGTTAAAAAAACTCGAAGCTAAAGAGGGTGAAGTAATTCAAACTGAAGGATTTACAGTTTGACGTGATGAAGAAATTAATAATGTTAATTCTTTAGTGCGTGATGAATTAACATTTTCAATAGTACTAAAAGATGAAGTTAATAAGAAAAAAGTTCTTTCTGAAATTACAAAAGAAATAACAATTCTTATTAAAGAAATAAGTATAAAATTACAAGAATTATTTGCTATTAAATCAAAAACACCAAAGTATTGACCAACAATAGAAAGTCAATTATTAGAGAATGAAATGCCGAAATTAAATGCTGAACAAAAAGAAAAGGAAATACTTTCAGAATATTCAGGTTTTATATTAAACCAACCAGGTATAAAAACATTACAAGGGAAAGTACATAGACAAAAACCACCTCAAGTTTATGATTTATATTACCAAAATACAATAATTATGAATGATAGAGTTAATTTCTTACCTATTCATGTTGCTGACATATCTATTTATGCAAACGGCATTACTTTAAGTGATCAATTAAATATGTTTGCTTTAGAAGAATATATAGAAAGTAAATTTTATAAAAGTATTATTGATGGAGAACACAAAGAGGCAATTGAAATTAAATTCCATAAATCACAACTTTATATGGCTTTATTAGGTAAGGGACATATTGGAGAAGTTCAAGCAAATGTTGAAACTCTTAAAGTTCGTAAATCAGCTTTAAAAGATAAGATACATTTTATGTAAATTAAGTATAATAATATTAAATAATAGTAAGATAATAATTTTGGGGGTTATGAACCAAATAGTCAAAAGGGTTTCTCACCATACGAGCAAGAGTTCTTTTAGGAGTGGTACGTTGACCTTCTAATAGAACTTTTTTATTTTATAAGGAGGTAAAAATGGAAAAAATAGTTAAAAATTCATTGGGTTATGATTCTGATTTATATGTCTACCAAAATAAAAGTATGTTTAATTATTCAGTGGATACAATTTTATTGGGAAATTTTGTTTCAATGACAACGCAAGTTAAAAAAATTCTAGAAATTGGAACTAATAATGGAGCATTGTCAATCTTTATGTCAGCACGCTCAGAAAAAATTAAAATCGATGCTTTAGAAATACAAGAAAAAGCTTTAAAGTTAGCAGAACGGAATGTTAAATTAAATAAAAAAGAACAACAAATAAATTTAATTCATGGTGATTTTAATGACTTTTATCTGGAACATGCAAAAAATCAAAGAAAGAAATATGATGCTATTGTATGTAATCCACCTTTTTATAAGGTTGATTCCTCTTTAAAGAATAAAGGTACTGAAGAAAAATTAATAGCTACTCATGAACTGAAATTAACATTAGAAGATGTTATCAAGGGCTCTGCTAAAATAATTAATCAAAAAGGTTATTTAGCTATAGTAGAACCAACGGAAAGATTGGTTGATATAGTAACCTTAATGAGAAAATATGGATTTGAACCAAAAAGAATACAAATGATACACCCTAGAGAAGATCAAAAATCAAATCTTGTACTGGTTGAGGGGAGATTTAGAGTTGGTTGAGGAACTCATCACCTACCTAATATCTACTTGCATACATTAAATAAAGATGAACATAAATATAGAGATGAAGTAAAAAGACTTTATAAACCAATTAAATCAGGAGGCAGAAATGCAAAATAAAAAAACGTTTTATATTACAACACCAATATATTACCCATCAGGAAAACTACACATTGGACACGCATATACAACTACACTTGCTTGAACAATAAGAAATTACAAAATATTACGTGGTTATGATGCTAAATTATTAACTGGTGCTGATGAACATGGACAAAAAATACAGCAGAAAGCACAAGAAGCTAATATTTCTGAATTGGAATATGTAAATGGAATGACTAAATTATTTAAAAAATTGTGAAATGAATTAGGTATTGATTACGATTATTATTCAAGAACAACAAAACCTTCTCATGAAGCATCAGTTCAAAAAATATTTTCTGAATTACTGAATAATGACGTTATTTATAAAGGTGCATATAAAGGATTGTATTCAGTTCAAGATGAAGAATTCTTTACAATTACTCAAGCAGAAGAAAAAGATGGTGAATATTATCATCCAACTTCAGGTCATAAACTTGAAGAAGTCGAAGAAGAATCATATTTCTTGAGGATGTCTAAGTTTGCGGATTGATTAGATAAAGAATTTAATAAGGTTAATTTTGTTAGACCGGATAAAATTATTAAGGAACTTAGAGAAAATTTCTTGAAAAAAGGATTAGAGGATTTATCAATAACAAGAACTTCATTTACATGAGGGGTTCCGGTAACGGAAGATCCAAAACATGTTGTATATGTATGATTAGATGCTCTTACTAATTACATCAACACTTTAGGGTATAAAACTGATAATGATACAGATTATCAAAAATATTGAGTTAATGGAGATGAAAAAGTTCATCTAGTTGGTAAAGAGATTACTCGTTTCCACTGTATTTACTGACCAATCATTCTTAAAGCATTAAATCTACCTCAACCAACAACTATTCTTTCTCACGGTTGAATCATTACTCCTGAAGGGAAGATGTCTAAATCAAAAGGTAATGTAATTGACCCCATTGAATTAATTGAAGAATTTGGTGCAGAAACACTAAAGTATTTCTTTGCTTCACAAATCTCAATGGGTCAAGATGGTGTGTTTGATAAGGAAATGTTAAAAAATACATATAACTCAGCATTAGCAAATAATTATGGTAATTTACTTTCAAGAACGATTGCTATGACATTACAATCATTTGATAAACCGATTAAATTTACAAAAACAGAACATGAATTTGATAGAGAAATAATAAATGAAATAATTTCTTCAAAAGAAAAATATATAAAACATTTTGATAATTTCTCAATCAATAAAGCTTTTGAAGTAGCGACAAAACTTTCGAAATCTTTAAATGGTTATATTGATAAAACGCAACCATGAACTTTAAAAGAAGATAAAGAAAGATTATCACAAGTATTGAATATATTATTAAATGGTATTTATGCTGTTACAACATATTTATCAGTAGTTATTCCAAATAAAACATCATTAGCTATGGAACAATTACAAGTCGAAAATTTATCATTAAATGAAATAACCAACTTTGAAAAATTCGATAAAATAATGGTTAAAAAAGGTGATGTTCTATTTCAAAGAATAAAATAATAACAAAATAGCAACAAATGCTATTTTTTTTGATAAAATAATAAAGCAACAAAGTAAACACCTGCCCAGGTGGCGAAATTGGTAGACGCAGGGGACTTAAAATCCCCCGGTAGCAATACTGTGCTGGTTCAAGTCCAGTCCTGGGCACCATATGCGCCCTTAGCTCAGTTGGTAGAGCAAATGGCTTTTAACCATTGGGTCAGAAGTTCGAATCTTCTAGGGCGTACCATATCATCCTTATGGATGTTTTTTTACCAAAAATAAAGAAATAAACACTAACATCATAGTGTTTATTTCTTTTAAATATTAATAAGAAAAATTGTTTGTTTTATAGCTAATAAACATATACAATCTAAACAATATATAATTTAAATATGATAAATTGAAATATTGAAGACATACCAAAAAAACCTGGAGTTTATCTTTATAAAGATAAAATGGATAAAGTTATTTATGTAGGTAAAGCGAAAAATCTCAAAGTTAGAATTAATCAATATAAAAAAGGTTCCATTAATTCATTTAAAACTCATAAAATGATTCAAGAAGCAAAAACATATGATTTGATAATAACTAAGAATGAAAAAGAAGCATTAATTTTAGAAAGAAATCTAATCAAAGAACATGCTCCATATTTTAATATTCAATTTATTGATGATAAAAGATATCCATATATAAAGGTAAAACTTGGAAAGAATTTAAAAATTACTATGGTTAGAAGAATTCTTAAAGATAATGCATTTTATTTTGGTCCATTACCAGTTGGTTCTAAGTCGAGGCAATTATTGAAAACTCTACAAAGGGAAGCTTTGTATGAAAATGGATTACCAATTACTGATATTTCAAAAGAATTTTGAGAAGAAAAATATAAAAAAGTAAAGAGAATTTTATCTGCGGATAATAATTTTTATAAAAAAGAATTGTCTAATAAAATGTTCGCAGCTGCAGATAAAGAGATGTTTGAAATTGCTCAAGAATATAAGGAATCTTTAGAGGCGTTAAATATATTTGATCAAAGACAAGTTGTACAGCTTGATAACGATAAAGATATAGATGTTGTTGGCGTTTCTCAACAAAATGATTTCTTATTTGTTTCAATTATGTTTTATAGAAATGGATCATTACTTTCTATGACTAATGAAGTTTTAGAAATTATTAATGATCCGTCTGAAACAATTCGTCAATTTATCACTAGTTATTATAATAATAATTTAATTCCAAAAGAATTAATATTGGATGAAGTCTATGCAAATGATTTTTATCATTCTTTTAAACCTATTTATCCAGAAAAAGGTAAATATAAAGAGATGTTGAAAATAGCAATAATGAATGCTGATAATAATAAAGAACAAAAATTAAGAAAACATAAAAGGCAAGTTGAATTAACATCTGGCGCAATTGAAAAATTGGGTTATTTATTGAATATTGAAAAACCATGACATATTTTAATGATTGATAATTCAAATTCAGCTAATCAAAATCCAGTTTCAGCTATTGTATCTTATAAAAATGGAGTTAAACAAAAATCTGAATATAAAAGATATAACTTGGAAACTTTATCAAGAAAAGCTGATGTTGAATATATGAGACAAACAACGATGAGATATTTTTCTAAAAAAGAAAATCCAATTCCTAATTTATTTATTGTTGATGGTGGTAAAGCACAAGTTAATGAGGTTAAGGAAGTGGTTGAAAAATTAGGGGTAGATTTAAGAATAATTGGTTTAGTTAAAAATGATAAACATATTACTAGAAGTTTAATTAACTTGGAGGGTGTAGAAGTTGAAATAAAAGATTCTATATTATTAAATTTCTTAAGATCAATGCAAGCGGAGGTTGATAGATTTGCAAAAGTCCAACATAGAAGTAGAGGATTAAAAGGAACTCTTGAAGGTTCATTAGAAACAATACCTGGTGTAGGACCAAAAACATTAAAAAAACTATTGGGTATTTTTGAAACGTATGCAAACATTTATAATGCATCTCAAGAAGAACTAGAAAAAGTTGTTTCAACTACAATAGCAAAGAATATTAAGAAAAAAATGAAATAATGTTTTTTTAAAAAAAGAAGAATATTGGAGTAAAATTAATAATAGTTAACATAATTTAATTATTTTTTAAAAGGGGGGTCTCTATGGCATTAAAACTAGAATCAGAATATTCTCCAGCTGGAGATCAAGGAAAAGCAATCAAACGTTTGGTGGCTGGTCTTAATAATGGAGATGACTCTCAAGTATTATTAGGTGTTACCGGGTCTGGTAAGACATTTACTATTGCCAATGTATTGGCGCAAGTAGATAGACCAGCAATTATACTTTCACACAATAAAACTCTTGCTGCACAACTTTACTCAGAGGTAAAAACATTTTTCCCAAAAAATAAGGTTGAATACTTTGTATCTCACTTTGATTATTATCGTCCAGAAGCATATAAACCTGGAACAGATACTTATATTGATAAGACATCTAAATCAAACTGAGACTTAGATATGATGAGAATGGCAACGCTTAATTCTTTATTAAGTGATAGGGGTACCATTGTTGTGGCTTCTGTTGCTTCAATCTATGGAGCTTTAAATCCTCAAGAATATAAAGAGATGTTTTATGTAATTACAACTGGTGATGTAATTCCTAGGAAAGAATTACTTAGAAATCTTGTTGCAAGGAATTATAAACGTAATAACGTTGAATTAAGACCTGGTAATTTTAGAGCGAAAGGTGATGTTATAGAAATCGCTCCCGGATGAACAGATGAATATATTATAAGACTTGATATATTTGGCGATGAAATTGAAGAAATTGCATATATTGATACACTTTCAGGAAAAGTAAATAAGGTTGTCAATAGAGTTCTTTTATTCCCTGCTGATTCATATACTACAAGGCAAGAAACTGTTAAAGAAGCCACAATAAAAATTAGGGCTGAGTTAAAAGTTAGAGTTAAAGAATTGGAAGATGAAAACAAACTTTTAGAAGCACAAAGATTATCTGAAAGAGTTTTACAAGATTTAGAACATCTTGAAGAATTTGGGGTTTGTCCAGGAATTGAAAACTATTCACTTTATATGGATGGTCGTGAATATGGTCAAACACCATATACAATTTTTGATTATATTCCTAAAGATACAATAATAGTTATTGATGAATCACATATGATGATACCTCAAATTAAGGGTATGTTTAAAGCTGATCGTTCAAGAAAAACAACATTAATTGATTATGGCTTTAGATTGCCATCAGCTATGGAAAATAGACCTTTAAATTTTGAAGAATTTGAAAGTTTGCCATATCAAAAGATTTATGTTTCAGCAACACCTAATGAATATGAAATAGATAAGGCTGAAGGTATAGTTGTTGAGCAAATTATTAGACCTACAGGATTATTAGATCCAATTATTGAAGTAGTACCTAAAGAAGGTCAAATTGAAGATATGTATGACAGAATAAAAGGTCAAATTAAAAATAATGAAAGAACTTTTGTTCTTACTACAACAATTAGAATGGCTGAAGAATTAACGCGTTATTTTCAAGAAAAAGGAATCAAAACAGCTTATATACATAATGAATTAAAAACTTTTGAAAGAGCAGAAGTTCTTCGTAAACTTCGTAAAGGTATTTATGAAGTTGTTGTTGGTATCAATTTATTAAGAGAAGGTATTGATATACCTGAGGTATCATTAATACTTGTTATTGATGCTGATATCGAATCATTTATGCGTACTTCAAAATCATTAATCCAAATTGCAGGACGTGCAGCTAGAAACTCAAATGGTAAAGTAGTATTTTATGCAAACCAAATATCAAATTCTATGGAAATTGCAATTGATGAAACAAGAAGACGTCGTCAAATGCAAGACGAATATAACAAAGAACATGGAATTACACCAACAACAATCATTAAAGAGATTGCAGATCCATTAAATGATAATGAAATAACAGGTGCAATAGATCTTTACAATAAAAAAGGTAATAATGAAAAAGCTAAAAAAGAAATAATTGATGATCTTCGTGATCAAATGCTTAAGGCTTCAAAATCATTAGAATTTGAAAAAGCAGCAAGATTAAGAGATTTAATAATAGAAATGCAGGAGGAATAAGATGGATATTAAAACAATAAAAATTAAAGGTGCAAAAGAAAATAACTTAAATAATATAAATATTGAATTGCCAAAGGATAAGTTGATTGTTTTTACTGGTGTATCTGGTTCTGGTAAATCTTCTCTTGCGTTTAATACAATTTATGAAGAAGGTAGAAGAAGATATGTTGATTCACTTTCTTCATATGCAAGGCAATTTTTAGGTGGAACAAAAAAACCTGATGTTGAATCAATAGAAGGTTTATCACCTGCAATTTCAATCGAACAAAAAACAACACACAATAATCCTAGATCAACCGTTGGAACGGTAACTGAAATTTATGACTATTTACGTCTTTTGTATGCAAGAATTGGTACCCCTTATTGTCCTAGACATAAAAAGCCTATTTCTGCACAAAGAACACAAGACATAATTAATACGATTTTCAAATATAAAGAAGGTTCTAAATTGGTTATTTTATCTCCTGTTATCCAAAAAGAAAAAGGGACTCACATGAATTTATTAGAGTCACTTAGATCTGATGGATTTATACGTGTTGAAGTTGATGGAACCGTTATGAGATTAGATGATGATATAGAATTATCTAAAACAAAACAACATTCAATTTCTATTGTTGTTGATCGTATTATTCTAAATGAAGAAAATCGTTCAAGAGTTTCTGATGCTGTTGAAGTTGCATTGGAACATGCAAAAGGACTTATTGAAATTACGGTTGATGATGGAGAAAAAATTTCTTTCTCTAGAAATTTTTCATGTCCTGAAGGTGATTTTGATATGCCTCTTATTGAACCAAGATTATTCTCATTTAACTCACCTGCAGGTATGTGTGATTCATGTAAAGGAATTGGGATTAAATTAAAGGTTGATAAAAGATTATTAATTCCTGATAAGAAAAGAGCTATTTCTGAAGGTGGAATTGCATATTTTGCTAATTTGGTTGGATCTGAGAATTTAGAATGACAAAAATTTAATATTTTATTAAAGCATTACAATATTAATGCCGATATTCCTATTGAAAATTTAGAAAAAGAAGAAATGAAAATACTTCTTGAGGGTTCTATAGAACCTATTGAATATACAATCACTTCAAGAAATGGTAATGAATACAAGAAAAATGAATATATCGAAGGTGTAGCAACTCTAATTGAGAGAAGGTATATTGAAACTAAATCAGAACAAATAAGAAAATGATACAAATCATATATGACTGATGTTAAGTGTGAGGTATGTAAAGGCTCACGTTTAAATAAATATGCCCTTTCTATGAAAATAGATGATATGACAATTTATGATTTTACAAAACTACCAATTGATCAATCATTTGATAAGATTACAAACCTTTCATTAAATGTTGAGGAACAACAGGTATCTGAAATGATAGTGAATGAACTTTACGAAAGACTTTCATTCTTATTAAACGTAGGACTTACATATATCTCTCTGGATAGAAAAGCTGAAACACTTTCTGGTGGAGAATCTCAACGTATTCGATTAGCAACACAAATTGGTTCTAATTTAACAGGAGTTTTATATGTTCTTGATGAACCTTCTATTGGGTTGCACCAAGTGGATAATGATAAATTGATTAAAACATTAAGAAAAATGGTTGAAATAGGAAATACATTAATTGTAGTAGAACATGATGAAGAAACAATTAAAGCAGCTGATTATTTAGTTGATATTGGACCGCTTGCTGGAGATCAAGGTGGAAATGTTGTTGCGGCTGGTACCCCTGAAGAGGTTGCGAAAGTTAAAGAATCAATTACTGGACAATTTTTATCTGGTGAACAAAAAATAAAAGTGCCTACTTTTAGACGTTCGGGTAATGGTCAAGTCATTGAAATAAAAGGTGTTAAAGAAAATAATCTAAAAAATATTGATGTAAAATTCCCATTAGGAAAACTTATTGCTGTAACAGGTGTATCTGGTTCTGGTAAATCAACATTAGTAAATGAAGTTCTTGCAAAAGCAATTGAGCAAAAGATTAAAGATCCTTTAATTGTTCCTGGTAAATATAAGAGCATGACAGGTAATGGGAATATAGATAAAGTAATTAAAATTTCTCAATCACCCATTGGGAGAACTCCACGTTCTAATCCAGCCACATATACCTCGTTATTTGATGATATTAGAGAATTATATTCAATGGCGCCTGAATCAAAAGCAAGAGGATATACAAAAAGTAGATTCTCATTTAATGTAGATGGTGGACGTTGTGATAAGTGTAAGGGTGATGGATCAATTAAAATAGAGATGCATTTCTTGCCGGATGTTTATATTGAATGTAATCATTGTGGTGGAAAAAGATTTAATAGGGAAACACTTGATGTTAAATTTAAAGGTAAAAATATTTCTGATATTCTTAATATGAGAGTATCGGAAGCTTATAGGTTTTTTGAATCCTTTGTGAAAATTAGAACTAAACTAGCAGCTTTAATGGATGTTGGCCTTAATTACATAACTCTCGGCCAAAATGCAACAACACTTTCTGGTGGAGAAGCACAAAGAATTAAACTTGCGACATTCTTACAAAAAAGATCGACAGGTAAAACTTTATTCATTCTTGATGAACCGACTACTGGTTTACATGCATATGATGTTAGACATTTATTAAAAGTATTGAATAGAATAACTGATAATGGAGATACTGTATTGATGATTGAACATAACTTAGATGTTATTAAGACAGCTGACTATGTTATTGATTTAGGACCTGGTGGTGGAGTTAATGGTGGTACTATAATTGCTAAAGGAACTCCAGAGCAAGTTGCTAAAAATGTAAAATCAGAAACGGGTAAATATCTTAAAAAAATATTAGAAAAAGAAGTCATGTAGGCTTCTTTTGTTATTATTATTACATGAGTAAAAAACCATTAACAAAAAGAGAGTTAAAGAATCCTGTTAAAAATCCTGAAATAATGGAAAAAAGAACAGGTGCTTGAACACAAGCATTAGTAACATTAATTTTTATATTGATACCAGCTATTATTATGTGAATATTTCTTTCGAAAGATTTCAATGTAAAACAAGTGTTGAATCTTGGAGAATTATGAGGAGTGGCAATTGGGTTTATAGGTTATGCATTATTAATAACCTTATTTTTAATATGAATACAATTGATATGAATTGACACAATGAACTTCACATTGCCTGTTGCAATAGTTTTGATGTCAATACTACTTTCACAAAATGTTGTAATATGAGGTAGAGCATTAATTGTTATTTCATTAATATTTACGGCATTACCAGTAAACATGTTTACAATAAGATATATTGAACGTAAAGTTGATAAAAATAGAAAAGCCAAAAAATAAGTTCGATTTCTTATTTTTTTTATAGTAAAATATATTTATTAGAAATAACAGTGAGGTGCTTGAAGCAATAGTAATTCATGGAGAAGGAATTCAATGAAGTGAATGAAAGGGTTAAAGCCGAATGTAATATATAGTCATATATATTACATGCAAACTTAAGAAATACTTACTTTTGTCCGTAGAATTACGAGGAGCACTTTATTTAGTCTACTTTAATAGTAGATTAAGTTAAAGTCCTCTTAATGTGGGCTTTTATTTTACAAAATTAAACAAGGAGAAAAGATGGCTACGAAAACAAAAAATAACGCTAAAAAAATAGGGTTCTTATCAGTTATCATCACGGTAATTGGCTCAGCAATTGGTGCAGGTATATTCTTTAAAAATAACTCTATTTTAAATAATACACATGGTAATATGGGATTAGCGATTTCTTCATGAGCTGTTGCAGCTATAGGGATTCTTGCGATTGGATTAGCTTTAATTGAGGTTGCTTCCACACAAGAAAAGGATAAGGGTATTCTAGGTTGAGCACAAAAATTTACTAAAATATCTGTATTTAAATGATCAAAAGGGTATATGTTATTATTATTCTTTCCCATTACATTTGTAACAATTCCTTTATATGCAGTAATGGCATTGCAAGATGCAACTGGATGAACTATGGATTGATGAGCTGTTACATTAATTGCATTTGCTATATTTCTTTGAATTTCATTAATTTCATTTTGAAATTTAAAAGCAAGTACAAAACTTCAATGAGTTTTCACAATCTTGAAGTTTTTGCCTATTATCTTAATACCTATATTTGGTTTTATAAATGTAGAGCATAACCATCCTACTGCTGACTCTCCAGTTAAAGGATTAACCGGTATGTCTCCTTATTTAGGTGTTGTTGCATCTGTTCCTGCTATATTTTTTGCATATGATGGTTTCTATACTGTGTCTTCTATTAAAGAAGAAATGGCTAAACCTAAATTACTGCCATTAGCATTAGCAATTGGTATTGGAGCTATCACTTCAATGTATTTATTAATTACGTCTGGAGTACTTGTTGGTTCTAAACATGGTGGTGCGAATGTTTTTAATAATGAAACATTTAAAGTTATAATGAATTCTTGTATATTTATGGCTGTACTTGGAATCGTTAATGGTTTTGCAATGGGTTCTTATAATGTATATGACGATTACATTGAAGAAGATAATTTTATATTTTCAAATTATTTTAAAAAATGAAAAACTAAAGATATAAAAATAACTAAGAAAGTTTCATTAAGGGGGTTTACACCTGGATTTATAATTTTAGTTATTTTAACTATTATATTCTTTATAATTTCAGCTGTTGTTGGAGCATATGCATATAAAACAATCCCTAATTATGTTGCTAGTTATAAATATACTAAAACAGCAGCATTGTATAATTTTGTTGATTTGCTCACAAATTGATCTTCACTATTGGTGTTTGGTGTAATTGTTCTTTCAATAGTTGGAGCACTTATAAATAGAAAAACAAACAAAGTTAAAGTTGAAAAGTCAAAATTATTTATTCCTTCTGCAATCATTGCAATATTATTTACAGCAATACCCGTTATTTATATGTTGGTTGCATCTATTGTGGATATGACGGGATTTAATCATGCTGATAAAATATCATCTATAACTACATTTTGTGTATTATTAGGTACGTTAACATTGTCATTTATTCCTTGAATATTTGAAGTGATATATTTTAAAATTAAAACCAAAAAAGAAATTTCTGAAAGTATAAATTAATAATAAAAAACGAAACCTTGTAAAAAAATACTTACGATAAGGTATTTTTTATTGTTTTTTTGATAAAATATTATTGCATTCACTTAACAAGTAAGTGATAATTTAAGGGAAACAAATAGGAAACTAAGGAGACATTATGTCAGTAAAATACGTTACAAGAAGAGCAGAAGATAAAAAATGATGTGTTAAAAACGCTAAGGCTTCAAAAGTCACAAGAGTTTTTTCTACACAAAAGGAAGCTATTCAATATGCAGCTTCACTAAAGTCAACTACTTCAATTATGGTTCAATCAAAAGAAGGTAAATTTAGAAAAGTATCTACTTGAGATGGAGTAAAAAAACAAAAAGAAGAAAAAAAACCAGTTGCTAAAAAAACAACAACAGCTAAAAAAACAACAACAGCTAAAAAAACAACAACTAAAAAAGTTGCTTCAGTAAAAACTAAACCAGTATCTAATGAAAAACAAATTCAAAATGAAACAAAAGAAAATGAAACAAAAGAAAAAGTGATTCAAGAACTTAAAGCTCAAAATGATGCTTTAGATAAACAACTTGAAAAAGAAAACGAAGCAAAAGAAAATTCAGAAGTAGAACAAATTACTAAAGAAGAAGTAAAAGAAGAGTCTAAAGAAGAAGTAAAAGAAGAAAAAGTTGTTGCTAAAAAACAAAAAAACAAAAAAGAAGAAACTATTTCTGAAGAAGAAGTAAAAGAAGAACCTAAAGAAGAATCTAAAAAAGAGGTTCAAGAAGAAACAAAAGAAGATTCACAAGAAGAAGTTGTTGTAAAAGAAGAAAAAGAAGAAACAAAAGAAGAACCTAAAGAAGAAAAAGTTGTTGCTAAAAAAGAAAAGAAAAAAACAAGTAAAACATCTAAAAAAATCATATTAGCCTTAGGTATTGTATTATTTATCGCAGTTATAACTACTGCAATATTATTTGTAGCTGATTGAAAAGAATGATCATGAGCTATTTTTGATGTTATTAAGAAAAAATAATTTAATCAAAACACCTTAAGGTGTTTTTTTATCATATAATTTATTCGAGTCTTTTTGGGAACAGTGAAATTCTGTACCGGCGGTAAAGTCCGCGAGCGAAAGCTGAGTTGGTTAAATTCCAACACCGATGGTAAAGTCCAGATGGTAAAAAAGAAATTTTTGATTAAAGACTCATTTTAAATAAAAGGAGTTTTTATGAAACCAACCAATCTTTTCCATAATTTTAAGGGTAGGGGAATTGTTCATAAGATTGCATTTACTGGTGTATTTTTTGGTTTGGTATTGCTTTTGCAATTCCTTTCAAAATTTATGCCATTTGCAGATACTTATATAAAATTAAATTTTTCGTTATTATTCATTTTGCCAATTTTTTATTATGCAGGACCATTATGAGGGATTTTAGTATTACTTTTAAGATTAATATTAGGGCCAGCTATTTCTGGTTTGGGGTACACAACACAAGAATTTACAGGGCATTTCATTTTATTTATATGTTCAATAGTAACTATTGGATGGATGTATATATATTCTAGTTTATTTAGTGGAATGAAGTCACATAATATCAAAGTAATTTTAATAGTTATTTCTACATTAATATCTACTTCATTAATACTTACATTTTTAAATCAAATATTTTTTACACCCTTATATTGAAGCGCATTCAAATTTACTGATGGTTTTTCTTTAAGGCAATCTGTCAAACTTTATAATAATCCAATTATAAAAGCTAAATTCTTTATGATTTCGAATTATTGAGCTGGGACATTTGCGACATATTTAGCAGGTAATTTGATTAAATATGGTGTTATATTTATATGTTATATTCCAATGTCAAAAGTATTAAGGTCACATATTACACGTAATAATAAATCATGGAATTAAACCTAAGATAAAATAAATAAAGTACGATAAATAAAAATTAGCACTCAAAATAAAGAGTGCTAATTTTTTTATATAAAAGTGTATAATTATATAAACATAGAAAAAGAGGTTTAATATGAAATATCCAGTTTTAGCCACTAGAGGGATTGCAAACTTCCCTGGGCACAAAAATATTATAGAAATAGGAAGACCAGAATCATTAATCGCCATTAATGAATCATTGATTAAATATGAAAATCAAATTATCATAGTTTCTCAAAAATCAGCTATGTTAGATAAAGTATCAACAATTGATGATATATTCACAATGGGTACATTAGCTACAGTTGAAGTTCAAGAAGCATATGATGGTGGTGGTAAAAGGATTGAGGTTACCGGACTAAGTAGAGTTAAAATATCGGAAATAACAATTGATGATGCAATTTATGCAGATGTTAAAATGGTTAAAAGTGTTTCTGGTGATGAACTAAAAGAACAAGCGTTAGTAAGAAAAGTTTCTTCAGAAATAGAGAAATCACTTGGTAAATTGATCAATATGCCTAAACATGTTCTTCAAGAATTAGCTTCAGGAATTTCTGCTGGTGAATTGGCGGATGTTGTTGGACATTATATGCCTCTTACAATAGAAAAGAAGGCAAAGATACTTGCTACAAAAAACATTAATAAGCGTCTTGAAATTGTTATTGAAATCTTAGAACAAGAAGCACAAATTATTGAAATTGAAAAAGATTTAGATGTTAATGTTAGGGCTACACTTGATAAGCAACAAAGAGAATATCTTTTAAGAGAAAGAATGAAAGCTATTAAAGAAGAATTAGGAGAAATGACTTCTAAATCTTCAGAAATAGACTCATGAAGAGAAGCGATTCAAGATAAAAAATACCCTGCATATGTTAAAGAAAGAGTTTTAGAAGAAGTGGCGAAATATGAGGCGATGCCACCTATTTCTGCTGAGGCAAACGTTTCTAAAGCATATATTGATTGATTAATTAAATTACCTTGAGAAACTTATTCTAATGATTCTTCAGATATTGAAAAAGCTCAAGAAGTATTAGATAAAGGGCATTATGGACTTAAAAAAGTTAAAGAACGTATTATTGAGTATTTAGCTGTTAAAGCAAATACAAAATCAAATACTGCACCAATTATTGCTTTGGTTGGTCCTCCTGGTGTTGGTAAAACTTCTTTAGCTCGCTCTATTGCTGATTCAATTAATCGTGAATTTATAAAGGTATCACTTGGTGGTGTTAGAGATGAAGCTGAAATTAGAGGTCATAGAAGAACTTATGTGGGTTCAATGCCTGGTAAATTAATTCAAGCAATAAATAAAGCCAAAACTTCTAATCCTGTCATTCTTTTAGATGAGATTGATAAAATGGCATCAGATTATAAAGGTGATCCTACTTCAGCAATGTTGGAAGTTCTTGATCCAGAACAAAATGCTAAATTTCAAGATCATTATTTAGAACTTGAATATGACTTATCAAAAGTTATGTTTATAGCAACTGCTAACTATTATGAAAATATTCCTGCACCATTACTTGATCGTGTAGAAATAATTGATCTTTCTTCATACACAATGAAAGAAAAGGTTATGATTGCTAAAAGTCATTTAATACCAAAAGTTATTAAAGAAAATGGTTTAACAAAATCACAATTTAAAATAAGTGATTCAATAATTGAAAAAGTTGCAAAACACTATACATTAGAAGCTGGTGTTCGTGGATTAAAACGTGCATTTGATAAATTAGCTCGTAAAATTGTCGTTAAAAAAATTAAGGGTGAAATTAAAGGTGCATATACAATTACTGAATCTAAAATGATTGAATTATTAGGGCAAAAAAGTTTTGTTGATGATAAAAAAGAAAAAGAACCAATTATTGGTCAAGTGACAGGTTTAGCATATACACAATATGGTGGAACTACATTACCAGTTGAGGTAACTACATTCCCTGGTAAAGGCGAATTAAGGCTTACAGGTCAATTAAAAGATGTGATGATGGAATCTGCTGCAATTGCATTAGCATTTGTAAAATCAAATACTAAAAAATTTGGAATTGATTTTGATTTTGAAAAGAATAGTATTCATATTCATGTTCCAGAAGGAGCTGTTCCTAAAGATGGGCCATCTGCAGGTGTAACATTCACTACTGCATTAATTTCTGCGCTTTCAAAACGTGGTATCTCACCTGATTGAGCTATGACTGGTGAAATTACATTAAGAGGTAAAGTTCTTGCGATTGGTGGGTTAAAAGAAAAATCATTAGCCGCTGTTAGAATGGGAGTTAAAGAAATATTTATTCCTAAAGCAAATGAAAAAGATATAGCTGAATTACCAAAAGAATCAAAAGAAAAACTTAAAATTCATCCAGTAAGTGATTACTCACAAATTTATAAAGTGTTATTCACTAAGAAACAAAAATAAAAAACGCTTTTGCGTTTTTTTATTTAAATTAATTTATCAGTGATATCTTCACCTGTTCCTGTAAGTTTAACGTCTCAGTTTTTAGCAACTATATTACCTAGTGTTCCGAACCCTTTTGCATCATCAAGTTTCATTGGTTTCTTGAATGATTTTGAAAAAATTGTTCCAGGTACCATTTCTCTTGTATGATCTGAACCTGGTCAAGAAGGGTCATTACCATGATCTGAAGTGATAATTAATAAATCATCTTCTTTCATTGCGTTTTTAAGTTTTGTTAATTTAATATCGAAATCATTGATGGCTTCAGCATACCCATCGATATTTCTTCTATGACCATAGTGTGAATCAAATTCTACTAAATTAGTCATAATAAATTCATTTTTTGTATCTTGAGAAACTAAATCAATCAATTTATCCATTCCATCATTGTTTGACTCTGAGTGGATAGCGACATCGATACCATGTCCTGAATAAATATCATTAATTTTTCCAATCGAAGTAACTTTAACACCTTTTGCTGCTAAATCATCCATCACCAATCTTTCAGATGGCTCAACTGCATAGTCATGTCTATTTGCAGTTCTTTCAAAATTTGATTTATTTGTTCCAGTATAAGGTCTTACAATAATACGTCCAACATTTCATTCTGGTCTTGAATTACAAATTTCTCTAGCTGCTTTTCCATATCTATAAAGAGTTTCTAAACCCATAGTTTCTTCATTTCCACAAATTTGTAGAACCGGATCAGCTGATGTATAAACAATTACTTTACCTTCATTGATTTCAGTTTCCCCTAATTCAGTTATTATTTCAGTGCCTGAAGCTGCTTTATTTCCTATGATTTCCTTTCCATCAAATGCTTTTGATAATTCATCTAACATTTCTTGAGGGAACCCTGTTTCTGTAAATGTTGGAAAAGGTGTAACTGTTTTTATACCCATCATTTCTCAGTGTCCTGCCAATGTATCTTTAGCATTTCCTAACTCTATAAGTCTTATAGTAAAAGCATTTTGTTCTTTTGTAGGTGGCATCCCTTCCAAATTAACGATATTATTAATACCCATTTTTCTTCATGTTGGGATATTTAGTAATTTTGTTTTAGAAATTGATGCAAATGTATTTGCTCCAAAATCTCCAAATTCTTTTGCTCTTGGACAATTACCTATCCCTAATGAATCTGTAACTATAAAAAATACTCTATTAAATTTTTTCATTTTCTACCTTCCTTTATTGAATATTTATATTATAATATACACACATGTGTTATTACCTAAATTAATACAAATTATTTATAAAAAAGGTTTAAAATAACAATACATAAAGAAAGAAGGAAAAAATGATTAAAAAAATTGCTGTCTTAACATCAGGAGGAGATGCTCCTGGAATGAACAATGCTGTTAGAGCCGTTGTTAAACATGCACAAGCAAGAGGTATAGAGCCATTTTTAGTAATTGAAGGATATAAAGGTTTAGTTGAAAATAATATAATACCTGCATCTGAAACAAATGTAGATAAACAATATAGAAATGGTGGAACTTTTATTTATTCTGCTCGTCTACCAGAATTTGCTGATATAAAAGTTAGAGAAATCGCCGTTAAAAATCTAAAAGATAGAGGAATTGAAGCGGTTATTGTTATTGGTGGAGATGGTTCTTACATGGGAGCTAAGAAATTAACTGAAATGGGAATCAACTGTATCGGTATACCAGGTACAATTGATAATGATATCGCTTCTTCTGAAACAACAATAGGATTTGATACAGCACTTAATACTGTTGTTGAATCAGTTGATAGAATTAGGGATACAATGAGATCACATAATCGTGTTGCTATTGTTGAGGTAATGGGGCGTCACTGTCCTGACTTAACAGTATTTGGTGGAATTGCTGCAAGAGCAGAAGCTGTTGTTACATCAGAAAATATTTTTTCAACACAAGATTTTGTTGATGTAGTTAAAAAAACTCAAGAAATTGGTAAAAGATCTGTGATTATTATGGTTGCTGAATTAACATACGGAATTGATGGTAGACCTTCATTAGAGGAAATTGCCAAAGAGGTTGAAAAACAAACTGGAAAAGTGACAAGAGTATCTGTATTGGCACATCAACAACGTGGTGGTATTCCAACTGCTATGGAAAGAGTGTGAGCTACAAGAATGGGAGTTCACGCTGTTGAGTTACTAACAAACGGTATTGGTGGAAGAGTTGTTGGTAATAAAGGGGATGAGATAACTGATTTTGAAATAATGGAATCATTTAATATGCCAAGAAAATCAAGAAAAGATTTAATTGATATGACTAATAAGATGAATATTATTAAATAGCTTGTTGCTATTTTTTATTATTAACTTTATCTCCTAATAAATGAAAAAAGTGTTATACTTTTAATGAATATTTAATAGGATAAACTACTAATTATTTATAAAAACAGGAGACAAAATGCAAATTACAGACAAAAGAACAAAACTTGTTGCAACTATCGGACCATCATCAGATAGTGAAGCAATGCTTACAAAACTAGCGCAAGCTGGTATGACTACAATTAGAACAAACTTTTCACATGGTGATAAAGTAGAACAACATAATAAAATGAAAAAGGCTTGAAAAGTTCAAGAAGAACTAAAAAGACCAATTTCAGTATTATTAGATACTAAAGGACCAGAAATCCGTGTTGGTAAAATTGGTGAAGGTTCAATCATGGTTGAAACAGGGGAAATCGTTAAAGTTATGACTGGTAAAGATGATTTCGCTAACCATGTTGGTGTTAAGGGTGAATTTTCAGTTTCATATGAAATGCACTTAGATGTTAAAAAAGGAGACAAAGTTCTATTTGATGACGGTAAATTAGTTACTTTCGTTGAAGAAGTTCATGAAGGTCACATTATGGTTAAAGCAATAAATAACCATAAACTTAAATCAAACAAAAGAATTAACCTTCCAGGAATTGATTTTTCACTTCCATTCCTAGCTGAAAAAGATAAGAATGATGTTAAATTTGGTGTTGAAGCAGGTATTAACTATGTTGCTGCATCATTCGTTAACACAAGAGAAAATGTTATTGAATTAAGAGAACTAATGGATGCTGCTGGCGGAAAACACGTTCAATTAATTTCAAAAATTGAATCAGTACTTGGTATCAAAAATATTGATGCAATTATTGAAGTATCAGATGGAATCATGGTTGCTCGTGGTGACCTAGGATTAGAAATTCCTTTCCAAGATGTACCTTTCTGAGAAAAATACATCATTAGAAAATGTAGAGAAGCTGGTAAACCAGTTATCGTTGCTACACAAATGCTAGATTCAATGGAATCATCACCTCAACCAACAAGAGCTGAAGTTACTGATGTTTATTTTGCTACAGAACTTGGAGCAGATGCAACAATGCTTTCAGGGGAATCAGCACTTGGACAATTCCCAGAAGAATCAGTAGCAGTTATGTCACTTATTAATATGACAGCAGAAAAAGAATTTTACAACAAACTATACTACCCAGTACAATTAGAAACAATTAGAAAAGTTTCAAAAGGTGCTAGAGCAGATATTGCTTTTGATGTTGCTAAAAAAACTCAAGATGGTGAATATAAATTTGCAGTTGTTCTTTCAAGAACAGGTGAATTATTAAGAGAAGTAGCTAAATTTAGACCGAACACAGCTGTAATTGGTATTCTAAATGATGAAAAAATGATTGGTGGATTTGGTATTACTTCATCAGTATTCCCATCATTAGATTCATTAGAACTATTTGATAAAATCAAAGCAAATCCAGCAGAAGCTAAAGAAGCATTAAAAGCTTATGGTGCTAAAGCAGGAGATAAATTCCTAGTAGTAGAAAACGAAAAAACAACAGAATTCGTATTCTAATTAAAACAAACGCAAAAAACATTAATAAAAATACCCATAAGGGTATTTTTTTTATATAACTTCCTTTGAAGCAGTAACATAAGCACGTATTAATCCTCCAGCACCTAATTTTTTACCACCATAATATCTAATAACTACTACTAATATATTCTCTTTCTTCTTTAGTCTAATAATGTTGAAAATGGGTTTTCCTGCCGTTCCGCTAGGTTCTCCATCATCTGACATTCCAGCCATTTCAGAGCCATTATTGATTAAGTAGGCATAACAAACATGACTAGCAGAACTATATTCCTGTCTTATTGAGCGTAATTTTTCTTCTACTTCTACTTTTGAGTGTACTTCAAATGAGTAAGCTATGAATTTTGATTTTTTAATTTCATACATGAACATATAATTAATTTTATCAATTTCATACATATTTTCAATTTTGTTTTATAATTTTAATTATGGGATTAGCAGATATTATTTTATGATCGATATCAATAACACTTAGTGTTTTTTCAATTACCTTTGCTGGTTGAGCGGCTTATTCATCAAGTAGAGCTAATACTCGCTTAAGGGATACCATTTCAGCAGAGTGAGTGGTAAATGAAACTGCTAAGTTATTTTTCGATCAAATTAAAGAACTTCAAAAACATAATACAAAGGCAATAGCTAAATTAGAAGGTGATTTAACATATAAAACCTATGCAACATATTCGGCGCATACAAGATTTAAAATAATACCTAAAGTTTCTCAAAAAGTTCTTCTAAAAACAGATTATTCAGAATTAACGAAAAAGTATATAGATTTAAAAAAATTATTAGATCAACAATTTATTGAACAAGTAGATTTAAAAATGCTTTCATCGCAAACACAAGTTCCTGCATTAGTTAAAAAACAATTAATTAAATATCACAAAACAATAGCTGCATACACAAGAGAAATTCTTTCGGATTATGTAGCGGAATCATCGAGGTAATTATGGCTAAAAAAGAAAAGAAACAAAAATTAACATCAGAAGAAATTAAATCAAGAAGAAAAACACTTTTAATAGTATTCATTTCATGCATGATACTTATGGTTGCATTAGTTGTTCCATTGGTAATTTTAGAATCACAAGGTATTATTTCAAGACCATAAATACTGGTCTTTTTTTATTTTGAAAAGTATTAAAGGTTAAACAAAGGTAATTATTACTATATAATATATCTATGAAATTAAAACAAGCACAAAAAATATATGCTAAATTAAGCAAAGCTTATCATGAAGCTATTAGAGATATGAATTTACAAGAGATGAGAATTCGTGTAAAAGATATATTTCTTTTAGTTCATATAAAAGAATTTGCTGAAGGTAAAAGTGTATCAGAAATGGCTGCATATAAAATGCAAAACGAATGTATTGGTATCCGTACTGATAAAGATATAAATAACTTTAAAGTAAAAATATCAAAAACAATTAAAAGATATGTGCAATTAGGTTTAATTGAAACTATTCAAGATAAACAAGATAAAAGAACTCATAGAATTTACGTTACTTCAAAAGGCCAAAAAATTATAGAAGAAGTGGAAACAAAAGTTCAAGTTATTTGAAAGGAGAAATATGAAAACTCAATCACAAAATAATTCAACCCTTTCTATAAAAGAAAAAAGAAGGAAAATGTTTTTAGAAACACCGATGTGAAAACTTTTATTAAAAATGTGTTTACCTGGTGTAATTATTATGTCTATTATGGGGATTTATAACTTTTCCGATAATATTTTGGCAATTAATTTTGCTTATGATTCATATTTAGATATAGTTGGTACCACTCAAAATGCAAAACGTATAGTAAAAGTTATTATGGCTTCAATTATGCCTATGATGAATATAAGTTTAGCTCTTGTTATGATGATAACGGTCGGAGTCTCTACTCGGGTTTCTATTAATTTAGGTAGGGGTGATATCGATAGAGCTAGAAATACTATAAAAACAGGAATGATGATTGGTATGGGGATTATGATTATTACTACACCGATTATTATTGCGGTGTCAAAATCATGGATTGCTACACAACTACCTGATATGCCGGATCCGCGTATGGTTAATTTAATACAAGATGAAGGTTTTAAGTATTCAACTATTATTTTATGTTTTCAAGGAGTATTTTTCTTTAATAATATGATTTCTTCATTATTAAGAACTGAAGGAAGAATGAAAGAAGCTACATTAGCAATGTTTATTCCGGTTATATTTAACTTACTTGCTGATTATTTATTGATGGGTCCAGGTAAAATGAGTATTGAAGGCGCTGCAACAGCTACTGCAATAGCTGATGTTATAACAACGATTGTATTAGTTATATGTATTGTTCGAGTTAAAGAATCAAATATAAGATTTAAAAATTTATTTGGATTTAAATTCGCTGCAATATCATTAGTAGGTATTTTATTAGTTGGTATGGCTCCATTCTTTAGGAATGCAGCGCAATCAATCACAGGTACAGCTCAAATGAATATAATTGCAGATATTACACAACACTTATATCCTAAACAACCTGCATATATGACATTCATCCTTACATCAGCATTTCCAATATTTGGTTTATTCTTTCCAATGCTATTTGGTATAGTCCAAGGTGCTGCGCCTGTTGCTTCATATAATTATGGTGCTGGTGAAACCAAAAGGGTTAAAAAAGCTGTTTTTTGGTCTTTTATATATACACTAATATTAGGTGTTATAGTTTGATTATTAGCTTCAGTAGTATTAATTAATCCCCTTCTAGAAGCGTTAGGCGTTGAACATGATAGAGATAAAATTAAAGTTGTAATTATGATTTTAATGCTGGGTGCTCCATTATTTGCTATAGCAATCGCAGGTATGGTGTTATTTAGTTCAACTGACCGTGTAGCATTTTCATTTATTTCTTCAACATGTAGAGGTTTTATATTATTTTTCCCTGTAATATATATATTTAAAGCAATAGCAATTGCAAATCCACAGTATGATGATGCATTTTGATGAATGTTCCCAACATTATCATTTGCATCTGGTGCAGTAATTGGTTTAATGATGATCATTACTATGAGAAAACTTGAACAAAGACATACAACTCTTGATGAAAGAATTGAAATAGTCGACAAGACAATCATGTCATTTATTGAGGTGATAAAAGTAAATAGAAAATCTAAGAAAGCTTTAAAAGAGAAATATAAAACTGATAAAGCAAGTGGAAAATATTCTAAGAAAGAACTTGATGAAAAACATGCACAAGACTTAAAAGAGTTAAAACTTGAGATTATCCAAAATAAAAAAGATAAGAAACTTGAAAATAAATTATTTAAACAAGAAATTAAAAAACAAAAAGATTTAGAGTATAAACAATTTAAAAAAGATAAGAAACTTCTAAAAAATAATAAAAAGTAGCAATAAAGCTACTTTTATTTTTGTATTATTGCTAATTTTAGCACTTATATGACGATAAAATGTATAATTTATAAGCTTATTAAAGTATTTGAAAAGAATTTTAAATTATAAGGAGAAAAAATGTTAATAAAAAAATTACAAAAAGATAAATTATTCTTGGGTGGTTTTATTGCTCTAGTTCTTGCTATGATTCTTGGTATTGCTCTAGGAGCGGCAGCGCTTGCAGCAAAAAATGGAATTTGAAGCTTTACAGATGTATATAAACTAGCTGAGCATGGTAAAGCAACTATGGCTTTAGCAATTATTACATTAATAGTTGGGCTTGTTTCACTTGCATTGATTATATTAATGGTTGTTCAACCAGAAATGCTATCAACAAAAGTATTATTAATTTTATCAACGATATTATTATTGATTGTAATTATCTTTGGTGCAATAGCTGTAGACTATGCAAACTATACAGTTGGGAAATAAAAAATAACTCAAAAGGTTATTTTTTTATTTGCAACAATACATATAACATAACTCTTTTAATTCTAGAGGAGGTATATCTTCTAGAATTTGTTCTGTCAACGAATTCTTCATATGTTTCAGCATCTATATGTTTTTTAAATAAATTTTCCATTCCTTCAGAAATTAAAGGGCATTCTGCAATTTCTTCAGGCGTACTTTCATTTACTATTTTTTGAAATTCTTTATAATGATCTTCAATTCTTTCTGGAATATTTTTAAATTTCATAGGTGTTCATTGAGAAATATCATTACCTAACATAATTTCATTTCTAATAAAAGAAGCTGATGCAAATTCGTTATTTGTTTCATTTGAATGAAAATCTACTGTTCTCTTTATAGAGTGTGGTTTAATACTCAAGTCTTCCTCTACAATTGTTTTAATATATTCCAATCCCAAGATATCATTTGGAAGAGTTATATTTTGACCACTTAATTCTGATAAGGCTTCTGCTGCTGATTTAGGAAATGAAAAACCTTGCTTTAAATATTTTTTAAGAGTTTTATTATATATAGATTTATTTTCTTTTATTGTTTTAGCAATTAATAATAAGTTATCTACATTATTTGATTCAGAACCAAACAACAATATATTTGCATTATGTTCTACGGCCGTTAGCACAGCACCTCTTGCAAATATATGCGCTGCTTGAGTTGCAAATTCAAAAGGTAATTCATATACATCATCCGCTCCATACTCTTTGGCTATGGAGGCTCTTTCTTCAAAAGATGCTACAGCTAATTCTCCCCTTTGTACATACTTACCAGACATTATTATTATGATTTTTGCATTTGGTCAAGTTTTTTTTGCATACTTCAATTGAAATATATGCCCATTATGGAATGGATTATATTCTGCTATTATTGCTATTGTCATAAAATAATTTTAACATTTTAAATATTAATTGCTACTTTGCTAAATATTTTGCTATAATTCTTTTACTAAATTAATAAACTTATAAGGAGGCATCATGGCTATAGTACCAAAGAGAAAGACATCCAAACAACGTAAGAGAACAAGAAGAGCACATGACGCACTAACACCTCAAAACTTAGTTGCATGTAAAAATTGTGGAGAAAAAATCCAACAACATAGAGCATGTAAATTCTGTGGATTTTACAAAGACAGACAAGTTATTGAAGGTATTAATGACAAATAGAATTTAATACAATTCAAAAACTTATGTAAAAGATAAATCTTTTATTAAAAGGGCCTATACGGCTCTTTTTTTTGTCTTTTTTTAGTCTGAAAAATATGTGAAAAAAGTGGAAAAAATTTGCATTATTATAAATAAAAATGTTATAATGTGGTTGGTAGTGGAAAGGAGTGGAAATAATGTTTGGACATTTTCACAGGTCATTAGATGACAAAAAACGTATAGTTTTACCCGCTAAGTTTCGTAAGGAACTGGGCGATGTTGTCTATGCGACTTTCGGACCAGATGGAATCTTAGAGTTAAGATCCGCGGACGAGTTTGAAGCAATGCGTGCAAAACTTATGTCAAACAACATGCTTAACAAAAACTTAAGAATTTTCGTAAGAAAAATCTTTGGTAATACTGTTGACTTGAAAGTTGATAAACTTGGACGTATAAATATTCCAGATCATTTCATTCTTAAAGCTGCCATTAAAAAGGATGTTTCATTTGTTGGGGTTGGTAACAAAGTAGAACTTTGAGACAAAACTACATATGAGAATTTCCAAAACGAAGTGGATTCAGAAGGTTCATATGATGAACTTGCTAATGCACTATTTGAGTCAGGAGTTGAGATATAGTGGAAAAACATATTCCTGTTATGCTCGATGACTGTTTAGAACATTTAGAACTTAAAGAAAATGGTATTTATATCGATTTAACTTTAGGTCGTGGTGGTCACTCATCAGAGATTTTAAAAAGGATACCCAATGGAAAATTAGTAGCATTTGATAAGGATACTCAAGCCATTAAAGAAAGTGGCAATCGTCTTTCTCAAATCTCAAATAATTTCGAACTTATTCATTCAGACAACAGATATTTTAAGGATGAATTAGAAAAAATCGGGATTACATCTGTAGATGGTATTTTATTAGATCTTGGTGTTTCATCTCCACAATTGGATGACGCGCTAAGAGGCTTTTCTTATAATAAGGAAGCACGCCTTGATATGCGTATGGATCAAACGCAGGATTTAGATGCTCATTTTATTATTAATAATTGAAGTGAAGAAGAGTTGGTTAGAATTTTCTATGAAAACGCTGATGTTAAGCTCCCAAAAAGAGTTGCGAAAGCAGTCGTTGAAAATAGACCAATAGAAACTACATTAGAACTTGTTGATATTATTAGGAGTTCACTTCCAGCTAAGATCGTAAGACAAAAGAATCCAGCGAAAGCTGTATTCCAAGCAGTGAGAATCGCAGTTAACAATGAATTGGATTCTCTTAGAGATGTATTAGAGCAAGGTATTACTATGTTAAAACCTGGTGGTAAATTTGCAATAATAACATTTCATTCTATTGAAGACAGGATAGTTAAAAGGGTATTTGGTAATCTTACTAAAGATACCACTGGAAAACTTCCAGTTATGTTTGAAAAAGAATTCACTGTTAAAACAATTAAGCCGAAGAAAAAAGAAGTCGAATTGAACAGAAGAAGTCGTAGCGCTAAGTTAAGGGTGCTCAAAAAAGAACAAGAAAGATAAGGGAAATCATGCAAAGAAATTTAATTACAAACGTTAAAATTTCCAAAGGTGCAATTCAAGTTATTTGTATCGAAACTATTTCTACTGAATTAGTAGAGATATTTAATGATACAAAATGAACTTCCAACCCTTTAGAACAAACACGTTTTATTAAAGAATCTATTTCAAAAATTAATAAAGTAATAGGTGGAAAAATTAAATCTGTGGTTGCTATAGTTGAATCTAATAAAAAGACGAACTTAGAAATCAAAATGTTTAATAAAGAAATCGCAATTGCTTCATCATTTGTGACACAAGATGATATTAATAATGTAATTAAATTAGCTGAAGCTCAATATCAACCAACTGAACAAGAAGTGATTCTAGTTCAGCCAGTTAGATACGTAGTCTCTGGTGTTGAAAAGAAATCTTATGATAAAGCTCCGATCAACAAAAACGGAAAAAAATTAAAGGTGAAGGTAGCTCTTTCATCAATTTCCAAAGTTGTGAAGAACTATGTTAAAGAAATTATTGAAAATGCGGGACTATCAGTATCTCAAATACTAACAGATGCCCATGTTATACCACAAGCAACTATCTCTAATTCAGCAATAGCTGAAGGAGCTATCTCTGTGCACATTGGCATGAAACGTACATATGTTACTGTTAATGTTAATTCAGCAACTATATCAACATTTAACCTTCCATTAGGATTTGTTAATTTAGTGGAAAAAGTTTCCGAGTACTTTGAATGCTCACCAGAAACTGCTAGAAACTTAATTAAAGTCTATGGGAAATTGGATAAAGGTTCAGATGATATTATTTTTACCACTCAAAAAGGTTTAAAATCAATATCATTTACTCAAAATAACTTAAATTCAATTATCGGTCAATTTGTAAATAGAGTGGCTGCATATGCACAAGCATTCATTGGTAAACATGAGTCGCTGAAAAAATTATCAGTAGTAATAAGTGGAGAAATTAAAAACTTCACAGGGTTAAAAGAATTTGCTAGTAAATCATTTAGTTCTGAATTTGTTTCAATATACAAACCATTAATGTTTATTGCGTCAAATACTAAAAATTTAGAAACAATTGGAACAACAAGTTTTATTAGAAGATATGATAAAGTTATTGGAAAAGACTTTAATACAATCGTGATGACTAATCCAAATACAATCGATACATTAAGAAAAACAAAGACAAGCTTCATTGCAAGATTTATAAATAAAATAGGAGGAAAGAATGTCAGAACTACTTAATACAGACAACATTTTAAATAATGGCGAATCGCACATTGGTCCTAAAATAGACAATATCGCCACAATAAAAGTTGTTGGTGTTGGTGGTGGTGGAAACAACACAGTTCACTCTATGATTAAAGAGGGAATTCAAGGTGTTGAATTTATCGTTGCTAATACTGACGAACAAGTATTGAATGCTTCCATTGCACAAACAATTTTACCTTTAGGTAATAACGAACGTGGTTTAGGAGCTGGTGCAAACCCAGAAGAGGGTCGTAAGGCTGCTCTTCAATCAAAAGACATAATCAAAGAAACACTTAAAGGTGCAGACATGGTTATTGTTGCTGCCGGAATGGGTGGTGGAACAGGTACTGGTGCCGCACCAGTTATTGCTGAAATAGCTAAAGAGCTAGGAGCATTAACTGTCGGAATCGTAACTTCACCATTCTCATTTGAAGGTACAAAAAGAACTAAAAATGCTGAATTTGGTCTTGACGGTATGAGAGCCGCTACAGACTCACTTATTGTTATTTCAAACAATAAACTTTTAGAACAATATGGAGGAATCTCTCTCAAAGATTCATTCTTATATGCAGATAAAGTTCTTAAACAAACAGTTAGAACAATTACAGATCTAATTGCTATACCAGCGCTTATCAACCTTGACTTCGCAGATGTTTGTACAGTTATGAGAGGTAGAGGTTCTGCATTAATTGGAATTGGTAAAGAATCATCTGGTGAAGACAAAGCTGTCAAAGCCGCAATTCATGCCATTTCATCTCCAATTCTTGAAGCTTCTATTAAAGGAGCAACAGATGCGATTATTAACGTATCTGGTGGGAACATAACACTTGACGATGCGAACCAAGCTGTTGCAACAATTCAACAAGCAGCTGGAGAAGATTTAAATATCATTTTTGGAGTTTCAGTAAATGAAAATCTAGGTGATGAAATCTATGTTTCAGTTATTGCTACAGGGCTTAATGATAAAGAACCAAAATTATCAGAAGAAGAAATAAAGGCTGAAGTTGCTAAAGCAGTTGAAACAATGGAAATTTCATTTGAAAATGAAGCAACAAGAGAAATTCTTGTTACTAATCCATTACCTGAAGAGGATAAACTGTCAATAACAGATGAACGCGAATTAACAAACACAACACCGTTTGACGATCCGGAAGATGACGATGACGATCTTCCAGCATTCTTAAGAAGATAGTTAAAATTTTAATATTGGCGATGTTTCGAAGCTATAGAAATTTATGCAATCTACTTATAAGTTTAATTAAAAAAACATTTAACTTTTTAGAAAGCTGGATTCTCATAAGAATCTTTTTACAAGAGAGAGTGACTAACATGTCACTCTTTTTTATTATCTTTTTTTAACCCTCGCAATAAATGATTCTTAACACATATAAATATGTGTATAATATTCTTATTGAAATTAGCGAAATAAGTATTATAAGGAGAAGAAAATGGCAAAATATATATTTGTAACAGGTGGAGTATTATCAGGGTTAGGAAAGGGTGTTTCAGCAGCTTCTGTAGGTAGATTATTAAAAGCGAGAGGTTATAAAGTGTTTGTTCAAAAATTTGATCCATATTTAAATGTTGATCCAGGAACAATGTCTCCATATGAACATGGTGAGGTTTATGTAACTGCTGATGGAGCAGAAACTGATTTAGATTTGGGACACTATGAAAGATTTATTGATGAAAAATTTTCTAAACACTCCAACTATACAACAGCACAAATTTTTAAAAGATTAATGGATAAAGAAAGACGAGGAGATTTTGGTGGTAAAACAGTACAAATTGTCCCACACATGACTGATGAAATTGAACATTTAATTAGATTGGGTGGGAGAACATCCAAAGCAGATTTTGTTATAACTGAAATTGGTGGAACAGTTGGAGATATTGAATCACAATCATTTTTTAGAACATTAGCAAGTATGTTGCTAAAAGAACCGGAAAATTGTTTCTTTATACATACAACATATATTCCATTCCTTACAGCTTCAAAAGAATTTAAGACCAAACCAGCACAATTTTCTATGTCTGAATTATGATCACTCTCAATCAAACCAAATATGGTTTTCATGAGATCAACAAATCCGGTTACAAAAGAAATTCATACAAAGATTTCGAGAACATCTTTTATTCCTGAAGATCATGTAATTTCAGTTCCTGATGCAGATAACATTTATACAATTCCTCTTGCTCTTGAAGAACAAAAAGTTGCTCATAAAATTTTAAAACATTTAGGTATGAGTGTTAAAAGACCAAAACTTGATGATTGAAAAGAATATGTTGCTCTTATTAATAAAGAGAAAAAGTCAGAAGTTACAATCGCTATGATTGGTAAATATATTGAACTTGAAGACGCATATATGTCGATTATTGAAGCACTTAAAATTTCTGCTAATTATACAGGTACAAAGATTAAATTAAAATGAATTCAGGCAGACAATATTACTTCAAGAAATATTGCTTCAAAAATTAAAGGTACACATGGAGCAATGATTTTACCAGGATTTGGTAAAAGAGGGTTCGATGGTAAAGTTATTGCTGCTAAATATTTAAGAGATTTAGATCATCCAACATTTGGTATTTGTTATGGTATGCAAGCTATGACTGTTGATCAAGCTAGAAGAGCGGGTATTAAAGATGCAACAACATCTGAGGTATCAGAAAAAGGTACATTTGTAATAGATTTCATAAGAGGTAAAAAGAAAACGGATGGAATTGGTGGAACACTTAGATTAGGTGAATCTAAGACATTAATTAAAGAAGGTTCAATTGCTGAAAAAATTTATGAATCAGATTTTGCTATTGAAAGACATAGACATAGATATGAAGTGAATCCAGAATTTGTTTCAAAAATAGAAGATGCTGAATTTCAGTTTTCGGGATTTGATGAAAAAACAAATCTTGCTGAAGTGTGTGAAGTTAAAGGCAAAAAATTCTTCTTTGGTGTTCAATATCATCCAGAATTTACTGCAAGACCACTTAAAGATAATCCGATATTCACTAAATTTCTTAAAGCATCTATCAAAAATAAAGCACTTTAATGTGTTTTTTTTGTTATTTTTTGTATGCATTGGAATTCTTTTTTACACAAAATAATGGTTTCAATGTAAAATTGTTATGTAATATCTAATAAGTCAAACAAGTCAAAAAGGGTATTAACAAAGAATATGAAAGAGAGAAGATCATGACAAATAAAAAAATGATGTCAGCTGATATTGCCAAAAAATTAGAATACAAGCAGACTGAAATCACTAAAATTATTGATGAGTTCCTAAAATTAGCAATTTATGAATTGAAGACTGGTAAAAAAGTAAACTTAAATAAATTAGGTGTGCTTGAAATTATTGAAAAGCCAGAAAAACAATGTTACAATCCACATAAAAAAGCTATGATAACAATACCTTCAAGAAAAATTCTTGATTTTAGACCATCAAAACATATGAAAGATACTATTTAATATAGTATTTTTTCTTTAAAATATGCTAAAATGAAATTATAAATAAATATAACAATGACGAAGACACGTCCTTTATTATTCTTGCTAAGAGAGTTGGTGTAAGCTGCAAACCAAACTAGAATATAAAATGGATATCACTTCCGAGTCTCATAAAAGCGCTTTGTTCACGTTACGAACACATTGAGAGTCCTATTAGGGTGGTACGTTGGCCCCTGATGTGGACTCTTTTTGTTTAAAAAGGAAACACAATATGCAAAAAGATTACAAAGATACTTTAAATATGCCTAAAACAGATTTTAGTATGAAAGCTGGATTAGTTCAAAAAGAACCACAATATAGACAAGAATGATTAGAAAAAGATATTTATAAAAAAGCTTTGTCGAAAAATAAAGATAATCAAAAATTTGTTTTACACGACGGTCCCCCATATGCTAATGGAGATTTACATATCGGTCATGCTTTAAATAAAATTCTAAAAGATATTATTGTTAGGTATAAAACAATGAATGGCTTTTATGCTCCTTATACACCAGGTTGAGATACACATGGTTTGCCAATTGAAAATAAGATGTTAGAAACAATGGATAAAAAAGCTGATGATTTTGATCCTGTCGCACTTAGAAAAGAAGCTGCAAAATATGCTTTAACACAAGTAGCAAGACAAGAAGCACAATTTAAAACACTTAATCTATTATCTAATTTATCAGAAAAATATGTAACTTTAGATAAGAATTTTGAAGCTAACCAATTAAAACTCTTCAAAAAAATGGCGCTTGA
Organism: Mycoplasmatales bacterium; assembly: GCA_013215715.1. Taxonomy (GTDB): domain Bacteria; phylum Bacillota_I; class Bacilli_A; order Mycoplasmatales; family Metamycoplasmataceae; genus Mycoplasma_K. Next base: position 96,158 of record JABSQT010000002.1, on the reverse strand, counting down.
TGGTTTGATTTACAAAGGATTAAAGCCAGTTTATTGATCTCCTTCTTCGCGTTCTGCATTAGCTGAAGCTGAAGTGGAATATGCTGATCATAGATCACCATCAATCTTTGTTGCATTAGATGTGGTTAAAGGTAATGAAACTATATCTGTTGGAGAAAAGTTAGTTATTTGAACAACTACTCCATGAACATTAATTGCTAATTCAGGTATTGCTATAGGTATGTCATTTGAATATTCAACAGTAAAAGCAAATGGTAACATTTATATAGTTGCTACACAACTAATTGATTCCTTAGCTGCATCAGCTAAATGAGAAGAATTTGAAGTTCTAAAATCATTCAAAGGTAAAGAGTTAATTGGTCTTGAATATAAACGTCCAGTTAAAACTGAATTAACAGCTCCAGTTGTTGAGGGGCATCACGTTACACTAGAATCTGGAACTGGACTTGTTCATATTGCTCCCCTTTTCGGAGAAGATGATTTTATTATTGGTAAAAAATTTAAACTGGATATGATAATGCACGTTGAAGGTGATGGTAAATTTAATAAAGAAGCTGGTGAATTTGAGGGGATCTTTTATGAAGATGCAAATAAAGATATTGGAATAAAGTTGGATGCTGAAGGAAGAATGCTTTCTTTAAAATTCATGAAACATTCATATCCTCATGATTGAAGAACGCATAAACCTATTATTTATAGGGGAGTTCCTCAATGATTTGTATCTATTTCAAAAATAAAATCCCAAATTCTTAAAGAACTTTCAAAAGTGAAGTCACATCCTGAATGAGGGGTAGCTAGATTATCACAAATGATTGAAAATAGAGATGACTGAACAATTTCAAGACAAAGAACATGAGGGGTTCCAATTCCAGTGTTTTATGATGGTGAAACACCAATTATTAATGAAGAAATCTTTGATAATGTTATTGAATTAGTTTCAAAACATGGATCTGATATTTGATGAGAAAAAACAGCTGATGAATTATTACCTGAAAAATTCAAAGGTAAAGGTTATACAAAAGAAATGGATATTATGGATGTTTGATTTGATTCAGGGTCTTCTTCTATTGCTGTTAAACCTGAAGGTCAAGAAGCTCCTTTTGACTTATATTTAGAAGGTTCAGATCAATATCGTGGATGATTTAACTCTTCACTAATTAATTCAGTTGCTTATAGAGGTGTTTCTCCATTCAAACAATTATTATCACATGGATTTGTTTTAGATGGAAAAGGCAATAAAATGTCTAAATCAAAAGGTAATGTTGTTTCTCCACAAGAAATTATTGGTAAAAATGGTGCTGATATATTGAGATTATGAGCAGCTAATTCAGAATTTACTTCTGATGTTACAATTTCACCAGAAATAATTAAACAAAATATTGATGTATACAGAAATTTCAGAACAAAAATGAGATTTATGCATGGTAATTTATTTGATTTTGATGCAACAATGGCAATAGAACCGAAAGGGTTCCATGCCTATATTGCTGAATTACACAAAAAAGTAAAATATCAAATTAAAGAAAGTTATGAAGCATTTGAATTTAACAAAATGATAAAAATCGTTAATAATTTTATTATTAAAATTTCATCATTATATTTTGAGTTTGCAAAAGATGTTCTTTATGCAGATGAAAAGGATTCAGAAGAAAGAAGAATGATTCAAACTAATATTTACAATATTTTAAATACATTAATTATTACTCTTGCTCCAATATTACCAACCACTACAGAAGAACTTTTCAAATTAATGAACCCAGAAAAAGAATCAATTCATTTAGAGGAATTCTTTAAAGTAGAACCAGTCAATGAAGAGATATTCACTCAATGAGATTCATATTTTGAATTACTGGATGAAGTTAATAAAAAATTAGAGGATGCAACAAAAGAAGGTCTTATTAGACGTAGGAATGAAGCAAAAGTTATTATAAAAACTAATAACAGCTTCTTAAAATCATTAAATTTACAACAATTATTGATAGTTGCAAAAGTTGAATTTGGAACAGAAATAAAAGTTGAGACATTTGAAACTGTTAAATGTCCGAGATGTTGAAATCATATAGCTATTGATGAAATTCAAGAAGAGTTATGTACAAGATGTTATAAAGTTCTTAATAAATAAGGACTTTTTTTCTTATATAATATTTTTATGAAAAAATACCTTATAAAAATAATTAAAAAAATTGATAAACAAAAAATGATGCAAAATGCTATTATTCTTATTTTTACATTATCTATTTTTATAGGGATTGATCAATTTACAAAAATATATGCTTTTGCTCAAAGTGATCAAAGTTGAATTGGTGATGGAATTCATATACCACAAATTTCTGAGGGGAAATTATTTGGAATTAGATTAGTTATTAATACTGGTATGTTTTCTTCTTTAGGTGAAGGGACCGTGCCTTATTGAGGTGTTCAAACTATTACATCAATAATTGCAATTATAGTTATTGTTGCTGCTTTATTTAGTAGTAATAAAACTATGGCATTCGGTTTTTCATTAATTGCATCAGGAGCATTGGGTAATATTATGGATAGATATATGTTAATCGAACCTAATGGAGGGCATTATGTTAGGGATTGAATATATAATCCATTTTATGATAAAGGAACATATAACATAGCGGATATAGAAGTTGTATTTGGTTCTCCAATTGCTGCGATTGGATTAATTACTCAAGCATTTAAAGATTCAAAAAAACAAACAACAGAAGATAATAAAGTTAAAAATTTTAAATTATTCAAAAGAATTCAAGATGTTTTCAAAAATATAAAAATAAATAAGACAAAAAAGAAGTAAATGCTAATAAAGTAAATAAATAGGCGAAGTATCGCCTTTTTCTTTATAATACTTACATGGAAAAATTAGTAGCAAGATATACAGATAGAATAGATAAATATATTGCAGATAATACTGCAATATCAAGAACTGATATTCAAACATTAATTAAAGGTCATGCCATTAACGTGAATGGTATTTCGGTAAGAAAGGCAAACTTTAAAGTTAAAGAGAATGATGAAATAGAAGTAACACAAGTGATTCAAAGAGAAATGAATGTTGTTGCAGAAGCAATGGAAATAGATGTTATATATGAAGACGATGATTTAATTGTTGTTAATAAACCAACGGGATTAGTTGTTCATCCAGCACCGGGTCATCCAAATGGGACACTTGTTAATGGATTGATGCATAGATTTAAAGGTCAACTTTCAGATATAAATGGTGAAGTCAGGCCAGGAATTGTGCATCGTATAGATAAAGACACTTCTGGATTATTGGTAGTAGCTAAAAATAATAGATCGCACCAATTTTTAGCTCAACAAATTAAAGATCATGATGTAAAAAGAACATATATGGCTTTAGTTAAAGGAAGAGTTACAAATGAAGTTACACATATTGATTTACCGGTTGGTAGAGATGTGAAACATCGTCAAAGAATGGCTGTTCAAAGACAAAATTCAAAACATGCTAAAACTCATGTATTTATTGAAAAAGTTATGGAAAATACAACTTTGGTAAGGTGTGAACTAGAAACTGGTAGAACACACCAAATACGTGTTCATTTAGCATATATTGGACACCCAATTATTGGGGATTCTTTATATGGAACACAATTAGATTCATTTGGCCAAAGACTGCATGCATATAAATTAGAATTAACACACCCTAATGGTGAATTAATGAAATTTGAGGCACCATTACCTAAAGAATTTTACGATAACGTTAAAAAATAACTAATTTAATTTTAGTTATTTTTTTAATTTATTAAATGACTTTTTCTGTTGTTTTAAATGATAATTTGGCAACTTCATTCAATTTATCTGTGCCATATCTTTGCACAAACTCTTTAGCACAAGCTACAGAACGATCGTTTGTACCTAAAGGGAAGGTCATATCATACCTTTTATTTTGTGATTCCATCATTTTTAAAAAATATGCTCTTGCAACAATTGAAGCTGCTGCTACAGAAACATGTTCCATCTCCCCCTTTGTAACTAATTTCAATTCTTTCTTAAGAGGTGAAACATCTAAATTACTTTTATCTAATTTTGTTACATATTTATTAAATGAATTTTCATTAACAAATTGATCCAATATGATTAAATCAATATCATCAACCCTTGATTCAACAGCATTAATAGCTTGTAAGTGTATTAAAGTTTTCAATTCATGTGCATTAAAAGAAGTATTTAATTTATTGTAACCTTTTTGTGAAAGGTGCCTAACGCTAGATTTAATCATAGGTTTTATCTGTTCGAATAACTCAAGTATCTTTTTATCTGTAAGTTTTTTAGAATCGGTTATTCCCATTGCTTCAAGTTTAGGGATGTATTGTATAGGAACAAAAACAGCTGCTGCAACTAATGGTGTTAAGTAATCACCAACTCCAGTCTCATCTGCACCTATTATTTTTAAATTTTTATATATTGATTTCATACTTTAATTATAAAGATTAAAATCTATTTTATACATATCTATTGAATGTCTTTAAGGTATAATTGAAACATGATAGGCATCGACTTAACAAAAGTTTCAAGATTTGAAGGAAAAGAACTTCAATTTGCAAAACGTATTTTAACAGAAAAAGAATTTGGTTTTTTTGAGTTATCTAATAATAAAACAAAATTTATTGCAACAAGATGAGCAATAAAAGAAGCTCTTTTTAAAGCAGATAATTCTTTAAGGAACTATCCTCATATGGAAATTGAAAAAAATCTTGGTAGATATGAATTTGAAGGTTTTGAAATTTCAACTTCTGATGAAGAAGATTTAGTTGTTGCTATGGTTATAAACAAGGAGAAATAAATGTCATTACTAAAAATTAAAGTTGGATTACTTACACCTTATTGATTATTTAAAGGTTATAGAGCAAATAAAATACATAAAAAATCTTTAAAAGATCCAGAGAGATATTCAAATGAATTTAAATGAGGAGTAGCTGTTAAAAGAGCGCAAAAAACTTTGAAAGGTTTTAATGTTGTTTTAGATATTAAGGGTTATGAAAATTTACCAAAAGGAACAGCATTATTAACACCTAATCATCAATCATGAATTGATTCGGTTTGTATTGTAGCTGCATTAGCAAAACAAACAAGTGAAATAGATGTTAAGCATAAAAGAGCTGTATTTTTAGCTAAAAAAGAAGTTATGGATAAAAAATCTTTCAGAGGATGAGGGAGAATAACAAATACTTTCTTTATTGATAGAAAGAATTCTAGAGAATCATTGAAACAACTTGATGCAATGGGTAAATATGCTAAAGAAGAAAATTCTCTAATGGTTATATTCCCTGAAGGAACAAGAACAAAAGATGGGAAACTACAAGAATTCAAAACAGGTGCTTTTAGATTAGCTAAAAAAGAATTTGTTCCAATTATTCCTGTAACAATTAATAATACTTATAAAGGTGCTAATTTCAATAGAAAAGGTAAAACACATGTAGAAGTTATTTTTGGTAAGCCGATTAAACCAATAACATTTATGAGTCAACCAAATCAAAAAATAGCGGAAAGAGTACAAGCAAAAGTTCAAATGAATTATAAAGAATTTGATGCAACTCAAAAATCTATAAGAGAACAAGAAGTCTAGAAAGAAAAAAGGTCAATATGCAAGAAAATGAATATCAATTAAATTTAGATAATTATAATGGTCCATTAGATCTTTTACTTGAATTAGTAAAAGATAAAAAAATGGATTTATTTTCAATTGATTTGGCTGAATTAGCTACGGATTATTTAAGACTTATAAATGAGATGGAATCAAAAGATATAGATATAGCTTCTGAATATTTAGTTATGGCTGCAACATTATTGCAAATTAAAGCTAGAATGCTTTTAGAAAATCCTAAAGAGGAAGCAAAAAATGAAGTTGACAAAAATTTACTTGTGCAAAGACTTGCTGAATACCAACAATTTAAGCAATTTTCAGAAATACTTAAAGAAAAAGAACAAGAACGTAAAAAACTTCATATTAAAATTCATGAAGAATATAAAATGTTTGAGAAACCGATAGATGAAACGAAACTTGATGGTTCGTCGGATCCTATTAAATTAATTATGGCATTAAGAAAAATGTTTGAAAGAACAAATGCAGCTAAGTTTAGAAGTGGAACCATTTCTTCAATTAATATTTCTCCTGAAGAAAGAGCAGAGGAGCTAAGGGTTCTTTTGGATTCGAAAGATGAATTATCTTTTGAAGAGGTTTTTAGTGTTCCAACACTTAAACATTTTGCTGTTACTTTATTAGCAATACTTGATATGGCGAGATTACAAGAAATAACTTTAAAACAAGATGAACAATTTGCTACAATCAGAATAATTAAAGGAGGTCTAGATGAATAAAATTATAGAAGCTTTATTATATGTAAAAGGAAATGAAGGATTGACGCCAAGATCTTTTGCATCTATTTATGAAGAAATGAATACTGCAATGGCTCGTAAAGAACTTAAAACATTTATGGAAGAATGGAATAATAGTGAACACGGTATTGTAGTTGTTGAATATAAGGATTATTTTAAATTTGCTACTAAAAAAGAAATGCATGATAAAATTTCAGAACTCGTTACTAATGAGAAGAAACAAAGACTTTCAAATGCCGCTATTGAAGCTGCAGGTATAATTGCTTATAAACAACCGATCACAAAATCACAGGTTAACACTATTAGAGGTGTTGCCTCTGAAGCTGTTGTTAATACTTTACTTATGAAAGGGCTTATTGAAGAAGCAGGTGTAGCTGAAACACCAGGTAGACCTATTCTTTATAAAATTTCAAGTAAATTTTATGATTATTTTAATATTTCATCATTGAAAGAATTACCAAAACTTTCTGAATTTGAAGAAGATCAAGAAAATGGAGATTTCGAATTATTTTCTTCTCAAAGATATGATAATGAAGATTAATGCTAAAAGCATTTTTTCTTTTGCGTTTTATTTCTAAAACTTTATTTATTCCTTTATAATTCAGATATGAAAAATGAACAAAGAATACAAAAACTTATTTCTCAAGCCGGGGTGGCTTCACGTCGAAAAGCTGAAGAATTAATTAAAGAGGGTAAAGTAGTAGTAAATGGAGAATATGCAACATTAGGAGATAAAGCAACATTCAAAGATGATATTTTAGTCAATGGAATTCCATTAATTAAACAACAACACGTTTATTACATAATGAATAAACCATTAAAAACTATCACATCATTGAGCGATGATAGAGAAAGAACAACTGTTGTAGACATAATTAAAGAAAATGTTTATGTTTTTCCAGTTGGGAGACTTGATTACAATACAACAGGTACATTGATACTTACAAATGATGGTGATTTAGCTAATAAGTTAATGCATCCATCAAGTCAAATACCAAGAACTTATAGAGCAAGATTAGAAAGACCTTTAACTGAGCAAGAATTAAATTTTCTAAATTCAAAAAGAGTTTCTCTTGATGGAGAGACATCAGAACAAATTATTCAAAAAGTTGATGTTAAAGCATACTTAATTTCCTTAACACAAGGTAAATATCATCATATTAAAAGATTATTTGAATTAGTTGGAGTTAGAGTTCAATCTCTATCAAGGCTTGAATTTGCAGGTCTTACATGTGCGGGTTTACAAAAAGGTGCATATAGACAATTGAAATCAAAAGAAATCAAGTGATTAAAACAATTAGTAAAATAAAATCCATAATGGATTTTATTTTAATTTATACAAATTTGAATATAAAAAAACTAATCCAAATGTTAATAAGTGTTAAAATTAATATAGATTTAAAATCATAAAGGAGAAAAAATGATTAAATTAGGAAATGAAAAGAAAACACTTTTCACTTTAGTTGCTGTATTTGATAAATCAAAAATGCCTAAAGAAGTTTTAAAAGAAAAAAATGCTATTACAGTATTTCCAACAAAACAAAAAGCGTATATTTACTTAGGTAAAAAAACAGCTTACACAGTAGAAACACTTAGAGGAGCGATTAAAAAAATTGTTTCAGAAAATAAACGTGGATTTAATGTGGATGCTTCAACATTTATTGGAAAAAATGTTAAAGAAGAACAAGTTACAAAACTATTTATTGAAGATGTAACTTTCCAAACAACAATTACTTGAAACAAAAAAACAAGTAAAGATGCTAATAAAAAAGCGAAAGAAATTATTCTTACCAACATTGAAAAACCCGAATCAAAAGAAATTGCTAAAGAATCTTTTATTCTTGCTGAAGCACAAACATTTGTTCGTAACACACAAAATATGGCACCAAATGAATGTACATCAACAATTCTTGCAGATATATATAAAAAAGAATTCGATGGAATTTCTAATGTTACAGTTAAAATCCTTAAAAAATCTGAAATTCAAAAACTTGGAATGGGTCTTTTAATGGCTGTAAATATGGGTTCAAACGATGATGCTAGAGTTGTTGTTATGGAATATAAAGGAGATAAAGCTTCTAAAGAAAAAACAGTTATGGTTGGTAAAGGTATTACCTTTGATGCTGGTGGTATGAATATCAAAACCGGTAGAAATATTCTAGGAATGAAATATGATATGTCAGGTTCAGCTGTTGTAGTTGGAGCTATGAAAGCGATTTCACAGTTTAAACCAAAAGCAAATATTTCTATTGTTGCACCGCTTACAGATAATAAAGTATCAAAAACAGCTGGACTTCCAGATTCAGTTTGAACTTCAATGAATGGTAAAACTGTTGAAATTAACAACACTGATGCTGAGGGTAGATTAGTTCTTGCAGATGGTATTACTTATGCTATTAGAAAACTTAATGCTACAAGAATTATTGATGTTGCTACACTAACAGGAGCAGTTTTATCAGCATTAGGAAATACATACACCGGTGTTTGAGCAACTGAAGAATCAGATTGAAAATTAGTTGAGAAAACAGCTGCTGAACAAAATGAATTGGTATGAAGAATGCCTTTCCACTCTGATTTTTCAAGATTTATTAAAAATTCAAATGTTGCAGATCTTAAAAATACAGATCTTACAGGTATGGGTGGATCTTCATCAGCTGCTATGTTTTTAAAAGAATTTACAGAAGATGTTCCTTATATTCATTTTGACATTGCTGGTACGGCAGATGTAAAAGGTGATTGTATGGGTCCATTAGTTAAAACATTAGCTAAACTTATTAAATAATTATTAAAACTTGTGAAAACAAGTTTTTTTATACTCTTTTGTTCTTTATTTAATAATAAAAAAAGATATAATTGAAACAATTAGAAAAATAATGGAATGGAGGGGATATGGCAAAAAAACTAGATGGAAAATTAACTTCAAAAGAAATTAAAGCTAAATTAGCTATTAGGGTTGAAGAAATAAAGAAGAAAGGTATAACTCCTCATTTAGCAATTATAAGAGTTGGGAGCGATCCTGCATCCATAATTTATTTAAAATATAAAAAGATTGCTTGCGAATCTATCGGTATAAAATATTCTGAAATAATCTTATCAGGTGATATAACTGAACAAAAATTAGTTAAGGAAGTTGAAAAAATAAACCACAATCCATTAATTCATGGATTAATTGTCCAATTCCCATTGCCAAAACATATTTCCCAAACTAATATAATTAATTCAATTGATCCAAAAAAAGATGTTGATGGATTACACCCTAATAATTCTATAAAGATGTATCAAGGTGAAGAGGGTTTAAGAGCATGTACACCATTGGGGATTATTACTCTCTTAAAACATAATAATATTATCATTGAGGGTAAGGGCGTTGTTGTTGTAGGGCGTTCTAAAATTGTAGGAGAGCCTCTTGCTAAAATGCTGATGGATGAAAATGCAACGGTAACGATATGTTTTTCTAAGACGAAAGATATTTCGAAATATACAAAAGAAGCTGATATTGTTATTTCTGCTGTTGGATATCCACATTTAATTAAAAAAGAAATGGTTAAAGAAGGGGCAATTGTTATTGATGTTGGAGTTTCAAGAATTGGTGGAAAAATTGTTGGTGATGTTGATTTTAAAAATGTTGAACAAAAAGCTTCTTGAATCACACCTAATCCAGGGGGTGTTGGGCCAATGACGATAGTTTCTTTATTGAATAATTTAGTTAAAATAATTGATAATAAACCTAATGAAATTTAAAAAAGCGGTAAAAGCAATGCTTTTATTTTTTATTGCTTTATAATAAATATATGAAATTAACAGCAACAGGATATAACACAAATGGTGAAGGAATCGCTATTTATAAAGGGAAGGTATTCTATATACCGGGATTAATTGTGGGTGAAACAGCAGATTGTAAAATAATAATAGAGAAAGAAAAATGGGGTCGTGCAAAAATTATAAGAATTACCGAATATTCAAGAAATAGAAGAAAAGATCTTCCGAAAAATCATTTAGAAATTGGTGGATATGAAATTTTACATATGGATAGGGTGGAACAAACAAATTTCAAAAATAATAAAATTATTGAGGCATTCAAAAGCAATGCAAAAGTTAATATTGAATTAGATGAAATGTTTATAGGTGAAAAACAATTTAGATATAGAAATAAAATCACTTTACATGATGGTGGTTTCCACAAACGAGGAACAAATGAAGTTATTGAATTAGATGATTTCCTTTTAACTGATATTAAACCCAAAACTAAAATGAAGGGTAATGTAATTATTCGTAAATTAGATACAATCATAAGTGGTAATAAAACAGATAAAAAATTTACGAGTGATACAATGTGTGGTATTAAATTTATTGTTGGATTAAATGCCTTTTATCAAGTTAATAAAGAAGTTGCAGAAGCAGCTTATTTCAAGATGATGAAATATTTAGATAAAAACATGGTTGTTTTTGATTTATATTCGGGTATTGGTACAATTACACTTACCGCTGCAAAAAAATCAAAACATGTTTATGGAGTAGAGAGAAATAGTGCTTCTTATGCTTCAGCAATATTAAATCAAGAAAAGAATAATGTTGAAAATGTTACTTTTATAAAAGCTGATGTTCTTAAGTTTTTAGATAAAACAGATATTAATCCTGATGTTGTTATGGTGGATCCAGCAAGAGAAGGTTTGGGTAAGCAAGTTTGTCAATCATTAAATAAATTACTCCCTAAAAGAATAATTTATCTTTCATGTAATCCAGGAACACAAGCAGCAGATTTTTTTAGATTAAAAGCAAATTACGATATTACATATGCAAAACCATTCGATATGTTTCCACAAACACACCACGTAGAAAATTTGATTATTTTAGATAAAAAATAATTAAATCTATTACTTTTTGGGATTAAAAAAACACCTTTTAGTGGTGCTATGCTATTTAATTTTAATAATTATAAGTTAAACTACTTTAAGTAGTTTTTCTTTTGCGTGACCTTCTTTTTGGTCTCTCAATACATGAAAAATTTCTATTTGAACATTTGAATTAGTATGCAATCCATGTTTATGTCCCCTTCTAAAACCTTTAATGTCTTTTTCCACATCTTCTAATGTGTGTCCTTGGGAAATAATTTCTTTTGTTGATTTTAATACAGCTTTATATTGATACATATGAACCACCCCTTCTATTTAATTATAACTCTTTTTATATGTATAATAAAATTGGAAACGAGGTATAAATGAAAAATATTAAATGAGAAGATATAATGAATGACAAATTATTAGTTAGTTTAATAATAATGTTGATTGTAGTAGCAACTATAATTTTAATTATGTCATTGGTTGTTTTTGCTATTTATATTAAAACATCATGAATAGAGAGAGAAAATTCAAAAAATATAACTGGTGGAGAATTAGCACGAAAGATTTTAGATGAAGAAGGTATGGATAACGTTAAGATTAAACCATCATATTTTTATATTAAATATTGAAATCACTCAAAACGTAAAAACACTTTTAGATTACGTCCGTGAACAGTGAATCGAAGATCAATTTGAACAATGACTGAATCTGCACAACAAACTATTGTATCTACTTGAAGAAAAAATAATGGGCGAATGAGAACGGCTTTTACAATATTTAGAATACCTACAATTATTAATATAGCTTCTTTGGTTATTTCAATTGGATTGATAATTTATATATATTTAAATTTTCATTCAAATGGAAGTTTTTCAATTAATTCTCCAAAATGAAGAAAAACAATAGTAATTTTTATTGTTGGTTTCACATTTGCTGCAACATTAGTGGCTTGAGCAGATGTTGTAAAACTTTCAATCATAAAGAAACATGTAATACCCATTCTTGAAAAACAAGGTTTTACAGATAATGAGATTAAATTATTTAAATTAATTTATACTTCTAGACTATTCTTAATAATTGCAATTGCAATTTATCGAACATTAGAATTAATGACACAAATAGCAACCATATCAAAAGGCGAAGGTGGAAAATAAAAATAGCACTCTTATTAATGGAGTGCTATTTTTATGTTAAAAGATGTATAATTTTAGTATCAAAGGTATATCTTCAAATTAAAAAGTGGTATACTTTATAAAGATAAGGGAGGCAAAATGAATCCATTTTTCCAAGCAAATACACCAACAACACAAGAAATGTGAAAGAATGAACCTAATAAATTTAGACAATGAATTATTCTTTTGGGAATTTCATTAATTGTTTTCTTAGCATTGACAATAGCGGGTTTGGCATTAGTTTTAGCAGATAGAGATACACTTCATGCTTCTATTGAAAAAGCGGCTGCAAAAACAAATGGAGTTTCAGACCCATCATTAGCTGCAACTAAAAAAATAATTATAAGTTTTATTGCAGCTCCGGCAATAATGATAATTATGACTATAGTAAGTATTGGATTATATGCAGCTACACTTGTAAAATCATATAAATTAAAAACATTTTCAAAATTATCAGGAGCAGCTATATTCCTTCCAGAATTAATTGGTATGTTCTCATTATTTGGAGCTATTTGATCTTCATGAAATTTAATTTCTATTGTAGATAATCATCCAGGTGCATTATTAACAATAGCGTCACAATATTTTTCTATAGTATTATTGATATTTGCTTGACAAGTTTCAAGAATTAGAAAAACATTTATTCAAATAGAAAAAATGGAAGCTCTTAAAAAGACTCCTGAATTTCAACAAATGCAAGAACAAATGAAATCATTTTTTAATGCAGCTCAAAATGGTCAAACACCATCTTCAGCATATGGTCCTTCTTCAAATGCTCAACCAGCAGATATAAAAGAAACGCCAGCAGAAGTGAAAGAAGCACCAGAAGTGATGGAACTAAAAAAACTTAAAATTGAAGAATTAAGGGAAATTGCAAATAAACTTTCTATTTCAGGTTCAGATAAAATGTCAAAAGATGAATTAGTGGCAACAATTATTCGTGTTACTAATGAAGGATAAATAAAGAATTGCATTAGCAATTTTTTTATTTATTGATTTATAAAAAATAGGTATTAGAATATTTTTTTAGATATATCCTTTATGTTGATACACTAGGGAGCATTGTTTATTTAAAAAATACCCGATACACTAGGTAAAGTTGTGTATAATGTTTTTGCTATATAAAGTAGCTAACATATTTGATAAATATAAACATTAAACAAAATAACATTAAAAAACAATATGAAAGGAAGTATAAATGCCAACAATTAACCAATTGGTAAACCAAGGGCGTAAGTCAAAAGTTTCAAAAACTAAAGCTCCAGCTCTTAATGTAGGTTACAACTCACTAAGAAAAAGACCTACAAATACTACAGCACCATTTAAGCGTGGTGTATGTACAAGGGTCGCAACAATGACACCTAAAAAACCTAACTCTGCTTTACGTAAGTATGCAAGGGTTAAGTTATCAAACGGAATGGAAGTAACAGCTTACATCCCAGGAGAAGGTCACAACCTTCAAGAACACTCAGTAGTTTTAATTAGAGGAGGAAGAGTTAAAGATCTTCCCGGGGTTAGATACCACGTAGTTAGAGGTACACAAGATACAGCTGGTGTAGATGGACGTAACCAGTCAAGATCGAAATACGGAACAAAAAAACCAAAGAAATAAAAAGATAAGGAGATAAATTATGGCAAGAAGAAATAGAGCACCTAAAAGAGAAGTATTAGCTGATCCAGTTTTCAACTCAAAAATAGTTACAAAACTTATCAACGGTATTATGCTTGACGGTAAAAAATCAACTGCACAAACAATACTATATTCAGCTTTTGATATCATTAAAGAAAAAACTGGAAAAGAACCAATTGAAGTATTTACTGCAGCGATGGAGAACATCACACCTCAATTAGAGATTAGAACAAGAAGAATTGGTGGGGCAAACTACCAAGTACCTACTGAAGTTTCAGCAACAAGAAAGCAAACATTATCATTAAGATGATTAATTAACTACTCAAGATTAAGATCAGAGTACACAATGGATGCAAGACTTGCAGCAGAAATTATTGACGCTTCAAATAATACTGGAGCATCAGTTAAGAAAAAAGAAGACACACACAAGATGGCCGAAGCTAATAAAGCATTCGCTCACTTTAGATGATAGGAGCTACGAAAAATGGCTAGAAAATTCGCAATTAAAGATTATAGAAATATTGGTATCATGGCTCACATTGATGCTGGTAAAACAACAACAACAGAACGTATTCTTTACCACACTGGTAAAATTCACAAAATTGGTGAAACACATACTGGTGAGTCTCAAATGGACTGAATGGAACAAGAACAAGAACGTGGTATTACAATCACTTCAGCTGCTACAACAGCATTTTGAAAAGAAAAAAGAATTAATATCATTGATACACCTGGACACGTTGACTTCACAGTTGAAGTTGAACGTTCACTACGTGTATTAGATGGTGCTGTAGCTGTACTTGATGCACAATCAGGTGTAGAACCTCAAACAGAAACTGTTTGAAGACAAGCAACAAACTACCATGTTCCAAGAATTGTTTTCGTTAACAAAATGGATAAAGCTGGTGCTAACTATGAAGAAGCTGTTAAATCAGTTAGAACAAGGTTAGGTGGAAATGCAGTTGCTGTACAATGAAATATTGGAGCAGAAGATAATTTCGAAGGTCTGATTGACTTAGTAGAAATGAAAGCTTACTATTATGATGGTGGAGCGGATGAAGAAGCAGATATTAAAGATATTCCGGCTGATTTAATGGATATTGCTACAGAAAAAAGACAAGAATTAGTTGAAGCAGTTTCTGATTTTGATGAAGAACTTATGATGCTTGTGCTTGATGGAGAAGAAATTCCTGCGGATATGCTTAAAACTGCAATTCGTAAAGCGACATTAACATCACAATTCTTCCCAGCATTTTGTGGAACAGCCTTTAAAAATAAAGGTGTTAAAACATTATTAGATGGTGTTATCAATTACTTACCATCACCAGTTGATGTTCCTGCTATTAAAGGTGTATTACCTAATGGTGAAGAAACAGCTAAACCTTCAACTGATGAAGAATCATTCTCAGCACTTGCATTTAAGATTATGACTGACCCATTTGTTGGAAAATTAACATTCTTTAGAGTTTATTCAGGTGTATTATCAAAAGGATCATACATCTTCAATGCAACTAAAGGAAAAAAAGAGAGAATTGGACGTATTTTAGAAATGCATGCTAATTCTCGTGAAGAAATTGATGAAGTTAGAGCTGGAGATATCGCTGCTGGTGTTGGTCTTAAAGATACAACAACAGGTGATACACTTACAGATATGGCTAATCCAGTTATCTTAGAACAAATGGTATTCCCTGAGCCAGTTATTTCATTAGCACTAGAACCAGCTTCAAAAGCTGCTTCAGAAAAACTATCGTTAGGACTTCAAAAATTAGCAGAAGAAGATCCAACATTCAAAACATTTACAGATGAAGACACAGGACAAACAATTATTGCTGGTATGGGTGAATTACACCTAGACATCATTGTTGATCGTCTAAAACGTGAATTTAAAGTTGAATCAAATGTTGGTGCTCCGCAAGTTGCTTATCGTGAAACAATTACTAAATCAGCTAAAGTTGAAGGTAAACACGTTAAACAATCAGGTGGTAAAGGTCAATACGGTCATGTTTGAATTGAATTTGAACCTAACCAAAACAAAGGATTTGAATTTGTTGATGCAATCGTTGGTGGTAAAGTTCCTAAGGAATACATCAACTCAGTTAAAGTAGGACTAGAAAACGCACTTAAATCAGGTATTGTTGCTGGTTACGAAATGATTGATGTTAAAGCTACTCTATTCGATGGTTCATACCACGATGTCGATTCATCAGAAATGGCTTATAAAATAGCTGCTTCTAAAGCGCTTAAAAAAGGTGCTGGAGATTTAGGAGCTACAATTCTTGAACCAATAATGGATGTTTCAATTATTGTTCCTTCAGAATACTTTGGTGACGTTATGGGTGATATTTCATCTAGACGTGGACAAATTAAAGGTAATGAAGAAAGATCAGACGGAGCTCAAGTTGTTAGAGCAGACGTTCCTCTATCAAATATGTTCGGTTACGCAACACAATTAAGATCATTCACTCAAGGTCGTGGAACATACCAAATGCAATTCGATCACTATCAAGCTGCACCTAAGTCAGTGCAAGAAGAAATCATTAAAAAAAGAGCTAAATAATAATTGCTTTTAAACCATCCCTAAAGGGTGGTTTTTTATTTTTACTTTTATAATTAAAACTAATAATCATAATAAAATGAGGGAAAATAAAACAAAACCAAAAAAGGTTTGTTTTTTTATATTAATTTTATCTTGTTGTGTTATAAATAAAAGGTAAGCCCTAAAAGGGTATTTCAAATAAGGAGAACAAAATGGGTTCTATTGAGATATTTAAGTGTGTTATGATTGGACTTGCTGGACTTGGATTGTTTTTAGTTTCAATTAAACTTATGTCATCTTCACTTAAGCAAATGACTGGTAAAAGAATCTCAAAAACTATGAAACTGCTAAGGAAAAATCCTTTTATAGCTTGTTTTGTAGGGATTATTTTTACCACTATGATTCAATCATCTGATGGTGCTGTAGCATTAGCTATTGGGTTAGTAGCGGCTGGATTATTGGATTTAAGAACTGCTATTGCGTTTATATTGGGTGCAAATATTGGTACTGCAACAACTTCAATTATTGTCGCTTCTGCTGATGTGCCTGCCTTTCAATATATTAAGTATTCATTATTCTCATTTTCATTTTTAGGTGCATTTGGACTCATTATTCTTTCTGAAGAAAAGAAAACAAGGGTTGCAATGCTATTCTTTGCAATTGGAGCAATTTTCATAGGACTTCATGTTATGGGTCTAGGATTTAAACCATTAGCATCAGAAATGAAACCTATTATAGCTAAAGTTTCAAACCCATTCTTAGCATTATTTATTTCTATTATTATGACTGGTACTTTCCAATCATCATCAGCGGTTGTTACTATAGTGCAAGGATTTTATGGTGCGGCAAAGGTAGAAGGAGTTTGGGTTGCAGGTGCTATGCCAATAGATACGGCGTTAGCGATGATTGTTGGTGCTAATATTGGTACAACATTTACGGCATTAATTGCATCTATGGGTTCTGCTAAAAAAGATACCAGAAGAATTGCGGTAGTCTGATTAATAACTAATATTACAATGGCTATTATCTTTATGCCTTTAATTGCAACAGGTGTGTATGGGTCGTTAATTTGAAAAATGAATCCTGGAGTAGTTGTGAATAATAAGATGTATCATAATAATTTTGATTTAGCTTTAGGACATATATTATTTAATACAGTTCTTGTTATTATATTCATTCCATTTACAAAACAACTTGCATGAGTTGCTAATAAAATTGTTCCTGATAAAAAATCAGCGGCAAATTACAAATATGATTTACGTTTACCAGATACATTGGTACATGAATCTCCTGAATTGGCATATGAAGCTGCTAAAAAAGTTGCTGCGGAAATGGGGCGTATGTCTTATGAATCACAAAACCAATTAAAACTATATATGAAGACTGGTGATAAAAAACACTTTGAATTATTTGAACAATTACATCTCCTTCTTGGCCAAACAAGAACACAGGTTTCTACTTATTTAATTGAAATTGGTTCAAAAGATATTACTGAATCATTATCAAGTAAACAAATGTCTCTAGTACTTTCGCTAAGATCACTTGATGCTATGACTAATTTGATGTATAGAGTATTTATTCAATGTAAAAACAAATATAACAAAAAAACAAAAACATTCAATATAAATAAAGAAACAATGCAAGATTCAAGAGATTTATTATCAACTGTAATGTCTATGACTAAACGCTCATTTAAACAAATAGAAGCTTATACATATAAAAGATATAAAGATATTAAAGCTCTTCAAAAAGCATTTGATGTATTCGCTAAACAAGCAATAGAAAATGATTTATCAAGAATTAATAAAAAAGAATACAAAAAAGGTGATTTTGATTTTGCAAGACTTGTGAGATTGTTTGAAAGGACATCACATCACGCATCTCGTGTTAACAACTATCAAAGAAAAGGTAGAAAAAAACCTGAACAAATAAAATTATCGCAAGAATTAACTGAAGAATTATTCAATGAAGTTCAAAATTAAACATTAAATATTAAAATTGAAAGTTAGAAATTAATATAAAATTTAACCTTTATTAACTAATGGGTTATTTTTTTATATTTTTAAAAGTATTTTTATGGAGATACCACTTTTTTTGTGTTAAAATATTTAAGCATATATATTAAACATAAATGCATTAATGGATAGGACTAGGGCGCAAGACCTAGCATCGGTGGTTTATTCGAATAAACGCAATACATTTAAAATTAAAAATATAAGATTTATTAAAAAATCGGAAGGAATATTATAATGGCAGAAAAATTTGACAGAAGTAAAGCTCACGTTAATATTGGTACTATCGGTCACGTTGACCACGGTAAAACAACTTTAACAGCGGCTATCGCTACAGTTCTAGCTAAAAAAGGACTATCAGAAGCTAAAGATTATGCAGCAATCGATAACGCTCCAGAAGAAAAAGAACGTGGAATCACAATTAACACATCACACATCGAGTATGCAACAGAAAATAGACACTATGCTCACGTTGATTGTCCAGGTCACGCTGACTACGTTAAAAACATGATCACAGGTGCCGCACAAATGGATGGAGCAATCTTAGTTGTTGCTTCAACAGATGGACCAATGCCTCAAACTAGAGAACACATCTTACTTTCAAGACAAGTTGGTGTTCCTAAAATGGTTGTCTTCTTAAATAAAGTTGACATGCTAGAAGGTGAAGAAGAAATGATCGAACTTGTAGAAATGGAAGTTAGAGAATTACTATCAGAGTATGGATTTGACGGAGATAACACACCAGTTATTAAAGGTTCAGCTCTTAAAGCACTTGAAGGAGAAGCTAAATACGAAGACTCAATTATGGAACTAATGAATGCAGTTGATGCATTTATTGAAGAACCTACAAGAGATACAGACAAACCATTCTTAATGGCTGTAGAAGATGTATTTACAATCACAGGTCGTGGTACAGTTGCTACAGGTCGTGTTGAACGTGGAACACTTAACCTAAATGATAAAGTTGAAATTATCGGTATTAAAGATACACAAGAAACTGTTGTTACAGGAATTGAAATGTTTAGAAAACTTCTAGACCAAGCTCTTGCTGGAGATAACGCTGGTATCTTATTACGTGGTATCGCTAGAGATGATATTGAACGTGGACAAGTTCTTGCTAAACCAGGATCAGTTACACCTCATACAACATTTAAAGCGCAAATTTATGCACTGAAAAAAGAAGAAGGTGGAAGACACACTCCATTCTTTAAAAACTATAAACCTCAGTTCTACTTCAGAACAACAGACGTTACAGGTGGAATTGAACTTCCAGCTGGAACAGAAATGGTTATGCCAGGAGATAGTATTGAACTTACTGTTAACTTAATCAACCCAGTTGCTGTTGAAGAAGGAACAAAATTCTCAATTAGAGAAGGTGGACGTACAGTTGGTGCTGGTTCAGTTGTTACAATTACTAAATAATTAAACCTAAATTAACTTACAAAAAGATAACCTTTAGGGTTATTTTTTTTATTTGATTACAATGGATATTTTTGTTATTATGATACAAATTTTAAAAAGTTAACCTTTTATAAATAATTATATTTTAATAAGTATTTTTCTTTATAATTTATATATGAATAATTTAGCAAACGAAATAAGACCTAAAACACTTGATGATGTAGTTGGACAAAAACATTTAATGCCGTTATTGGAAAATATTATTTCCAAAAAGATCATGACCTCATTTTTATTTTATGGTAAACCTGGAATAGGTAAAACAACTTTGGCATCAATATTAGCTAAAGAATTAAAAAGACCCTATGGGATATTCAATGCTTCAAAAGATTCGAAAGCAACATTAGTCGATCTTATATCATCCAAAGAAATAATAATCATTGATGAAATTCATAGGTTAAATAAAGATAAACAAGATATATTACTTTCATATATGGAACATGGAGAAATTATTGTTTATGGTACAACTACTGAAAATCCATATTTTATAGTTAATCCTGCCGTAAGAAGTAGATTGCATATTCTAGAATTAAACCCATTAGATACAAAAGATGTTATGAAGGGTCTTAGGCATATGATCAAAAAACATGAGTTAGATATTAAACTTGATGAAAAAACGCTCGAAATGATTGCTTTACGCTCTTCTGGTGACTTTAGAACTGCTTTAAATACTATTGATTTAATCACACAAATATATCCAGGTGAAGAAATAAATGAAGAAATATTAATAAGTATTGCACCTTCAGTAAAATTTTACTCTGATAAAACTGGTGATGGACATTATGATTTTTTATCTGCATTTCATAAATCCTTAAGAGGTTCTGATGTTGATGCTGTTTTATATTACGCAGCTATCATAGTTAAAACTGGAGATATTCAAGGTCTTTATAGAAGGATGTTAGCATTTACTTATGAGGATATTGGGTTAGCTAATTCACAAATGGGCTTAAAAGTTGATGCAGCAATTAATGCAATGGAAAGATTAGGATTTCCGGAAGCATATCAACCCTTAGGTGCTATATTAACTGAATTAGCATTATCACCTAAATCTAATTCTTCTTATGTAGCTATGCATATGGCTAAAAATATAGTGGATGAAGGTATGGTTTTTTCTCCGCCATCTCACTTAAAAGATGCACATTATGCTTCAGCAAAAAAACTCAATAAAGGTCAAGAGTATAAATATCCACATAATTATGAAAATAATTGAGTTCAACAAGAATACATGCCGAAGGAATTAAAAGGTCAACAAATATTTGAATATGGTAACAATGCTAATGAGCGAAGAATAAAAGAATATTGAAAAACAGTTAAGAATAATAAAAAATAAACATGTATTTCATGTTTATTTTTTTATATATTTTGGGTATGCTGTTATAGCTAGCGAACCAATGCCTGCTTGAATACCAATTGCACTTGAAATCATTTCCACTCTAATGTTATAGAAACCAGCTTCTTTTAATTTACTGAGCATTATTTCTTTTGTAGAATCTTTTGAATACATTAATAGGATATTGTAATTATTAATTTTATTTTTCATTGATTCTTTCATTCTTGAAACTATTGTAGAAGATGCTTTTGCGAATCCACGTCTAACACCTTTAACTTCAATTTCTTGATCTTTATATTTTATTAACGGCACAATTTTGAATTTTGATAGTAATAATGCAGCACCTTTTTTAGCACGACCATTTCTTTTAATTGCATCAATTCTTTCGGGAATCATTCATGTTATTAAACTTTTTGAATAATTATCGAAAACAACTCTTGCTTCTTCTATAGATAGATCTTCATTATTAACAGCATTAGATATTCATTGAGCAATCTCAATATATGCAGGACCAACCAATGAGTTATCTCATATTTCCACTTTTCCTTCAAAATCAGCAGCAATAGCACTAGCTGTTGAGAAAGCAGAAGACATACCGGATGCTAATGAAAAGTAAACAACTTTCTTATATTCTTTAGTCATTTTATTGAAAAGTTCTTCCATATCTCCTACATTAGGCTGAGAAGTTTTTGCATCTTTTGCTTTTTCAATCAATTTCATTGATTCTTTAAAATCTAATTTTTCTCCGTCTTTATATAATTGGCCATCAAGTACCACTTGTAAAGAAAGGTACCCAAAACCAAGTTTTTCAATTTCTGTTTTTGTTCTAGAGCAAAATGAGTCTAGAATGATTCCTAATTTTTTCATGTAAATATTATACATTAATTACTATGAGCAATTTGTTTTTAACTCTTTTTAGGATATTTATGTTGTTTTATAATAACTTTAAAAAAAGTATATTTTTTAGCAAACTTAACAAAAGAGTGCTAATTATGATAAAATAAAAATTATGAATAAAAAAGATTATTATGAAATACTAGGTGTTAGCAAATCAGCAACACAACAAGAAATTAAAAGAGCATTTAGAAAATTGGCTATGCAATATCATCCTGATAGAAACAAAGCTGATGATGCTGAAGAAAAATTTAAGGAGATAAATGAAGCTTATGAGATTCTTTCTGATGAGGAAAAAAGATCTCAATATGATCAATTTGGACATGCAGCTTTTGAACAAGGTGGTATGGGTTCAGGTGGTGGTTTCAGTGGATTTGGTGGATTTGGAGATATTTTTGGAGATATTTTTGGTGGAGGCTCTTCAAGGAGAAGAGGTCCAACCAAAGGTGAAAACTATCAAGCAACTGTTTCAATTGATTTTATGGACTCTATTTTAGGTTCAACAATCGAAAGGACACTTCCAAAGTATGAGCAATGTTCAGAATGTAATGCAACCGGTGCTGCATCCACATCTGATATTATTACATGTGGTGGATGTAATGGCATAGGAACAACAGCAAGAATAGTTAATACACCTTTTGGGCGTATGCAATCACAAGTAACATGTGAAATGTGTGCGGGTCAAGGTAAAACAATTAAAAATAAATGTAAAAAATGTCATGGTAATAAAATTACTGCAATTAAAAAGAATGTTGAAATTTCAATACCAGCTGGTATTCAAGATGGTCAAACAATTATTGTTGAAGGTTATGGTGCTGCTGGGAAAATGGGTGGACCTTCAGGTGATCTATATTTAAATATCCAGGTAAAAACACATAAACATTATAGGAGAGATGGGAATAATTTATATATGAAAGTTCCGGTTTCGATGTTGGATATGATTTCTTCAAATAAAATTATGATTCCTACCCCTTATGGAGAGCATGCATTTAAATTATCATCTAAATATACATCGGGTGATACTTTCACTATCTCAAAAGCAGGAGTGCCAAATGTTAGAACTGGTAGAAAAGGCGACTTAATAATTGAATTAAGCATTTATATTCCGAAACTTTCTACAAAAGAAAAAGAAAAGATTGTTAAAGTAATGTCAAAAGTTAAAGATGATAAATTTGCAAAATGACATAAAGATTTTTCTTAAATACCTAATTGATGGGTATTTTTTTTATTTTAAATTTTATTTTATTAATAAATTTGAATAAGTTTAAAAACACTACATATATAAGTGGAGATTGAAAAAATCTTTAAAGGAGGTAAGATGTTATATAAAATAGGAAAAATAATTTCTATTGGAAAAAATTATATTATATTAGAGAGTAATTCAAAAGGTGAGATAGTTTATGTTCCTAAACCCAAGGATTTTACTTCGGATACAACAATAAAGGTATTTATATATGAGTACAAATATGAAAATATTTCTTCTCTTTATGGTTTTAAAACTTTTAAAGAAAGAATTTTATTTGAAGATTTATTGACTGTTCCAGGGATCGGACCAAAAACTGGTATTCAAATATTAAAAGAAAAAATAAAAATCATACTTGGATTTTTATTAAACGGAGATGCAGAATCTTTAGCTCGCTTACCAGGTTTGGGTTTGAAATCTGCTAAACAATTAATTTTTGAACTTCAAGATAAGTATGCGAAAATTACTTCAAATAAAAAAGAACAAAAAAATTTAAAAGAAAATTTACATATGGTTAGTGAAATTATACCAACGTTAAAAACTCTTGGTTTTAATAAAAAACAAATAAATTCAAGTATACACTTAGTTAAACCGAATAAGGATATTGAGATAATGGTTGAAGAAGCGATTAAACTCATTTCAAATGGCAATCAAAAAGTCGCTTAGACCAGAGAATTTCAAAGAATTTATTGGTCAAAAAAGATTAGTGCATACTTTAAAAATAATGATTGATTCTTCAAAAAAGAGAAAAGTTATGTGCGACCATATTTTGTTGCATGGAAAACCAGGAATTGGAAAAACATCTTTAGCGATGTTAGTGGCGAAAGAAATAGAAGCTAATATTAAATTCGCACAAGGATCATTGATGGAAAAGAAGGCAGATATTTTATCTTTATTTGCAACAATTCAAAAGAATGATGTTATTTTTATAGATGAAATACATAGCATGAATAAACAGGTTGAAGAGCTGATATACTCCGCTATGGAAGATGGTGTTATAGACATACCAATAGGAATAGAAGGTGAATCGAAAATTGTCAGAATGAAATTACCCTCTTTTACTTTAATTGGTGCAACTACAAAATATAATAAAATTTCCCTACCTATGCGTGAGCGCTTTGGTTTAATAGGTAAATTAATTGATTATAAAGAGAGTGAATTAATATCCATAATTGAAATTACATCAAAGAAACTAAAGATTAATTCTACAAGAATGGCTAAGTCTTTAATAGCATCATATTCCAATTTTATACCTAGAACTTCAAACAATTTATTGAAAAGATGTAGAGATTTTGCTTTATCGGAAAATGAAAAAGAAATCAATGAAAAAATAGTTCGTAAAACTTTTAAATTCATAGGTCTTTATAAGTATGGATTAAATGATATGCATATAGAATATATTAAAGTATTAGGTAATATTTTTAATGGAAAATGAACATCATTAGAAGCTATTTCTGGTGTTATAAGTGACTCAAAAGATAATATAGAGCAAGATATCGAACCGATTTTATTAAAGAAAGGTTTGTTAATCAAATCATCAAGGGGTAGAGCGCTAACTAATAAAGGTATACATTATTTAACAACTTATAATTTATAAAAATAATATATAATATAAATACTTATGAAATTTCTTAAATGATTGAAAAATAAATGAGTTCGAATCGCCATTTTATCAACCACATTATTAGTGGCTACTTTAGCTATTACATTAGGTTCGGCATTTTATACTAGTAAAAATGTTAAAACATCTATAGATTATGGTGGTGGAGCTTCAGTTACTGTTCAAGTTATTGAAAGTAATGGAAATCCTGCTAATGAAGAAAAAACTCAAAGGGTTTTTGATAATATAGTTAAACGTGTTGATCCATTGGGTATAAATGGTGTTGCTCAAGCTTCATCAATTGGTAAAAATGGATATATTACTATTGCAAAAGCTGCAATTAAAACAGATGCTGAAAAACAAGAATTCGAAGAATTGATAAAAACTAAACCGACTCTTTCTATTTATAATTTACAAGATAAATCATTATTTAGAAATGGATTATTTGTACCGGGAGGTGTAAATCCTTTACAACCAAATGGAAATCATGGTGTTAAGTTACATGGTAATGACAACGATTATAAAGTTCCATTTGAAGAAGGTGGAGCTAAAGCTGTACAACAAAATGGTTCATGAGTAGTTTCTATAAAATTAAAAAACCAACAAGCTACAACTGAATGAGGTAAAGCAACAACTTGAATGTCGCAACAAAAAGAAAAGAGAATGGTTGTTTGAATAAATCACCAAGGTTTAATGAAAAAAATCTTGAATATGAAAACTGGTGTAATTCGTCAGAAATTTGATCAAGCACAAGGAAATTTATTTAAAACAATTACAATACCTAATTCAGGTGGAGCGATGTGAAATAAATTATTTATCAATGAAGGATTACAACCAGCAAGTTCATATGCAGTGTCTGTTGCATCGGTTAATAAACCTTTATATGGATCATCATTTGTAATTACTGGTAAATTTAATGCGGATGAAGCAAAAAAACTTGCAGCAAGTATTAATTATGGTTCTGCAGAATATGATTTAGTTCCTAAATCTTCACACTTTTTGACAGCTGAATATGGACATTCAGCATTTAAAAAAGCTTTAATAGCTGGAATTATCGTTTTTGCTTTAATTGCTATATTTATGATAGTTAATTATGGTTTATTGGGAGCTCTTTCAACAATATCAATTGCTTTATATATGTTTTTAACTTTAACGATGTTTACAGTTATGCGTGGAGAATATTCTCCAGAAACAATAGCAGCATTAGTTATAGGTATAGGTATGTCAGTAGATGCAAATATAATTACCTTTGAAAGACTCAAAAGTGAGGTTATGAGTGGCTCCACGCCAAACAAAGCTCATTCGATTGCAAATAAACTTTCTTTATCAACAATATTTGATGCTAATGTAACAACATTAATTGTTGGATTTGTTCTATTTTATTTTGGTACGGCATCTGTAAAAGGGTTTTCAATTATGTTAATTCTTTCAATTATATTTACATTGGTGGTAATGTTATTATTTACAAGGTTAATTTCAACATTATTAGTTAAATTAAAAGTATTTGATAAAAGAGAATATTTATTGGGAGTTAGAAAAAAACAAATAAAATCTACTCCAAATCCAAAAACTGAA
Source organism: Mycoplasmatales bacterium (assembly GCA_013215715.1). GTDB lineage: Bacteria > Bacillota_I > Bacilli_A > Mycoplasmatales > Metamycoplasmataceae > Mycoplasma_K. The sequence goes on along the minus strand of JABSQT010000002.1, from coordinate 69,504 downwards.
AAATTGCGTAATTTTAATTTTATGAAAAGTTCAAAATGATTTGTTGCTGGTTCTTCATTGATTGTTGGTGCTTCTGTAATTATATTTGCTGTTGTTGCAGGTATAGCTGGAAGCATATCTGGTGGTGTTAATTCTTCTATTGAATTCTCTGGCGGAACAATTATGAGTATTTCTGGTAAAGATGATAATCATAATTTAACTACATCAGATGCAAACTTGATGAAAAAAGCATTAGTTGATGAGAAACTTATTTCAACTAATGATGCTGAAGTGTTATATAAAGATGCAGCTAAAAAACAAGCGATTCTTGAAATAAAATCTAAAAAAGCAATACCTGATAGTGATGTATTCAAAAAAGCTATTAGTAAATATTTAAAAAATTCAAATAAGAAAATTGATATAAATAATTATACATTTGAAGGTCAATCTGTTACTTCTGATGTAGCTAATGCATTAGTTAAAGATGCGATGATTGCAATTGCAATTGCAATGTTAGCCATTGTTCTTTATACACTGGTTAGATTTAAATGAACTTATTCTATTTCAGCTATTTTGGCACTTGTTCATGATGGTTTAATTGTTACAGCAGTATTCGTCATTACGAGAGTTGAGATTTCGCCAGTTTTTATAGCTGGTTTACTCTCAGTTCTCGGATATTCAATAAATGATACAATTGTTACTTTTGACCGGGTTAGGGAAAAAATGAAACAAAATGTTGGTGAGTTAACAAAAGATAAATTAAGAAAAATTGCAAACGAAGCTATAAAAGATACAATAAAACGTTCTTTATTAACTTCATTCACAACAATAGTTGCTGTAATTGTTCTTATGTCATTTGGTAATGCTACAAAAATGTCATTTAATGTTGCTATGCTTGCGGGTCTTGTATCTGGGACATATTCTTCAATATTTATTGCTACATATGCATGAGTACATCTTGAAGCTTATTCTCAAAAACGTTCACAAAAAAGAGCGCAGAAAAAATTCTGAAAATTGAACGGACCTGAAGAACAAACAGTTGATGGAATTAATGATTTTAAAAGTTAAATAATAATTACTAAATTAGAGCATTTTGCTCTTTTTTTGTTATATAATATTTATAAATAGATACGTCATTGAAGAGGTTAGGCATCTCCGAGACAGTAGGTAACTCTACCGCAAAGTCAGCGTTAACGACTTAAGAGTCCGTTCATGGGGTGGCACGTTGGCCCTCATGTAGGACTTTTTGTATCTTTAAAAGAAAAGAGGTAAGTATGTTTAAAAGACCAAAAGGAACAAAAGATATATATGGACAAAGACAAGAGTATAGAACACTTGTTTTAAAAACACTAGAAGGTATTGCATCATTTTACAATTTTAAAGAAATAGAAACACCTATTTTTGAGTCAATTGATTTATTTAAAAGATCTGTTGGAGAGACTTCTGATATTGTTGCAAAAGAAATGTATGAATTTAATGATAAAAAAGGAAGGGAATTTGTTTTAAGGCCAGAGGGAACTGCTGGAACAATTAGGGCTTATGTTGAAAATAAAATGTATGCACAATCTCAACCAACTAAATTATTTTATAATGGACCTATATTTAGATATGAAAGACCTCAAAAAGGTAGACAAAGACAATTTACTCAATTTGGTATTGAATTAATTGGTGCAAAATCTCCTGCTGCTGATGCAGAAGCGATTATGATGGCTTACCAAATGCTTATGACTTTAAAAATTAAGAAAGTTAAATTATTAATTAATTCAATAGGGGACTCTAATACAAGAAATAATTATTCAAAAGCATTAAGAGAATATTTTGAGAATTATAAAGAAGAATTAACGGAATTGTCAATTAGTAGATTAGAGAAGAATCCATTAAGAATTTTAGATGATAAGATTGATGGTCAGAAAGAATTTGTTAAAAATGCACCAAAAATAAGTGAGTTTTATTCAAAAGAATCAAAACAGTATTTTGAAAAAGTTAAAAAATTATTAGATGGAGTAATGATTCCGTATGAAGTTTCAGACAAATTGGTAAGAGGATTAGATTATTATTCAGAAACAATATTTGAGTTTGTTTCTGATTCTGAAGCAGCAGGTTCTCAGTCAACCATCATTGGTGGAGGAAGATATGATAATCTTGTTGAACAATTTGGCGGACCTTCAATTTCAGGTATAGGATTTGGATTGGGAGTTGAAAGATTAGTAAATGAAGTAGAAATGATTCATAATGAGATTAAACCAACTGTTGATGTTTTTGTTGTTAATATGGATGATGATACAACAATAGCAACAAGTTCATTAACATATATGTTGAGAACTGCTGGATTTAGTGTTGAATATAACTTATTACCCATGAAATTAAATAAAGCATTTGATAAATCAAAATCTGTTGGAGCAAAATTTGTTATCATTTTTGGTAAAAATGAATTAAAACAAGGTGAAGTGGTTATTAAAAACCAAGAAAATGGTAATCAAGATTCTGTAGATATTATGGAAATTATTGATTATCTAGATGAAAGAATGGAGCAATAATGAAAAAAATAAACAACGGACAATTAAGGAAAATAAATGTAGGAGAAATAGTTACTTTAAAAGGGTGAATAGCAAATAGACGTAAAATGGGTTCTCTAACTTTTATAGATTTAAGAGATAGATGAGGTATTACGCAAATAGTTTTTGAAGGTGAAACACCAAAAGAAGCAACGAAGGAATCTGTGATTGAAGTTACAGGTGAAGTCACAATAAGGAAAAATGTTAATTCAGAGATACCTACTGGAGAAATTGAAGTTGTAGCAAAAAACTTAAAAGTTCTTGCTACTTCAGAAGTTCCACCTTTTGTAATTCGTGATGATATTGAAATTAAAGAAGAAAATAGGTTAAAACATAGATTTATGGATCTTAGAAGAACAAAAATGACACGAAATTTAATTTTAAGACACAAATTAATCAAAGCTGTAAGAGATTATCTTGACGAAAAAGATTTCTTGGAAGTTGAAACACCTTACTTATCAAAATCAACTCCTGAGGGAGCACGTGATTATTTAGTTCCGACAAGAACACATGGTAAATTTTTTGCCTTACCTCAATCACCACAATTATATAAACAATTATTAATGGCATCTGGCATTGAAAAATATTTTCAAGTAGCTAGATGTTTTAGGGATGAAGATTTAAGAGCTGATAGACAACCTGAATTCACACAATTAGATATGGAAATGTCCTTTACTACACAAGAAGATATAATGGAATTGATAGAAGGTATGTATATTGAAGTATTCAAAAAATTAGGAATTAAAGATAAATTAGAATTCCCTATAATGGAATATGATGTAGCAATGGATTTATATGGTTGCGATAAACCTGATTTAAGATATGAATATAAGCTTAATGAAGTTACAAAAATATTTAAACAAACAAGTTTTAATGCATTTAAAACTGCTTCAACAATTAAAATGATTGCTTTTGATCAAGTTCTTTCTAAGAAACAAATTAAAAAATTAGAAGAAGTAGCTAAAAAGAATAAAGCTAAAGGACTTGCATGAGCTAGTTATGATGGAGAAATAAAAACTGGTCCTGGGTATAAGTTTTTTGAAACTGAAATAGAAACTATTTCAAAAGAATTCAATTGAAATATAGGTACGTTATTATTTGTAGCTGATAAATATGAAAATGCAATTCAAGCACTTGGTGCTGTTCGTGTTGAATTAAATAAAATGTTTAAATTAGCAAGTGATGGATTTAAATTTACTTGAATTGTAAATTGACCGATGTTTGAATACAATGAAGAATCAAAAAGATATATTGCAGCACATCATCCATTTACTAGTCCTACTGATGAAACACTTAATTTTTTCGATACAAAACCTTTAGAAGCTAGAGCAAAAGCTTATGATTTGGTACTAAATGGTTTTGAAATTGGTGGAGGTTCAATTAGAATCAATAACCCTGAAACGCAGAAGAGGATGTTTTCTGCTATTGGTATGTCTCAGGATATAGCAGAAGCACAATTCGGATTCTTTTTAGAGGCATTCAAATATGGATTACCTCCACATGGCGGTATTGCATTCGGAATTGATAGGCTAGCAACCATTTTAGTTGGTGAAGAATCAATTAGAGAAGTTATTGCATTCCCTAAAAATGCAAAAGGAATAGATCCAATGTCTCAATCACCATCCGATATTACAAAAGAACAGTTAGAAGAATATAACCTAATCCTCAAAGAGAAATAGGTTTTTTTCTTTATAATTTTTATATGAAAAAAGATAGAAATAGGACAAAAAGTAATTATCAAGGATACGATAAAAAAAATACAATACTACAAATAACTATATCTGGTATGTTGGTGGGGTTAGCGATATTAGTTGGTGTATATGGTCATTTTCAATTAAGTGGCGGTGGAGTATATCTTTTGGCTGCAATAGTTTTTATTTTCCCATTATTATTAAGATTACCTTTTGTGATTTTAACAACAACTATTTCTTGTATTGTTACAGATTGAGCGACAGGGTATATAGCATTTTCTTGAATTACATTAATCGCATATATTGGTGCAGTAATGATAATATGATTATTTCAATTAACAAAAAATAAATTTATATTTTTCATTAGTGTTTTAATTGCTTCTGTTTATGTTATTTTGGTTTATCTTTTATTAGAAATTATAGTATTTGATAAAGCGTTAGCTTATAAAGATGCTATTGCAACAACAGTGCAGATGGCCATTTGTTTACCTATAATTTTTATATTATATTTCCCTATAAAAACCATTGCAAAAACAATTAAAATATAACAATGTTTTTCTACTAATTTGTATGTTATGATAATACTATGTTAGAAAAAATAAAACAATATTTTCCAAAAAATAAGGGGCAATGAAAAATGTTTCTTCATCTTGCATTACCTGTAATAGGTGGTTCGCTTCTTTTTGCAATGAATTCATTTGTGGATAATTTTATGGTTGGTAGCATAGATGGAGCAACAGCTGGTTTATTCGCAGCAAACTCATGAACAAGTATTATCATGGGTATTTTTGCTGGTTCAGCTGCTACTGGTTCTATTCTTGTGGCTCAATATTATTATTCAGGTAATCATGATAAAGTTAGGGAGATTGCCAAGATACGTTGAACAATAACTTTAACAGTTGCAACAATTTTTACTATTTTTGCATGAATTATGCCAGAAGAGATGATTGCAGTATTTTTGCAAAAATCAAAAACTGGTAGTCAAGCTTACAGTGAACAGCTTAAACAAGGTATAAATTATATCAAATGAATTTCAATCATGTGAATGTTGATTGCATTTACATTTAATTTAGGTAATATGTATAGAGAAACTGGTTGAGGTAAGGTGCCTTTTTATGCTGGTATTCTTGGTCTGGTTGCAAACATATTACTTAATTATTTAACAATGCATACTGATTTATTTGTACCTGGTGGACTTGATGCTAAGGGAGCAGCTTTTGCTTCGATTGCAGCAAGAATTTGTGTACTTACATCACTTATTTTATATGCAATAATTAAAAAATTGCCGGTTGTATTTAAACCTTGAACAATATTCCAAGTGTCAAAAACAATTCAAAAACAATTTTGGACAAGAGGGTTAATATTCTTGTTTACTGCTTCTTCAATGATTTTTATAACTATAAGAAACAAAATATATGTGGCTGGTTATCCGGAAGGTTCTATTGAAAAAACAATAGGTTCAGCAGCCTTTTTGGGGTTAACAGGTTCATTGTTTGGTGTATTTTCAGTTGTATTCAATGCAATTAATGTTGTTGTTTCTAAATTTGTTGGTGGAGAATTGGGTAAGAATAATATTGAACTTGCTAAAGAGAATTCAAAAAGATTACATGGATTTAATACAACTCTAGCTATACTTGCTTCAATAATATTGTTTGCATTTTCATTTGTTATTGTGAAAATGACATTTTTACAAAACACTGCTGCAAAAGAAATACATGGAACACCAGAATGAAAAACAGCAGTTCTCCGTGATGAATTAGTTCTTAAGTGGACAAAATATTCATTGTGGCCTCTTGCATTATTTTTCCCATGATGAATATGATTTGTAACAGCTAAATCATCAGCTGTTTCAGGCGGTAAAGTTAATCTTGTTTCAACTGTTGATGTTGTAACGGCTGGACCATTGCAAATAGGTTGATTGGCAATTGTTATGTTGGTAATTGTTCCAGCAACTCATATAAATTTTGCAGTTGCTTATTTCTTATTCTTTTTATCTGATATACCAAGAGGGATTGCATTTATGGTTGTTTACTATAAATCTAATTGAGCTAAAAATATTACACATGAAAAAGCTCAAGCAGAACAATATGCTGCATTAGATGATGTTCAAACTGAAGGTGTTCCTAAGGAATAACCTTTTTTTATTTAATAAATAAAAGGTGTTAAATAAAAGAAATGAGGGTTTTCTTGTATAATTCTTTTATCATGTATAAACATAACGAAATAGAAACAAAATGACAAAAGTATTGAGAAGAAAATCAAGTATTTAAGACAACTGAAAAATCAAATAAAAAATTCTACGCATTAGACATGTTTCCTTATCCATCAGGAGCAGGATTACATGTGGGTCACCCAGAAGGTTATACTGCAACAGATATTGTTGCAAGATATAAACGATTGAATGGTTTTGATGTACTTCATCCAATTGGATGGGATGCATTCGGACTTCCTGCAGAACAATATGCGATAAAAACTGGTAATCATCCAAAATACTTTACTCAAGAAAACATAGATAACTTTAGAAGACAAATTAAGTCTTTAGGTTTTTCATATGATTATGATAAAGAAGTGAATACAACAGATCCAAAGTATTACAAACAAACACAATGAATTTTTGCACAAATGTACAAAAAAGGTTTAGCTGAAATAAAGGATATTGAAGTTAACTGATGTGAAGAATTGGGTACAGTTCTAGCTAATGAAGAAGTTCTTACTGCTGAAGATGGTTCAAAAATATCGGAACGTGGAGACTTTCCAGTTGTTAAAAAACCAATGAAACAATGAGTTCTTAAAATTACTAATTATGCCGATAAATTACTTGAAGGACTTGAAGAAGTTGAATGACCTAATTCTTTAATAGCACTCCAAAAGAATTGGATAGGTAAAGAGGTTAAAGAGGGTAAAGCAACTTATCATCTTAGAGATTGAATTTTTGCAAGACAAAGATATTGAGGAGAACCATTCCCAATTGCATTTGATGAAGATAATAATGTTCTATTAATAGAAGAACTTGTTGAGTTACCAGAAATGGATGAAATTAAACCTTCGGGAACAGGTGAATCCCCATTAGCAAACAATAATGAATGAGTTAATTTTGAAAAAGACGGAAAAAAATTTAGAAGAGATACAAATACAATGCCACAATGAGCTGGTTCATCTTGGTATTATTTAGCTTATATATTGAAAAATTCCGATGGAACATATGAAGATTTGGATAGTGAAGAAGCAAAAAGAAGGTTTAAAAAATGATTACCCGTTGATTTATATATTGGTGGTCAAGAACATGCTGTTTTACACCTTCTTTATGCGAGATTTTGACATAAGGTTTTATATGATTTGGGTATAGTTCCAACTTCTGAACCATTCCATAAAATAGTTAATCAAGGGATGATACTAGGTACTGATGGAACTAAGATGTCTAAATCGAAAGGTAATGTTATTAATCCTGATGATATAGTGGAAAGCATGGGTGCTGATACACTTAGGGTTTATGAGATGTTTATGGGGCCTTTAATTGATACAAAACCATGATCAACTGAATCAATTGAAGGTATAAGGAAATGATTAGATAGAGTTGAAAGAATGTTTTCATTACCAAGAACTAAAGAATCAAAAACAGTGTCAGATTATAATAAAATGGTTAAAGGGATTACAAAAGATATTGAAGAATTAAAATTTAATACTGCCATTTCAAAAATGATGGTTTATGTAAATGCAAATTATAAGATTGGTATTGTAAATGTTGAAGAGTTAAAAGGATTTGCAATTATATTATCAATTTTTGCTCCTCATTTAGCTGAAGAAATGTTGGAAAGTCTTAATCAAGAACCAATTCACACACAAACATGACCTACATTTGATGAAAAATTAATACAAAGTTCTAATTTAATTGTTGCTATTCAAGTTTCGGGTAAATTAAGAGCAAAAATTGAGTTTGATTCGAACCCAGAAAAAGATGAGGTTATGAAAATGGCTTTAGAACACAAGAACGTCAAAAAATTCATTGATGGAAAAACAATAATAAAAGAGATATATGTACCAGGTAAAATATTAAATTTAGTAGTTAAATAATGTAAATAAGCATTATTTTTTTATTTATTTTTATTAACATTAAAATTAGTTAATATAGTATAATTATTTAACTATGGCAAAAGTAATAATTGGAATGTCAGGTGGTGTAGATTCATCTGTAGCAGCATATTTATTAAAAAAACAAGGGCATGAAGTCGTTGCGGCTTTTATGCGTAATTGAGATTCAGTAGCGAATAATGATATTTTAGGTAATAAAAATGCAGGAACTCAAGAACAATGTCCAGAAGAAAAAGATTGAGCTGATGCTCAAGAGGTTGCAAAAAAACTTGGGATTGAAATTCATAGAGTAGACTTTGTTAAAGAATATTGAGATAATGTATTTGAATATTTTATAAAAGAATATAAAATAGGGAGAACACCAAACCCAGATATTTTATGTAATAAATATATTAAATTTGATAGTTTTATGAATTATGCATTAAATGAATTGGGCGGTGATTATATAGCAATGGGTCATTATGCTAAGCAAGAAAATGGTGAATTATTTAGAGCTAAAGATACCAATAAAGATCAAACGTACTTCCTTGCACAATTATCGAAAGAACAAATTTCTAAAACACTTTTTCCTCTTGCAGATTTAGAAAAGTCGGAAATAAGAAAAATAGCAGAAGAACAAGGATTAATTACAGCACAAAAACCAGATTCAACAGGTATTTGTTTTATTGGTGAAAGAAATTTTACGCAATTTTTACAAAATTATATTGCAACTCAACCAGGTGAAATTAGAGATATAACAACCAATGAAGTTATAGGTAAACATATTGGAGTTATGTACTACACAATAGGGCAAAGAAAAGGTCTTAATTTAGGAGGTATGAAAGAACCTTATTATGTGGCTGGACATGATTTGGATAAAAAAATTATTTGAGCCGCTCCTTCATCTAGGACAGAGTTTCTACTTTCTGATGAATTAATTGCTACTGATGTTAATATAAATACAAATAATTTCAACATAAATAATATTAGTGTTAAATTTAGGTATAGACAAGAAGATGTTCCAGCTAAATTAGAAATCTTTGAAGATTCAATAAAATTAAAATATGAACCTTTTGAAGCTGTTACTCCAGGACAACAAGTGGTTCTTTATGATGGGCAAAAATGTATTGGTGGAGCAACAATAGAATCACTATTTATGAATGGTAAAAAAATAGATTATGTTTAATCTATTTTTTGTTATAACATTTTTTCTAATACAATTTAAATATGAGAAAACAAATTGAAGAAAAAATAAAAAAATATGAATTAGAAATGAAAGAAGCGTTGAAAAGTTTAGTTAGAATAAACTCAACAGAAGATTTAGAAACATCGGACAAAAATAAACCATTTGGTGATGGAGTTAGAGAAGCAATGGATTATATTATTGAAATGTCTAAGAAAGATTCGATGAATTATAGAGATTTTGAAGGATTTGCCTTAGATATAAGAACTGATGAAAGAGACGAGGAATATATTGCAGTAGTATGTCATATTGATACTGTGCCAGCAAACCCGGAAAAATGAATTCAAAATCCTTGAGAACCACTAGAACAAGATGGCTTTATATTTGGAAGAGGCACTCAAGATGATAAAGGTCCTTTGGTTGCTGTTTATTATGCTTTGAAAATAATTAAAGAATTAAATATCAAACTAAATAAACCTGTAAGACTAATTATAGGTGGTAATGAGGAATCGGGTTATAAAGGTGTAACAAAATATTTTAAATTAAACAAACAACCTATTGCCGCTTTTACAGCGGATAATGCTTTTCCAGGAATAAATAATGAAAAGGGTGGAGCAAGAGGTGATTTGGAATTTGAATTCAAAGATTCTACAATAATATCATTTAATGGTGGAGCTACAATAAACATAGTTCCTGACCTTGCAGAAGCTGAAATAGATTTTGATCTTATGGAAGCATCGATTCCGTTTTTTGAATATTTAGAAAAGAATAATTTAGAGGGTTCTATTGATGCACAAGGTAAGAATACCTTAGTTTCAATTAAAGGCACTCCTGCACATGGTTCAATACCATCACAAGGAGTAAATGCTATAACACACTTAGCAAACTTCTTGTTTGAATTGACAAATAATGATTTGATGAAATTAATTGTTGATAATTTCCATAATAAATTTAATGGTGAAGAATTAGGGATTCAAGCTAAAAATAATGAATTTGGTACAACAACAATAAATCCAGGTATTTTAAAAACTAAAAATAAAAAACTTATTTTAAGTATAGACATAAGATTCCCTTATGGAATAACATCTAAAACACTTAATAAAAAAATAATCGATAAATTCAAAGATGCTAATTTTTCATTATCTAAAGTTGATGAACCTCTATACATCAAACCTGAATCACCATTAGTCTCAACACTTTACTCAACTTATCAAGAATTCACTGGTGATTATGATTCTCAATTAATAACTTCTGGCGGTGGTACTTATGCTAAAGTTACAAATAATTGTATGGCTTTTGGTGGATTGTTTCCTAACTCAGAATGAAGAATGCATGCTATTGATGAAAGAGTTCTTTGAAAAGAAATCCTTAAACAAACCGAGATATATATTCATGCAATTATAAAATTAACAAATATAAAATGATAGAAAATAAAAACACATAAGTGTTTTTATTTTGAATTAGCCTTTAAGAAATCATTTAATTCAAAAGGACAATTTGGTTTATTAAGGAAATCATCCCATTCCAAGCTATAAATTGTTCTTGTTCCTAAATAACGTGCACAAATTGTTGCACCAATTTCATTATTTGAAAAAGGTTTTTCTTCAAATAAATTAATTAATGTATTTTTAAGATTTTTTATTGTTCCGTTTGTTGCTCCACGCATCAATTGTTTGAAATCATTTCTAAAAGATGATTCATTTTCTTTTTCTAATGTATGGTGCGTAAATTCTGTGTGTCAATCATAATGTTTTGCAGGGTTATATGAATGAGCTGAAAAATTTCTTATTCGTTTAACTGCTAATAAAAAATTCAAGAAATCATTTAAATCGATAAATTTAGATTCAACAATTTTTTCGAAATGTTTCATAACTTTTATTTTATGTTTTTCATCAAGTTTTTTCTTTTTTAAAAAATCTATTTTTGAACCAAATGATTTTGATTTAGTAACATCGAATATTCCGTCAGTCTCATTTAACATAGAAACTTTTAAACCTCTTTCTATTTTTTGGCAAATAATTAATAAATTATTTTTAATAGTAAAATCCATATAATACATGTTAAAAAGATCGTAAATTTTAACACCTTTCATAAATAACTTTGTTTTGTCATTTAACAATAAAACACCTATATATGAACAAATATATTTGATTTCATGTTTATTAACTATTCATTTTCAAAAATCACTTTTTAAAGATTTTCTTTTAATTAATTTTTCGGTTTGTTTTATAGAGAGATTTTCTATCAAGAAGTTTTCTTGTAAATATTTTTTATTCATAATTTAATAATATCATTTATTAAAATAAAAAAAATACCATTTATTTAGTTAAAAAATAATCTAATTAATGTGCAATAGTAGTATAATTAGCAAGTATTTATAAAAATAAAAATGAAAGAGGTATTACAATGGATAACTTACAAACAAACATGGGAAAAGTGCAATTAGGATTAGGGAGAAGATTTTTAGCTGGGCTAATTAATGCATTATTAGGGATTACAATTATTGTTCCAATTCTTAACCTGTATTTTATGTTTACTAAAAATTGATCAATTGGTACAAAATTAATGGGATATGAATTCCAAGTTAAAGAAGATAAAAAAATTATGTATATTCTTTTTGCGACATTATCAGTAGCATTTTTCTGACCAATTATGTTAATTGTTCAAATAGTATTCTTACTATCTGATTCAAAATTAGCAACTGAAAAATTCTCAGATGTAAAATTTGTTAAAACTAAATAGTAAAATATTTTAAATAATAAAATCCTTATAGGATTTTTTTATTCATTTTGATTTTTGTATTATAATAAAGATATATTTCAAGATATGTCTATGAAAAGGGTTGTGCAAACCTTGGAGACACTAATAATTAGCGAATAACTCACGTTACGAGAAAAGAGTCCAGATAAGGGTGGTACGTTGGCCCCTTATCAGGACTTTTTTATTTTGAAATTAAATAATAAGGAGAAAATATGAAAAAATTAACATCTAAAGAATTAAGAGAAGAATGATTAAAATTCTTTGAATCAAAAGGTCATTTAAGGGTAGAGTCTAAATCACTCATACCTGTAAACGATCCATCACTACTTTGAATAAACTCGGGGGTTGCAACTTTAAAAGATTTTTTTTCTGGAAAAAAACAACCTCCAAGAAAGAGGATTACAAACTCACAAAAATCAATAAGAACAAATGATATTGAAAATGTGGGTGTTACATCAAGACACCACACTCTTTTTGAAATGCTTGGTAACTTCTCAATAGGGGATTATTTCAAACCTGAAGCTATTGAGTTTGCATTTGAGTTCTTAACGGAAGTTTTAGAGATGGAAAAAGATAAATTATATATAACTTATTTTAAAGAAGATAAAGAGACATATGAAAAATGAATTTCCCTTGGAATAGATCCTTCACATTTAGTTGCTGGTGATAGAGAAATGAACTTTTGAGATATGGGTATGGGTCCATGTGGTCCTGATACAGAAATATTTTTTGATAGAGGTTCAAAATACGATAAACGTGGAATTGAACTAATTGAAAAAGATTTAGACAACGATAGATATATTGAAATTTGAAATATTGTTTTCTCTGAATTCAATAATGATGGAGAAGGGAATTACAAGGAACTTGTTCAAAAAAATATCGATACAGGTGCAGGTTTAGAAAGAATTGCATCAATCTTACAAGGAGGACACACAAACTTTGATACTGATTTGTTTATGCCAATAATTAAAAAAGTTGAAGAAATGACCGGTAAAAAATATGATGGGAATGCATATTTCACACATGATGAAGAACAAACAAAAGTTAATAAATCATTTAAAATAATTGCTGATCATATGAGAGCGGTTGTTAATGCAATCCAAGATGGTGCAAAACCATCAAATGTTTCTCGTGGTTACATTATTAGAAGGTTGATTCGTAGGGCATATCGTTCAGCAATTCAATTAGGGATAAAAGAAACAACATTTCTATTCAAATTAATTGAAGTTGTTAGAGATACACTACCATTCAAAATAGATATTGAAACAGTTGCGAAAATTATTCAAAAAGAAGAGGTTGCTTTTGCAAAAACAATTTCCCAAGGTGAAGAATTATTATTTAAATCACTTGTTAAGGGCGAAGAATTTGATTTTGGTATTGCCTTTAAATTATTTGAGACATATGGTTTTCCTATTGAACTGACTCAAGAAATCTTAGAAGAAAAGGGAATTAAACTTGACATTTCGAAATTTGATGAATATAAAGAAAGACACGCGAATGCTTCAAGAGGGAAAGTTGTATCTGGTATGGATAAACAAATAGCTTCTCTAGCAAAAATTGATAAAAAGATGTCTGAATTTATTGGATACGGTTCAACAGAACTTGCATCTGAAAATGTTGAATATGCAAAATCTGAAGTTGTATTAATGTTAGATGAAAATGATTCAATTGAAGAAATTGAAGATATTGGATTTGTTATATTTGAAGAAACACCATTTTATGCTACTTCAGGTGGTCAAAGACATGATAAAGGTATTATTATTCAAAATGGTAATGAAATAAAAGTTTTGGATGTTTTTAAAGATAAGTTTGGCAATCATATTCACAAGGTTGAAGGTTCATTGAAAAAGGGAGCGGTGGAGCTAAAAGTTGATTCTAAAGTTAGAAATGGATTAATGAGGAATCATTCAGGAACACACCTTGTATTTCGTGCATTGCGTGAAGTATTTGGTGCTGATGTGATTGAGCAACTAGGTTCTGATAATAACGAAGATAGACTAAGGTTTGATTTCCCTTCTGACAAAAAACCAACAGATAAGCAAATTAAAAAAGTGGAAAACTTAGTTAACCAATACATTGAGATGAAGGTTGATAGAGAATATATCATCACTGATTTAAAAGGTGCTGAAGAAATTAATGCAATTATGACGATTGATGAAGATTCATACTCAGAAAAAGTTCGTGTTGTTAAATTTGGTGAAATAACAACTGACTTGTGTGGTGGAACACACATCCCAAATACTATAGGTCTTGAGACATTTAAAATAGTTTCTATTGAAAATAAGGGTTCAGGAGTATTTAGATTAGAAGCTATAACATCAAATACAACGGTTGACTCATTTGTGAAAAAAGAAATGGATAAACTATATACAGAGATAGAAAAGATTTTTGAGAAAAACAAAAAGTTGGATAGTGAATATTCAGTTAAAATCACAACTTTAACAATAGAAACAGCTAAAGAACTTATCCAAAAATTAAGAAACGATAATAAAAAACTTTCTAAAAAATCCCAAAAAGTAGAAGTTCCAGATATAGAACTAGAAAATGGACTTTATATTAATTTAAACTTGAGGAATCCAGGACAAGTCAAAGCACTGGCAATTTCATTAAGGACAAAATACCCTGAAGGTACATTTGTAATTGGTGCAAAAACTGACAAATTATTAATTGCAGTAGCTTCGCAAGTGAAAAATTCAAATAAAATTCTGCAACAAATCTTTACTAAATTAAATGGTAGAGGTGGTGGAGCACCAATGTTCGCTCAAGGTGCTTGTAAATGAGATGATGCAGCAAAAGATATAATTAAAGAGATAGTCAATGGCTAGAAAAATTGGTTTAGATCTTGGTTCAAGATCTTTAGGTATTGCACTGAGTGATCCATTAAATTTCACAGCACAAGGTAAAGAAAATTTTAGATTTGATGAACGTGATTGAGAAACTGCCTTAAATAGATTATCGGATTATTTTCGAGAATATGAAATTGATACCATTGTCTTAGGTTATGTTACATATCCATCTGGTGACAAATCAGATACTACCTATATGATTGAAGAATTTAAAGCGTTATTAGAACAAAAGTTTGATGTTCCAATAATTTATATTGATGAAGCTAATACAACCAATAAAGCCCATGAAATAATGATTAAAGCTAATATTTCCAGAAAAAAACGCAAACAAAGTAAAGATAAATTAGCTGCACAATTAATTTTAGAAGATTATTTAATGAGAATATAAGCCTTAGGGCTTTTTATTTTGTTAAAATACTTTTATGGAAAATAATACAAACACAAATATTGATGAAGATAGAATCATTGAAATAACATTAGAAAATGGAGAAAAAGTAGAAGGTGAAATTTTGTTTACGTTTGAAGCTAATGGAGATGATTTTGTTCTTTATGAAGTTCAAGAAGAATTGTTCGCAGCGAAAGTTGATGAACAAGGGCAACTTAAACCAATAGAAGAGGATGAGTGATCATTGGTTGAGAAAGTATATGAAGAATACCAAGAAACATATGAGGAAGAAGGAGAAGAGGTAGAATAATGGATTCTACAACTAGATATATATTGATTGCATCTGTATTTATAGTTTTAATAATTGGATTTACTATTTTTACAATTTTACAAATTAAAGCGAGAAAATTAAAAAAAACTCTATTATTAAAAGAAACAAAATTAAATGTGAGTGATCCTAATGCAAAAGAATTGCTAGAAAGAACAGAAATAGGGGAGATGATTTGAGAATTAAAAGAACAAATTAAAAGCCCAATTGATGATTTATCGATGGAATATTTAATAACAAACATTATTAGAAATGGATATAAAAGTGTTTGAATTGAAGGTGTAACCGAAGGTTATGAAGCAATAACAATTATTAAAAAAACAAAAGCAAATGTTACTCTTCTTAAGGAATCAATTAGAGATATGGAATTATTTGAAAAGTTACTCAAAGAATTTGAGATTCCAAAAACAAGGATTAAATTTATAGAAAATAAACTTTTAACACAAAAATTTGATTTTATATTTATTTCTACAGAAAGCCCTGATTTTAATTTAGCATTTGATAATTCATGAGTTAACGTTTCTAAAAAAGGTATGTTAATAATAACAAATTGCAAAAAACCCACGAAAGATCAAAAGAAATTAATTAATTATATGAAACTTACTGGCATTAGATTTGAACATCAAAAAATACACGAAGGTTTTATCATTGCTGCTAAATAAATGTTAAAATTTGATAAAATAATACTAATAAAAGTTAATACAAGGAGAAAATATGGAAAAAAACCTAAATATGCTTACTAAAGAAGGTAAAGCAAAATTACAAGAAGAAATTAAAAGTTTAGTTGAAATAGAAAGACCAAAAGTTATTGCTGAATTAGCAGAAGCTAGAGCACAAGGTGATCTTTCTGAAAATGCAGAATTTGATGCAGCTAGAGAAAAACAAGGACAAATCGAAGATCGTATTAGAGAGATTGAATCAATTTTAGAAAATTCAAAATTGATTAAAGCAAGTTCTAAAAAAGATATGGTTAGAATTGGTTCACAAGTAGAATTAGAAGATCAAAGAACTAAAAATACAAAGGTTGTGAAAATTGTTGGTAGACAAGAAGCTAATCCATTTGAAGGTAAAGTTTCAAATGAATCACCTCTTGCAAAAGCTGTTTTAGGTACATCTAAAGGTGATATTGTCACTGTTGAAGTTGAAAATAAATACAAAGTTAAAGTTGTAAGTATTAACGAATAAAAAATAAAAAGCTAGTTAGTATCAACTGGCATTTTTTCATTTTTAAAGGAGAAAAATATGGATTCAAGAATTAAAGAAATAATATACACAAGAGAAGAAATTGAAACTAAGATTAAAGAATTAGCGGATTGAGTTAATAAAGAATATAAAGATTCAAAAGATTTAGTGATAATAGGTCTATTGAAGGGTTCTATACCATTTTTGTCAAAATTAATGATGGATGTTACGGTAGATATGTCAATTGATTTTATGACTGTTTCTTCATATGGTGGTTCAACTGAATCAACAGGTAATGTTAAAATTGTTATGGATCTTAAAAAAGACATTTCAGGGAAAGATATTTTAATTGCAGAGGATATAATTGATTCGGGTATTACTCTCAAGGCTGTTGTTGAAAATCTTTCGGCAAGAAATCCAAAATCATTAAAAATTATCACATTAATGGATAAGCCAACTGGTAGAAAAGTTGATTTACATGCTGATAAAGTTGGATTAATTGTTCCAGATAAATTTTTAGTAGGTTATGGATTGGATGTTAAGGAAAAAATGAGAAATTTACCAGTAATTGCCGTTTTTAATCAAGAAAAATTAGATGAGATTTAATTCTCACTTTTTTTATACTCATAATATCTCTTTTTTTTATACAATTTAAATATGATACAAGTAAAAAATCTTTCTTTTAAATATTCCGATGCTAAGGTAAATGCTTTAACTAATGTTAATTTTTCAATGACTAAAGGTAAGTATATTGCTATAGTTGGACATAATGGTTCTGGTAAATCAACATTATCAAAACTTTTAGTTGGTTTATATAAACCAACCGGAGGAACAATCACTATTGACGATGTTGTAATGTCAAAAAAAACATTAAAACAAATTAGAAATAAAATTGGTATAGTTTTTCAAAACCCCGATAATCAATTCATAGGTTCTACGGTTGAAGATGATATTGCATTTGGTTTAGAAAATAAAAAACTTGATAGAGAAGAAATGCAAAAAATTGTTCAAGAACTTTCTCTTAAGGTTGGTATGGAAAAATATTTAGATAGAGAGCCGCAAACTCTTTCAGGTGGTCAAAAACAAAGAGTTGCAATCGCATCAACATTAGCACTCGATCCTGAAGTTATTATATTCGATGAGGTTACTTCTATGTTGGATCCAAAAGGAAAAAATGAAGTTCTTGAATTAATTAGAGATATACAAAAATCAAGAAAAAAAACATTAATTTCAATTACACATAATATGGATGAGGCTATATTAGCTGATGAAATTTTAGTTTTTTCAAAAGGTCAATTAATAGCAAGTGGCCAACCATCAGATATATTAAATAATGAAGAAATTGTTAATCTAGCCAAAATTGATGCACCATTTATTTATAAGTTATCTTCTAAACTAAAAAATATAAAAGCAACATATGACGAAGAAGAATTGTTAGGTGAATTATGCAAATAAAAACCAATAAATTAACACATACATTCGATAAAGGGCAACCTCAAGAATTTACAGCATTAAAAAATGTAACGTCAACAATAGAACAAGGTATGTCTATTTCTATAATTGGACATACTGGTTCTGGTAAAACAACATATATAGAACATTTAAATGCATTAATATTACCAACATCAGGAGATATTAATTTAAAGTTTGAGGTTCCTAATACAAAGAAAGATAATTCAGAACATGAATTTATAACTATTGAAAGAAATATAAAAGCATCAAAACGGAAGATTAAAAAGATCAAACAAATAAGAAAGAGAATAGGCATTGTATTTCAATTTGCTGAATATCAATTATTTGAGGAAACGATAGAAAAAGATATTATGTTTGGTCCAATCACTATGGGTTCTTCGAAAGAAGAGGCAAAACAATTAGCGGCTAAATATCTTGAGTTAGTGGGTCTTGATAAAGAATATTTGAAAAAATCACCTTTTTCACTATCAGGTGGTCAAAAAAGACGTGTTGCTCTTGCTGGTATTTTAGCTATGGAGCCAGATACACTTATTTTTGATGAACCTACCGCAGGTTTAGATCCACAAGGATCGCAAGAAATACTTGATATTTTTGATAGGTTACACAAAGATAAAAAAACAATTATTATCGTTACACATAACTTAGATGACGCTTTAGCAAGAACAGATTATACAATGATGTTTTCGCAAGGTGAATTAATTAAATTCGAAGATTCCTATGATGTTTTAAAAGATACTGAATTCCTTAAAGAAAATCAATTAGAACCTCCGAAATTATTAGCTTTAGTTAATAAATTAGAAGAAAGAGGAGTTAAAATTCCAAGAGTAAAAACTATTGATGACTTAGTGGAAGTTTTAAATAATAGAAAAGGAGAATAAATGCAATTAACAGTTGGTAAATATATACCCAATAATACAATAGTACACAGACTTGACCCGAGGGTTAAGTTACTTTGTAATATTTTGTTAATTGTTATTGTATTTTTAAATAGAAGTTATATTGGTTATGGAATTATAATGGTACCAGTTATTATATGTTATTTCTTATCAAGGATGCCTATTAGGAAATTAATCTCAATGTTAAAACCTGTTATCTTTATTGCTATATTTTTATTTATAATAAATATTTTTATCATTAAACCAACGTATGATCAATGATTCAATACTATTGAGTGATGAAAAGTTAAGATATCGGGTGAAGCGATTGATAGAACAATGTTAATTGCAGTGAGAGTTTATTTTATGATAATTATAACCACCATTTTAACTTCTACTACTAAACCAATAGATTTAACAAGGGGTCTTGAAGATTTAATGTTACCATTAAAAATTATAAAATTTCCAGTACACATAATAGCTATGATAATTGCAATTGCTTTAAGATTTATACCAACATTACTTGAAGAATCACAAAGAATTATGAAAGCTCAAGCTTCTAGAGGTGTTGATTTTAAAAATGGTGGACCAAGAGCAAAAGTGAAATCAACTGTAACTCTTATAATCCCTTTATTTGTAACTTCATTCTCAAAAGCAGAAGATCTTGGTAACGCTATGGAAACAAGAGGATATGATCCGTATGCAAAAAGAACAAGATATAGAAAATATTCGATTAAATACTTTGATATTATTACATTAGGGATTATTTTAGGGATGCTTACATGGGTGATTTTAGGTATGTGTGGAATCCATCCATTTCCAATGCCTTATTAAAACCACAATAGTGGTTTTTATTTATGTTTTTATTTTATAATTAATTTATGTTTAGATTTTTTGTAACTAATAAAATAAACGAAACACATTTTGAAATATCAGAAGAAACTTTCAAACATATGAAAGTTGCTCGTGTGTTAAATGAAAAATTTATATGTATTTTTGATTCTCAATTTTATATATGTAAAATGGATGGTCAACAGGCAAAAATAATTGAAATTCTCGAAGAAGAACATGAACATAGTGGTGAAGTTATTATTGCAGCCGCTTTAATCAATATAAAAAGATTTGAATGAATGATTCAAAAAGCAGCAGAGCTTGGTGCAACAAAAATTATCCCCTTAATTACAAAAAGAGTTGAAATAAAAATAAATGATAAATTTTTTAAAAAAATAGAGCGTTGAAATCAAATTTCTCATAATGCATGTGAACAATCTTTCAGGAATAAAAAAATGATTGTAACTGAACCTATGACATTTGAAGACGCTTTAAATATAAAGATGAAAAATAAATTCATTGCTCATGAAAAAACTAATAAGTCCGTATCTAATACTTTTCCAACTGACTCCATCTTTTTTATTGGTCCTGAAGGGGGTTTTTCAAATGAAGAAATTACTTTAGCTGAAGAAAAAGATTGTTTAAATATTTCATTGGGTAAAAGAATATTAAGGGCGGAAACTGCAAGTATTTTTGTATTAAGTAAAGTGATTAGTGAAAATATTTAATATAACTTCTTAATTTTAATTTTATTGTAATTGAAAAAAATGTTTTAATAATAAAACTTTTTATTTTTTAAAATATTGATTGGTATATTAAAAAAAGTAAAATTTATTTTACATAATGAAGTAATCAATAGAATAAATTTTAGGGTTAAAATTATATTTATTAATAATTTGTGATATATCTTTTTTAATTTTGTTATAATAAATAAGCGTATTACATAGTTGAGTTGCGGTTTTAACAACATCGCAAGTAAAAATTAAAAGTTGACAAACAAAAAAATAAAACATTTTAAATAAAATTTAAATAAAAATATAGGAGATCAAAATATGAGACAAACAACAATCGTTAAACATCAAGAAGTTCAAAAAGACTGATACGTTATCGACGCTGAAGGTCAAACACTAGGTAGATTAGCTGTTATTGCTGCTACATATCTACGTGGTAAAAATAAACCAACATTTACACCAAATGTTGATTGCGGAGATTACATTATTGTTATTAATGCTGAAAAAATCGTTCTTACAGCAAATAAAGAAGAGGATAAATTATACTACTCTCACTCAATGTATCCAGGTGGATTAAAAACAATTAATGCAGCAGATTTGAGAAAGAAAAAACCTACAGCATTAGTTGAAAAAGCTATTCAAGGTATGATACCACATACAAAACTTGGAGATAAACAAAGGAGAAATTTATTTGTTTATGCAGGACCAAAACATGCTCAAGAGGCACAAAAACCTAAGAAACTGGAGGTAAAATAATGGCAAATGTAGAATATAGAGGTTTAGGAAGACGTAAATCTTCAACAGCTAGAGTTATTATTAAACCAGGTAAAGGTGAATTTAAAATTAATGGTAGAGATTCACTAGATTACTTAATGTCAACAATTCTTCTGCAAGACGCAGAACAAGCACTTGTAATTACTGAAACAAAAGGTACTTTTGATATCAGAGTTAATGTAAAAGGTGGAGGACTTTCAGGACAAGCTTCAGCAATTAGATTAGGAATTGCAAGAGCTTTACTACAAGCTTCAGCTGATTATAGACCAACTCTTAAAAAAGCTGGATTATTAACTAGGGATGCACGTATTAAAGAACGTAAAAAACCAGGTCTTAGAAAAGCTCGTAGAGCAAGACAATTCTCGAAACGTTAATAAAAAATTACTGCATATTGCAGTTTTTTTATTCTTCTTTTTACTTTTTTTAAAAAAAGTAAAAAAATATGAAAAAAATAGGATAAAAAGGTTGTGAATATGATATTATATTAAAGCAAAGATATTGCATTAATATTAATGCGAGCGTAGCTCAGCTGGTTAGAGCACACGACTGATAATCGTGAGGTCGATGGTTCGATTCCATTCGTTCGCACCATATCATCCGTAAGGATGTTTTTATTTGGGGGGGTAGCTCACTTGGCTAGAGCACCTGCCTTGCACGCAGGGGGTAGTGGGTTCGATTCCCATCCTCTCCACCATTTGTTAAAATTGACTCTAAAAGTCAATTTTTTCTTATTTCTTTTTAGAAAATAAAAATACTCAAAAGAGTATTTTTATTCTTCAATATGTGCAAGTGTTTTTAATAATACTGAAGTTGGTTTTCCTTTAATATCAGCCGTACCAGCAATATCTAAGTGAATATAAGGAACTTCATTTGTAAATTCTTTTAAAAACATTGCTGCTTGAGAAGAATCAACCCTACATGTTTTGGAATAATTCATTAAATCAGCAACATCAGATGATTTAATCCCCTTAGCATAATCTTCGTGAAAAGGCATTCTTCATAACATTTCATCTTGAGAACGAGCAACCTTATTGATATTATTAAATAATTCATCTGATGTTGCTCAAACACCAGTATAAGTATTTCCTAATTGATATAAAACTGTTCCAGTTAAAGTTGCTATATCAATAATCTTTGTAGCTTTAAGGGTCTTAGCTGCATATGCTAAACCATCAGCAAGAACTAATCTACCCTCTGCATCAGTATCTGATATTTCAACCGTTTTACCATCAAATGATTTAATAACTGAATCAGGAGTGATTGCATCAATTGAGATCTTATTATCAGTGATGCACATTACTGCTGTAATATTTGCTTTTGGTTTAGTTTCTGAAATAACTTTCATAGCACCAGCAACAATTGCAGCACCAGACATATCATATTTCATGCCTATTAAGCCTCCGTTAATTTTAATATCATAACCTCCAGCATCAAATGTAATACCTTTACCCACAAAAACTGTTTTCTCATTTGATTCAGGATTCCCTTGATATTCAAGTACAACAACTCTAGCATCATATTTTGAACCCGCATTAACTGCTAGTAATAAATTCATACCTAGTTCTTTTAATTCTGGTTTTTCAATTACTTTAATTTTAATATTTTTGTGATTTGTTTCAAATTCTTTTTTAACTATATCAGCTAATGCTACTGATGTTAAAATATTTGCAGGTTGTTGTTGTAAGTCTCTTACTCAATTAATGGCTTTCGAATTGTTTAAAGAATCAGCAACAATTGCATCATCAACATTTAATAAGAAAATATCTTTTTTTGCTTTTGGTATATTTTTTCCGGTTTTATCATTGTAAATAATTGCAGTCTCATAATAAGTATCTTCAATAAAGAATTTTGTTGCAGATTTAAGACTGACTTTTTTTGTAACAAATGAAGATACATCTATATTGATCCCTCTTTTATTTTCTTTAACAATTTTCTTTATTGCTTTTCTTAAAGATTTAATATTAAAGTCTTTTGCATCGCCTAAAAATATAAGAACTTCTTTTTTTGATATAAATTCAGTAATATGATTTATGTCTTGAATTATATTTGGGTTAATATTTTCATTTTTGAAAATTGCCTTTAAAGTAAAAAGTTCTTTGTTTTCTTTTGAAATTTTTATCATTTAATTCTCCTTGTGTGTTTATATTTGAATTATAACAATAAGGAATAGATAATAATTAAAGTAATAAAATATAACAATAATTTAATATGCACTTTGGTATATAATTTTTTTATGAAACAAGTAAAAAAAGTAATTATTCCAGCGGCAGGCTGAGGGACAAGATTCCTGCCATTAACAAAAGTCGTACATAAAGAGTTAGTTCCGGTGCTAAATAAACCAATTATTCATCACTTAGTAGAAGAAGCTTCTGATGCAGGTATTGAAGAAGTTATTTTAATTATTTCACCAAGAAAAATGGAAATTATGAATTATTTCCAAACAAATATGGAATTAGAAACTATGCTTAAACAAAAAGGCAAAGTGGAAATGTTGCATATGGTTGAATCAACAAGAAAGATTATTAAAGTTAAATTTGCAATTCAAAATGAACAATTAGGTTTGGGGCATGCTATTTTTATGGGTGCTGATTTAACTCATAATGAGCCATTTGCTGTAATTTTAGGAGATGATTTAATTCGTTCAAAATCTCCTGCAATCAAACAATTGATAAAAGCTTATAATGATACTGGTTCATCTATTATTGGTGTTCAAGATATCGAACCTGAAAATATACATAAATATGGTGTTGTATTACCTTCTAATGACTCTGAAAAAGAACAGAAATTATTTGAAATTGCAGGTGCAGTGGAAAAACCAGCACTTAAAGATGCACCATCAAATAAAGCAATATTAGGTAGATATATATTTACTCCAAAATTAATGACATTATTAAGAGACTTAAAACCTGGTGTGGGTAATGAAATTAATGTTGTTGATGCGTTTGAAAGATTAATGGAAACAGAAAAAATATATGCATTTACATTTGAAGGCACAAGATACGATCTTGGTTCAATTGAAGGGTTTGTGAAAGCAACTATTGATTATGCATTGGAAAATAATGAAATCAAAGATTCAATTTATAAATTTATTAAAAGTAAATAAACGTAGACAAATAAATTCTAAAATTTAGATTCATAAGCACTAATTTCGATTAGTGCTTTTCAATGCAAACTTTTTTGCGCTTGTGAATTTCTTCAATAGACATCTTTTATGTTTTAATATTCTTTAGGTATTCACTTTTTAAACAACTGAAGAAATATTTTACTTCCCCATTATCTAGAGAATTGCCAACTTTCTCATAGAAACTACATGCTGAATTTCAATTGATTTTTAACATATTCACATTTTAAAATCAATAAATTTATTCTTTTTTGTTTTGTATTTTGACATATAAAACTACATCCTTTCGAATGTAGAAATTTTTTATCCATATTTGGTATCTTATTTTTTAAATAATTTACATCCGGGTTTTCTTTTTAAAATAGATTCTCTAAAAGAACTTTCTTCTTTTTTAATTAATCTCTTTATATTTTGGTAATGTTTTGAAATAACTATCATAGAGACTAATGTTGCAAATAATGGTGTTAATCAATATTGGACTTGTTTGATATCACTTCCACTTTTCATGATTGTTGTTAATATGCCATTGTTGAATCAAGGAATAAAAGTTAATATTACAACAACTAAAGTACAAGCCATTGATGCGAATGATATTTTATCTACAAAATACACAATAATTCAAAAAACAATAATTATAATGAGACCTGCAATTATATTTCATGACATCACAAATCCTAAAAATGCAGAAACACCTTTCCCACCTTTAAATTTAAAGAAAATTGGTCAAATATGTCCAACAAGAACACCAAAAGCCACTATCTGAATATATATTGTTTCAAAACCATGTCCTGCCTTTTCTTTTAATATTCAAAATATTAAAGTTGTAAAAACCACTTTCGTTCAATCAATAAAAGCAATAAGCATTCCACCACCAAAGCCAGTTTTACGTGCCATGTTAGTAGCTCCTGCATTACCAGAACCACTTTGTCGTATATCTTCTTTAAGCATTTTTCTTGAAACAATGATTGAGGTATTTAAAGCTCCAATTAAGTATGCAAATAAGAAAGCTAATATGTTAAATCCTATTATATTTTCCATAGTGAAATAATTATAGTGAAAAAATTGGTTCTATAACATATAATATTATTATGTCTAATTACAATGCAAGTAGTATAAAAGTTCTAAAAGGTTTAGAAGCAGTAAGAAAAAGACCGGGAATGTATATCGGATCTACCGATATTAATGGTCTTCATCATTTGGTGTGAGAAATTGTTGATAATGCAATGGATGAAGTTTTAGCTGGTTTTGCTAATAAGGTGAAAGTAAGTATAAAACAAGATGGCTCTATTATTGTTGAAGATAATGGGCGTGGAATTCCAGTTGATCAACATGAATCGGGTAAAACTGCTATTGAACTTATTTTTACAGAACTACATGCCGGAGGTAAATTTTCTGAAGGCGCATATAAAACAGCAGGGGGTCTACATGGTGTAGGGTCTTCTGTTGTTAATGCCATGTCTAAAAAACTTGAAGCTAGAGTTTATAAAGATGGTTTTGAATATTTAACTATTTTTGAGAATGGTGGAAACATTACTACAAATACAACAAAAATTGGTTCAACTACAAAAAAAGGGACACGTATTAGATTTTGACCTGAATATTCCATTTTTAATAATTTAGGATTTAAATATGAAAAAATTGCTGAAAGATTAAGAGAGGCTTCATTTTTGGTTTCTAGTGTTGAAATTTCAGTTAAATCAGAACCTGAGCAAAAAAATGAGACATTTAATTATGCTAATGGTATTGAAGCGTTTGTTGACTTTGTTAATTCATCAAAAACAAAAATTAATAAAAAACCTGTTCATTTCACCGGAGAATCGAAAGGTATTGAAGTTGAAATCGGGTTTCAATATACTGATGTTTATCAAGATACAATTATCTCTTTTGTTAATAATGTTAAAACAAGAGATGGAGGAACACACGAAACAGCTTTAAAAACAGCTTGAACAAAAACGATTAATGAATACGCAAGAATGCAAGGTTTAATCAAAACGAAAGACAAAAATTTAGAAGGTTCAGATATTAGAGAAGGTTTAACTGCCATAATTTCTATTAGAGTTCCTGAAAAAATGTTGGAATTTGTCGGTCAAACAAAAGATAGATTGGGCACCCCTGAAGCAAGAGAGGTGGTAGATTCAATAATTACTCAAAAGTTAGGTTTTTGATTACAAGAAAACAAAAAAGTTGCTCATATTATTGTTAACAAGGTTAAAAGAGCTGCTGATGCTCGTAATGCTGCTAGAAAAGCCAGAAATGATGCTCGTAAAACAAAAACAAAACTAAATAAATCAAAAATTCTTTCAGGAAAACTAACTCCTGCTCAAGCTAAAAAACCTGAAGAAAAAGAAATATTTTTGGTGGAAGGTGATTCTGCTGGAGGTTCAGCAAAATTAGGTAGAGATAGAAAGACGCAAGCTATTCTTCCTTTACGGGGTAAGGTTATAAATACAGAAAAAGCAAAATTAATAGATATCCTTAAAAATGAAGAAATAGGAACTATGATTAATACAATTGGTGCTGGTATTGGTGCTGAATTTAATATTAAGGATGCACAATATCACAAAGTTATAATTATGACCGATGCTGATACTGATGGTGCTCATATCCAAACATTATTATTAACATTCTTTTTTAGATATATGAGACCACTTGTTGAAGCTGGTATGATTTATATAGCAATGCCACCTTTATATAAAGTATCTAAAAAGACAACAAAAATAAATGTGGAAGAATATGCTTGAGATGATAAAACATTAAAAGAATTATTAGAAAAGCATAAAGGTGCAGATATACAACGTTACAAAGGTCTTGGCGAAATGAATGCAGATCAATTGTGAGAAACAACTATGGATCCTAAAACAAGAACTTTAATACAAGTTGGTGTTGAAGACGCTGCGTTAGTTGAAAGGCGTGTATCTACACTTATGGGGGATAAAGTCGAACCTCGTAAACAATGAATTGATGATAATGTTGAATTTACTATGGAAGATTCATTTCAACAATAGAATAAAATAATGCAAAAAGTGCATTATTTTTCTTTTATAACTATAGTTTTAATTATCCTTAAACTTTTTTCTTGACTATTAATGATTTATGTGTATAATTATTTAGCAACTAGACCAATGATAGATAAGGTTGCCGATACACCAAAATTAGTTGTTCGTGTATATCGGGTATTTATTCTGGAGGTCGTTCAAAAGAACAAAAGGAGGACAACATGGCAAAAGTTACAATCAAAGTTAAAGCATTTGAAGCATCACTAGTGGATGCAGCAGCACTTAAAATAGTAGAAACAGCTAAAGCAGCGGGAGCTAAAGTCTCAGGACCAGTTCCACTTCCAACAAAAAGGGAAGTATTTACAGTTTTAAAATCTGTACACGTTAATAAAAAATCACGTGAACAATTCGAAATTAGAACTAACAAAAGACTTATTAAACTTGCAGAAGTATCTGCAGAGTTAATGGATAAACTACAAAGACTTAACTTACCTTCAGGTGTTAAAGTCGAAGTTATAAATAAATAGTTGCAGAATATATCATTGTTTCCTTAGTAAGAACTCAAACTGCTAAATAATATAAGATTAAAAATAGAATCAATAAAAGGAGAATTATATGAAAGGAATCTTAGGACGTAAAGTAGGAATGACTCAACTTTACTCAGATCATGGAAAATTAATTCCAGTTACAGTAATTGAAGTTAAACCTAATGTTGTATCAAAAGTTCTTACTGAAGAACACGATGGATATACAGCACTTCAACTAGGACTTGAAGATAAGAAAGCTTCTAGGCAAAATAAACCGGAAACTGGACACTTCAAAAAAGCAAACACAACACCTAAGCGCTTCGTTAAAGAGATTAGAGGAATGGAAGGCTTTGAATTAGGAGCTACCATTGATGCCTCAATCTTTACACCAGGAGAGCTTGTAGATGTTCAAGGAACATCAAAAGGACACGGTTTTTCAGGGGCTATCAAAAGACATAATCAAGCGATTGGTCCAAAATCACATGGTGGTGGTGGTGGATCTCAACCCCAAAGACAAACTGGTTCACTTGGTGATATTGCAGGTAACAAAGTTGTTAAGGGTATGACAATGCCTGGACAATTTGGACATGTTACTTCAACAATTCAAAACCTTGAAGTTGTATCAGTAGATTTAGAAAATAATGTTTTATTAGTAAAAGGATCAATCCCAGGGCCTAAAAAATCATTTGTTATTATTAAACAAGCTGTAAAACAACTTCCAAATAGAGAAGCTATTAATTTAGTTAACTTAGCACCAGCTAAAGAAGAAACTAAAGAAGTTAAAGGAGATGCATAATGGCAGAAGTTCAAACAACAACAGCAGCTAAGTCTGCATCAACACTTCCAAAAGAAGTATTTGGGGTTAAAGTTAACTCACAAGCTATATTTGACACAATTATGTCTGATAGAGCATCAAAAAGACAAGGTACTCATAAAGTTAAAAATAGAGGTGAAGTATCTGGTTCAGGAATTAAACCTTGAGCACAAAAAGGAACAGGTAGAGCTAGAGCTGGTTCAAGAAGATCACCTATTTGAGTTGGTGGTGGAAGAGCGTTCGGTCCTAAAACTGAAAGAAACTACTCATTAGCATTAAATAAAAAAGTTAGAAAACTTGCACTTGCATCAGCATTAACATTAAAAGCTAAAGCTAAAGCAATTAAAGTTCAAGAAGTTAAAATGGAAACTATCTCGACAAAAGAAATGGTTAAATTTATTAAAACTTTAAAATTAACAAAAGGACAAAGAAAAGTGTTGATTGTTACTGAATGTGAAACAGTATTCAAATCAGCATCGAATATCCCTAACGTAGATACAGTTAAAATTAATTCAATCTCAGTTGAAAAAGTGGTAAATGCAGATGTTATTGTATTATCACAAGCGCACATTGATAGATTGGTGGAGGTGATTAAATAATGAATAGAAATGAAGTTATAAAATACCCAATTCTTACAGAGAAATCATATGCATTAATGGGTCAAGGTGTTTATACATTTGCTGTAGACAGAAGAACTAATAAAGCTGAAGTTAAGAAAACAGTTGAATTTATTTTTGGGGTTAAAGTAGCGAAAGTTAATATTGCTAATGTAGCTAAAAAAGCTACCAAACTTGGAAGATTTGCAGGGTTCACAACTGCATATAAAAGAGCAGTTATTACATTAAAAGAAGGTCAAATTAATATTTTCCCAGAGGAAGCTCCAGTTCAAGAAGCTCCAAAAGTGGCAAAAAAAGTTAAAAATAATGAACCTTCAGAAGCTGAATTAAAAGCTGCAGCAAAAATTAAAGCTAAAGCAGAAGCAAAAGAAGCAAAAGAAGCAAAACCAGTTAACGCGGAAAAATAGTGTTTGAAAGAAAACAACCGCAAACATTTTCAAACAAAGGAGAAAAACATGGCAATTAAAAAATATAAAGCCACTACCAATGGTAGACGTCATATGACATCTCTAGATTACAAAAAAAATCTATCAGGTCATGCGCCGGAAAAATCATTGATGGCACCATTAAAGTCTCACGCTGGTCGTAACAACTCAGGTTCTATTACAGTTAGACACAAGGGTTCAGGAGTAAAGCGTAAATATAGAATTATAGACTTTAAAAGAAATAAAGACGGTATTCCAGCCGTAGTTACAACTATTGAATATGATCCAAATAGATCAGCAAATATTTCATTAGTTGTATATAAAGATGGAGAAAAAAGATATATTCTGTCACCAAAAGGTATTGAATTAGGACAAGAAATTGTTTCAGGTGAAAAAGCTGACATTAAAGTTGGTAATGCACTTCCATTAAAATCAATTCCAGAAGGTACAACAGTTCACAACGTAGAAATGCACCCAGGACATGGTGGGCAAATAGCTAGATCAGCTGGTACATCAGTACAAATCCTAGGTAAAGATGATGATGGTAAATATGTTATCGTTAGACTTAAATCAGGTGAAGTTAGACGTATTCTAGCTACATGTAAAGCTACTATTGGTGTTGTTGGAAACGAAGAACATTCATTAGTAAACTGAGGTAAAGCTGGTCGTAATAGACATAGAGGTATTAGACCTACAGTTCGTGGTTCTGTAATGAACCCCGTAGATCACCCGCATGGTGGTGGTGAGGGTAAACAACCTATTGGTAGAAAAGCCCCAATGACACCTTGAGGTAAAAAAGCTCTTGGAGTTAAAACAAGAGATAAGAAGAAAGCTTCTACAAGATTAATTATAAGAAGAAGAAAGGGGAGTAAATAATGGCTAGATCACTTAAAAAAGGTGCTTTCATTGATGAACATTTAATGAAAAAAGTTGTAGCAATCGTTGAAAACGGTGCTCCTAAAAAACCAATTAAAACTTGATCAAGAAGATCAACAATCTATCCTAACTTTGTTGGACTTAATTTTCAAGTTCACAATGGTAAAGACTTCCTTGATGTATTTGTAACAGAAGACATGGTAGGACATAAACTTGGAGAATTCGCGCCAACAAGAACATATACAGGGCACGGGAAAGACAAAGGTAAAAAATAATGGCAAAAGCAACAGCATCAGTTAAATTACAAAGAGTCTCACCAAGAAAAGCAAGATTGGTAGCTGATTTATTCAGACACAAACATGTATCAGAAGCAATCGCTATTTTAAATAATACAAATAAGAAGTCAACAGTTTTATTTTTAAAACTACTTAATTCAGCTATCGCAAATGCCGTAAATAATCACGGAATGAATGCTGAAAAATTAGTTGTAACTGAAGTTACAGTTAACGAAGGACCAACATTAAAAAGATTTCAACCAAGATCACAAGGTAGAGCTTACTCTATCTTAAAAAGAACTTCACACTTAGCTGTGACAGTGGAAGAGAAATAGGAGGCATCATGGGACAAAAAGTTAATCCAAATGGATTCCGTTATGGAATCACTAAAAAACACGAATCGACTTGATATGCTGATAAAGCAGATTTCGCAGGATACCTGTTAGAAGATCAAAAAATCAGACAATATGTTGAAAAATTCGTAAGAACTTATCAAATTGGTAAAGTTGAAATTACACGTACACAATCAGAAGATGTAACATTAACATTACATACTGCTAAACCAGGTGTACTATTAGGTGAAAATGGATCAAACCTTGAAAAATTCACTAATGATATTAAAAAACACACAAGAAATAGACAACTAAAACTAAATATTAAAGTTGTTACAATTCAAAAACCAGAATTAAATGCTAGATTATTAGCAGAAGAAATTGCTATTAAATTAGAAAATCGTGGTTCTTTCCGTGCAGCACAAAAAATGGCTATGAGATCATGTCTAATGGCTGGAGCTAAAGGGATTAAAACACAAGTATCAGGACGTTTAAATGGTGCTGATATGGCTAGAGCAGAAGGTTACCAAGAAGGAATTATGGCTCTGCATACATTAAGACAAGATGTGGATTATGCTCAAGCAACTGCACGTACAACATATGGTGCAATCGGTGTTAAAGTATGAGTTTCACTAGGAGAAATCCTGGAAGGAAGTAAATAATGTTACAACCTAAAAGAACAAAATATAGAAGACCTTTTAGAATTTCACATGAAGGTGTTGCAAAAAGAGGTAAAACAGTTGCCTTTGGTGACTTTGGATTACAAGCTGTAACTTCGAATTGAATTACAAATCGTCAAATCGAAGCTGCACGTATTGCTATCACTCGTGCTATGGGTCGTGAAGGGCAAGTATTCATTAGAATATTCCCTCACTTATCAAAAACAGCTAAACCTATCGGAGTGCGTATGGGTAAAGGTAAAGGTTCACCAGATAAATGAGTAGCAGTTGTTAAAGAACAAACAATTATGTTTGAAGTAAATGGTGTATCAGAAGAAATCGCAAGAGAAGCATTAAGACTAGGTATGCATAAATTACCAGTTAAATGTAAAATAGTAGCTAAGGAGGCCAAATAATGTTAATGAAAGAATTAAATTCAAAATCAATCGAAGAGCTTCAAACATTAATTGAAGACCTAAAAGCAGAACTATTTATGCTTAGATTCAAAAACTCTACAGGTCAATTAGACCAAACCAACAAAATTAATCTTGTTAAAAAAGATGTAGCTAGAGCGTTTACGGCTATCAACGCTAAAAAAGCAGAAGTAAAGGAAGGTAAATAATGGAAAGACAAACATCACGTAAATCATTAAATGGTTTTGTTGTTTCAACTAAAAATGAAAAAACAGTTGTTGTAGCTGTTGAAACATATAAAAAACACCCACTTTACGCTAAGCGTTTTAAATCAACTAAAAGATATCAAGTGCACGTTGAAGGTATTGAAGCATCTATGGGTGACTTTGTAAGAATCGACGAATGTAGACCAATGTCAAAAACTAAAAGATTTAGACTAGTAGAAATACTAGAAGCTAAGAAAGAAGGTAAGTAATGTTACAAGAAATGTCGAGAGCTAACGTTGCTGATAATTCTGGAGCAAAAGAAGTAGGTATTATTAGAAACTTAGGTGGTTCAGTAGTGAAAACATCTAACATCGGAGACGTAGTAGTATGTTCAGTTAAAAAAGCAACACCAAATGGTTCTGTTAAAGCTGGAGCAGTGGTACGTGCCGTTATTGTTCGTTCAACATACGGAGTGAAGCGTAAGGACGGATCACATATTAAATTTGATGATAACGCAGTAGTTATTATTAATGATAATAAACAACCAAAAGGTACACGTGTATTTGGACCAGTAGCAAGGGAACTGCGTGATGCAGGATATATGAAAATTGTATCTCTAGCACCAGAGGTTATTTAAGGAGTCGTTATGAAAATAAGAAAAAATGATGAAGTTATAGTAATCGCAGGTTCAGAAAAAGGTAAAACAGGTAGAGTTCTATCAGTTAATCCAAAAACACAAAGAATTACTGTAGATAAAATAAATATAGTTAAAAAACACGTAAAACCTTCACAAACAAACCCAGATGGTGGTATCCAAGAAATGGAAGCACCAATTCATATTTCAAATGTTGCGATTTATGTTAAAGCTGGTAAAGATAAAGCAGCAAATTCAAGAGTTGGATACGAAATTAAAGATAGTAAGAAAACAAGAATTGCTAAAAAAACAGGGAAAGCAATTTAATAAGGAGCAATTATGACAACATTAAAAGAAAAATATAATAACGAAGTTGTGAAAGCACTTCAAGAAAAATTCAATTACAAATCATCAATGCAACTTCCAAAAATCGAAAAAATCGTAATCAACCAAACAGCTGGTAATGAAGTTTCTAACTCAAAAGCTATTGAAGAAGTTTTAAAAGAATTAGAAGCTATTACTGGTCAAAAACCATTAGCAACTATTGCTAAAAAATCAAATGCATCATTCAAATTAAGAGAAGGAATGGCTATGGGAGGGAAAGTTACATTACGTAGAGATCGTATGTGAGAATTCCTAAACAAACTAATTTCAGTTGCGATTCCTCGTATTAGAGACTTTAGGGGTGTTAATGATAAAGCTTTTGATGGTAGAGGGAACTTCTCTCTAGGAATCAAAGAACAAATCATTTTTCCAGAAATTGACTTTGATAAAATTAGAAAAGTAAGAGGTATGGATATTATTATTGTTACTTCAGCTAAAACAGATGAAGAAGCAAAAGAACTGTTAAAATTACTAGGAATGCCTTTCGTTAAGGCAACAAAATAAGGAGAGAATTATGGCAAAAAAATCATTAAAAGAAAAACAAAAGAAATCAGCTAAATTCTCTACTAGAGAATATACAAGATGTGAATTATGTGGACGTCCACGTTCAGTAATTAGAAAATTCAAGGTGTGTCGTGTTTGCTTTAGAAAATTAGCGCACGAAGGTAAAATACCTGGTGTAAGAAAGGCGAGTTGATAATATGGGAATTATTACAGATCCAATTGCAGATATGCTTGTTAGAATTAAGAATGCAAACCAAAGAAAACATAAAGATGTAGCTATGCCACATTCAAAAGTTAAGGAAAACATTGCTGTTATCCTAAAATCAGAAGGTTTCATCTCAGGATTCTCAGTAGCGGGCGAAGGCAAAGATAAAAAAATAACAATTGCACTTAAATATAAAGGTGCTCAAAGAGCGATTACAGGGGTTAAGAGAATTTCTAAACCTGGTTTACGTGTTTACGCTGGTGCTGAAGACTTACCAAAAGTTCTTTCAGGATTTGGTACAGCAATTATTTCTACTTCAAATGGAATCATTACAGATAGGGAAGCAAGAAAAGCCAACGTTGGTGGCGAAGTATTAGCTTATGTGTGATAGTCTATGTCAAGAGTAGGTAATAGAGTTATCAACATCGCTGAAGGTGTTGAAGTAATCGTAAACGGAACAACAGTAGAAGTAAAAGGTGCAAAAGGAACAATTACTCGTGAATTTTCACCATTAATCGCAATTGAAATTAAAGAAGGACAAGTAACAACAGTTCGTGCAAATGAAAATAAACATACAAAACAATTACACGGTACAACAAACGCCTTAATCAATAATATGATTATTGGTGTATCAAAAGGGTTTAAAAAAGAGTTAATCATTAAAGGTGTTGGTTATAAAGCTGCACTTCAAGGAAAAGAACTAGTAGTTAATGCTGGTTACTCACACCCACACACAATTCCAGTACCTGATGGTGTAGAAGTTGAAGTTACAAAACAAACTGAAGTATCAATTTCAGGTATTGAAAAAGAAAAAGTCGGGCAATTAGCAGCAATCATCAGAGACATAAGAAGACCAAACCCATATTCAGGTAAAGGAATTATGTACAAAGATGAAATCATTAGAAGAAAAGAAGGAAAGGCAGCAGGTAAATAGTAATGGCAAAATTATCAAGAAATGAATCTCGTAAAAGAAAACATTTACGTATTAAAAATAAATTAGCAGCTACATCACCAAGAATAGTTGTCTTCAAATCTTTAAAGAACATTGAAGTTCAATTAATCGATGATGCTCAAGGTAAAACATTAGCAGTTACTTCATCACTTACACTTAAATTAGAAAAAGGTGGAAATATTGAAGCTGCTAAAACAGTTGGAGCAGACTTTGGTAAAAAAGTTGCAGCTCTTAAATTAGAAAAAGTGGTATTTGATCGTTCAGGTTATGTATATCACGGTAGAATACAAGCGCTAGCAGACGCAATCAGAAATGAAGGAGTGAAATTCTAATGGCAGAAAACACAGAAACAAAAACAGTAGAAGTAGTAGCAACTAAACCAGTTGAAGCTCCAAAAGCTCCCGCTAATGGTGCAAGAAACGCTTCTAACGCAAGAAATAATAATGGACGTAGACCACAAAGAGGAAACGGACGTAGAAGATTTAACAACCGAAGACAAACAGAGTTTGAAGAAAAAGTTGTTAATATCGCAAGGGTTACAACAGTTGTTAAAGGTGGGCGTAGATTCTCATTCTCAGCACTAGTTGTTGTTGGTAATAAAAAAGGTAAAGTTGGTTGAGGTTGAGGAAAAGCAAATGAAGTTCCTGATGCAATCAGAAAAGCTATTAAAGACGCACGTAACAACATGATTGTTGCACCAATTATTGATAAAAGAACAGTACCACACGAACAAACAGGTACATTCTTAGCATCAAAAGTTCTAGTTAAATCAGCTCCAAAAGGTAAGGGAATCATCGCTTCAGGTGCTATTCGTACAGTTGTTGAGCTTGCAGGATATACAGATATCTATACAAAATCACTTGGTTCAAGATCTAAAACTAACTCAGTTAAAGCAACAATTGACGCTCTTAAAAATTTAAGAACAGTTGAAGAAATCGCAAAATTAAGAGACGTTAAAGTTTCTGATATAACAGGATAGGAGATTTTTATGAAATTACACGAATTAAAATCAACAGAAGGATCAAGAAAACTAAAAACTAGAAAAGGACGTGGACACGCAGCTGGTAAAGGTAAAACTGCTGGTCGTGGTGAAAACGGACAAAATAAAAGATCAGGTGGAGGAGTTCGTCCAGGATTTGAAGGTGGACAAAACCCATGATTCAGACGTTTACCTAAACGTGGTTTCACTAATGTGAATCATGTTGAATATGAAACAGTTAATTTATCAACATTAGAAAAAGCATTTAATGCAAATGATGTTGTAACAAAAGAAATTCTTTTAGAAAAAAGAATTACTAGAAGAAAAATTATGCCAGTTAAAGTACTTGGTAATGGAAAAATTACTAAAGCACTTACAATTCAAGTTCAAGCTATTTCAGCTTCTGCTAAGGCAGCGATTGAAGCAGCTGGAGGAAAAGTAGAGGTGAAATAATAGATGCGTAACAAAATCTTAAATATGTGAAGGGGTTTAACTGCCTTTATTCGTAACTCAAAAAGCAAAACTAAAAACTTTTTTAGAAATAAGCAATTGCTTACTAAGATTTTGTATACGCTATTACTATTATTAATCTTTAGAATAGCAGCCACTATTACTGTGCCTGGTATTAAAGCTTTCAATACAAACGCTGCAACTGATCCATCTTCATTTTTAGGGTTGATGGATATGATGGGTGGTGGCGCAATAAAGAGATTCTCAATCGTAGCATTGGGAATTTCTCCATATATTACAGCTTCTATTTTGATGACTATATTACAGTCGGAATTTTTCCCTCCAATACATCGGTTAGCTAATTCTGGAGCAGCTGGTAGAAGGAAAATAAATATAATAACTAGGTGATTAACACTTATATTCGGAATTTTTCAAGCTATTACTATAGCAAAATCATTTGAATCTCAAGGGTTTTTAACAATAATTCCGGAGTTAAATAAACCATGATTTATTTATTTTGGAATTCCAACTATATTATTAGCTGGTTCAATGTTTACATTGTTTTTGGGTGAACAAATCACACAAAAAGGTGTTGGTAATGGTACTTCATTAATTATATTTTCGGGTGTAGCTGTAGGTCTACCTTCAAAATTTAAATTAGCATATGACTTTTTCGTTTCATCTAATGGTGGAGCAAGTACATTTGTGGGTATTGTTAACTTTGTAGGATATATTTCACTTTTCTTAGTGCTTGTATTCATCATAGCTTACATTTACAAATCTGAACGTCATATACCATTGCAACAGACTGGTAGAGGGTTAACTCAGGATAAAAATAGAATGTCTAGATTACCTATTAAAGTTAATACTGCTGGAGTTATGCCTGTTATGTTTGCAGCGTTGATAGTTGTTATACCTTTACAAGTAGCACAATTGTTACCGAGATATTCAGAATCAAGATTCTGAATTGAACATAATATGCGTTTTACAGATCCAATTGGTTTATCACTATACATTGCAGTAATTATGGTTTTTACTTTAATCATGTCTATCTTAATTTTTGCTCCTTCAAAAGTTGCAGAAAACTTTTCTAAAAATGGAACATTTATCCCTGGGGTTAGACCTGGAGAAGAAACTGAAATTTATATAACAAAAGTATTATTAAGATTGGCTGTATTTTCAGCTTTATTCCTTGCTGTTATATCTGCTTCTTCTTATATAGAACAGATACTTGGCATGGATAGGAACATCACATTTAGTGGTACGTCATTAATTATTTTAGTATCAGTATCTATTGAAACACTAAATCAAATTAAAACCAGAGGTAAATCTGGAAAAATTACAAAAATACAAAATAATAAAACACCATCAAAAGTTAAAAAAGGTGTTAAAAAAGAAGATAACTCTACAGGAGGGTTGCTATGATAAACAAATTTATATTTTTAGGGCCTCCAGGTGTAGGAAAAGGTACTTTAGCTTCAAAATTATCTGAAACTAAAGGAATCAAACACATTTCTACAGGTGATATTTTTAGAGCTGAAATTAAAAATAAAACAGAATTAGGCCTTAAAGTTATTGATATCACATCAAAAGGTGAATATGTCCCTGACGAAATCACAAATGAAATAGTTAAGGGTGTTCTTGAATCTAAAGAAATTCAAGAATCAGGTTTTCTTTTAGATGGATACCCAAGAACAATAAATCAAGCAGAATTTCTTATTAAAGAAGATTTACAACCTCAAAAAGCCATCTTATTAGATGCACCAACAGAGGTTATTGTTGAAAGACTAAGTGGAAGAAGAGCTTGTCAAACATGTAAACAAAACTACCACATTAAATATAAAAAACCAAGACAAGAAAACATCTGTGATAATGATGGTGAAACATTAATTCAAAGAGCAGATGACATGCCTGAAGCAATTCAAAAACGTCTTGAAGTTTATAAAAATCAAACAAAAGTTTTAATTGATTTTTATAAAAAACAAGGAATTTTGGTAAAATTTAATGCAGATAAGAAACCAGATGACATATTTGCTGATATCGAAAGAGAGCTATTTTAATGATTAGTATAAAATCTAAAGATGAAATAGAAAAACTTAAGAAATCAGCTGCTATCCTGGCCGAAGTTAAGCAAGAGCTTAAGACTTTAGTAAGACCAGGGGCAACAGGATTAGAACTTGATGCTTATGCGGAAAAACGTATAAGACAATTAGGGGGGACACCATCCTTTAAGGGATATATGGGGTTCCAACATACATTATGTATTTCGCTAAATGAAGATCTAATTCACGGTATACCTAATAATAAGAAGTTTAAAGATGGAGATATTGTGAAGATTGATATGGGTGCTGTTTATAACGGATATCACTCAGATTCAGCTTTCACTATCGGATTAGGGACCATCTCTAAACAAGATAAAAAGGTTATCGAAGTTGCTGAGCAGTCATTCTATAAAGGAATTGATGCCATTAAGCCCGGAGCACGTATAGGTGATATTGGTCATGCTATTGGATCATTCGTTGATTCAAAAGGATTATACGTACCCGATGATTTCACAGGACATGGAATTGGTTCGTCATTACATGAAGAACCTTACATACCAAATTATGGTAATCCAGGAACTGGACCATTATTAAGAGATGGTATGGTTATATGTATCGAGCCTATGATAATGCAAGATACAGAAGAAGTGGTTATACTAGAAGATGGATGAACTGTTCGTTCACTTTCTGGAAAAAACACTTCACATTATGAACAAACTATCTTAATTGAAAATGGATACCCAGTTATCCTAACAGAGAAGGAGGACTAATGGCTTCAAATGCTATTAAAATGGAAGGGAAAGTAACAGTAGCGCACTCTACAATGGAGTATGACGTTCAATTAGAGAACGGCGTAATCATCAAAGCCCGTGTTTCAGGTAAAATCCGTGTACACCACATTCGCATTTTACCTGGTGATACTGTAGATGTAGAAGTTTCCCCATATGACTTAACACGCGGGAGAATCGTGTATAGACACAAATAAAATAGTCTATAAAACATTCACACAAACAAAATAACAAAATAACAATTTTAAGAAAATTAACAGGAGAACAATTTATGAAAGTAAGAGCATCAGTAAAAAAGATGTGTAAAGACTGTAGAACTATCAAGAGACGTGGAGTGATTAGAGTTATTTGTAAAACTCCTAAGCACAAACAAAGACAAGGTTAAGGAGAAAAATTATGGCACGTATATTAAATATCGAAGTACCTAACGACAAAAGAGTCGTTATCTCATTAACTTATATTCACGGAATTGGAAGCTCACTGTCAAAACAAATCTTAAAAGAAACAAATATCGACGAAAACACAAGAGTTAAAGATCTATCAGATGATCAACTTAATGCTATTCGTCAAGCTGCAAACAAGTACACAACAGAAGGTGATTTACGTAGAGACGTTGCATTAAACATTAAACGTCTTATGGAAATTAAAGCGTATAGAGGATTACGTCACAGAAGAGGGCTTCCAGTTAGAGGTCAAGTGACTCAAAAGAATGCACGTACAAGAAAAGGCCCAAGAAAAACTGTGGCCGGTAAGAAAGGTTAAACCATAATGGCAAAAAAAGTTAAAGCTAAAAAAGCTAAAAAGAAAAACATTACAACTGGTGTAGCCCACATTCACTCTACACACAATAATACAATCATCACATTTACAGACGAACAAGGTAACGCATTCGCTTGATCATCATCAGGTGCTATTGGTTACAAAGGTTCAAAAAAATCAACACCTTATGCAGCACAATTAGCTGCATCTGCAGCAGCTGATTCAGCTAAAGAACACGGATTAAAAGAAGTACGTGTTGAATTAAAAGGTACAGGTCCAGGTAAAGATTCAGCTAGAAAACAACTAGAAATCTCAGGACTTAAAGTAACTCAAATTAAAGATGTTACACCAGTTCCACACAACGGAACAAGACCACCTAAAAAAGTATTAAGAAGAAGAGGTTAATATGGAAAAATTTATGAAACTAGCTTACTCAGAAATTAAAAAACAAAGAATCTCGGAGTACGAAACAGCATTTACAATTCAACCACTAGAAAGAGGTTTTGCAAACACATTAGGAAACGCAATTAGAAGAGTACTTCTATCATCAGTAACTGGTGTAGCTCCTTTTGCAACTAAAATTGCTGGTGTTTCTCATGAATTCCAAACACTTGCAAATGTTGAAGAAGACGTTGTACAATTAATCCTTAATTTAAAAGAACTTAAGTTTACATACAACCCAGAAATCATTAAAGATGGAGAAATTTACACAATTTCAATTAAATCTCCAAAAGGAGAAGTAACAGCTGCTGATTTAATATTACCAGTTGGAATGGAAATTGTTGACCCAACACAACACATTGCTACAGTTTCAAAGGCTAAAGCACTAGAATTAGAACTATTTGTTAGATCAGGTAGAGGTTTTGTTGGATTTGATAAAAATAAAGATTTTGTTAAATCAGTTTCTACACAAATTGAAACTAAATTAACATCAGGAAACATTATTGCTATTGATTCAGACTTTTCACCAATTAAACAAGTTGCTTACGAAACAAAAGAATTAAACTCATCAGCCCCAATTATTCAAGAAGCTTTAGAGTTTAAAATTAAAACAAATGGTTCAGTTGAAGCTAAAGACGCATTAGCTCAAGCTGCAAACATATTAATGTCTCATTTAGCAATTATGCAAGATATTTCAAACTT
Source organism: Mycoplasmatales bacterium (assembly GCA_013215715.1). Classification (GTDB taxonomy): domain Bacteria; phylum Bacillota_I; class Bacilli_A; order Mycoplasmatales; family Metamycoplasmataceae; genus Mycoplasma_K. Next base: position 27,742 of record JABSQT010000002.1, on the reverse strand, counting down.
AGATGCAGAGGAAGTATTTGAAGAAGCTAAAAAAGCTGAAGAAAACTCAAAATCACTTTCGCTGTCAATCTCTTCATTAGATCTTTCAGTAAGATCATACAACTCTCTAAAGAGAGCCGGATACAACAAGGTTGCAGATATTTCAAACTTAACATTATCAGAACTTGAAAACATCAAGAACTTAGGTAAAAAATCAGTTTCAGAAATTATCGAAAAACTTGAAACTCACGGAATCACATTTAAAGAAGGAGACGAATAATGGCTAACCCAACACAATTATTTAGAAAAAATGCTGAATGAAGAAAAGGTGTTATGCGTTCATTAGTAACTGATGTTATCGTTTATGGTAAAATTACTACTACTGAAACAAGAGCTAAAGAAGTTCGTCGTCATGTTGAAAAAATGATTACTAAAGCTAAAAAGAATACTTTAGCTTCTAGACGTCAAGCTGCTGCTTACCTAAGAAATGTTAAAACAACAGATGGTAAAGCAACTGCTCTACAACATTTATTTAATGTTGTAGGTCCTAAGTATAATGACAGAAATGGTGGTTACACACGTGTGATCAAACTTCCTGCAAGACTTGGTGACAACTCAAAAATGGCGATTGTAGAACTAGTTTAATTCAATAATACTAATTATTACAGTAAAAAAATCCTTAACGGGATTTTTATTTTGCATTTTTTGCATTATAACTACATATTAATATATGAGAATAAAAAAACAAGAAGATATAAGGGATTGTGGAATTTCAATTTTGCAAGGTTTTCACAATTACTTTTACAATAGATGGATAAATATTAATGAATTTAAGAAAAAAGCTTCATACGGTCAGAAAGGTATTAATATTGAGGGATTATGCAAGATATCAGAAGCATTTGGTATGAAATTGATTCCAATGAAAGGTGATTTTGAAGCTTTAAAAAAATTAAAAATAACAAAACCAATAATAGCTTTAATTGGCAATGAAGAAGAGAATCATTATGTAGTTATAGAAAAAATTAAGAAAAATTCTCTAATATTACTTGACCCAATAACAGGACAAACTGAAAGTGTTGCTTTTACAAAATTTCAGTTTCAGTTTTTAGATGTTATTATCCATGTTCAAAAAACAAGTTATTCACATAAGAATATTAAGGTCAATTCTATGTATGAGTATTTATCACAATTTAAATCCACAATCCCTTGAATTTTAATTTCTATTTTAATTTCTATCATTGTTTTATTTTCATCTTCATTTTTTATGAAAATTATAATGGATCAAATAATCCCAGGAGCCTTAAATAAGACGTTAATTGTACTTTTTATTGGTTTTGTACTTATTGGTATTCTAGGATCATTAAATGTTGGTTTTAAAAATTTTATAATTTATAAAATGTATTTACATATTTCAATGGAAATTACTCAAAAATTTAATAATAAAATAAAAAATGCAGAGTTATTAAAAATTGAAAAATTAACTAGAAGTGACATCATTAGGAGGACAGCATTTATAGATTCTATCTCTTTATTTATTGCATCAACAATTTTTTCATTAACAACTGATGTTTTAATTTGTTTAGTAGCATCTTCTATATTAATATGAATAAATATTAAATTATTTTTGATATCTATAATTGTGGTAATTATCTTATTAATTTTAACATTTACTAGTCAAAGAATTATTAATAGTAAATATAGTCTTTTCATTAAAAAGCAATTAGATTATTCTTCAATTAATTTAGATTCGTTGAAGATGGATAAACAGTTGAGAAAACCATCTATGAAACAATTCTTTTTAATTAAACAAAGCGATACTTTATATCAATTCAAAAAGATAGATAAAAAAATTTGGATTGTCAATAATATATATGGAATTATTCAGAATATTCTAACAAATATAGCGCCATTATTGATAACCTTATTAGCTACACAATATGTAATTAAGGACAAAATGACCATGGGTTCTTTGATCCTTTACATATCAATATTTCATTTCTTTATAGAGCCAACAACATCGATAGCTAATGTTTTTATGAAATATCCTTTAATTAAAAAAGAAATGGATATGTTGCAATATGTATTAGATTTAAAGGAGGAAAAAATTAATCCAAAAGGTAAAAAATTACAGAAAATTAAATCCATAACTTTAAAAGGAATTGAATTCAGTTATGAAACTGGAAAACCAATATTAAATATAAAAGAATTAGTGATTGATAAAAATATCATTTTAAGAGGTCCTAATGGTTCGGGTAAAACAACATTATTGGACATTATTGTTACTAATTATCACACATCAGGTATATATTTTAATAATTTAGAAACTAAATATTATAATTTGAATTCAATAAGAGATAGTATATTTAGAGTGAATCCATCAGATCACTTACCAAATACATCAATAATTGATTTCATAACTGCTGGTGATATCAAGCAATATGAATGTTTTTTTGAAAAATACGAGAAATGAAACTTGCGTTCTATAGTTGAGAAGGCAGGGTTGTCATTGGATCAAAAAATGGTGAATAACGCTTCTAACTTATCATCTGGACAAAGACAGATAGTCCAATTACTGCGTCTTTTTTCACAAAAATATGAATTAATAATATTAGATGAGGCATTTGAAAATATTGAAATAGAATTATGTAAAAAGATCATTAATGTAATCAAAAAAAATAATGAAGATGCTCTTTTTATAGAGATTTCACATAATAATATTTTTGTGAATGATAGTAAGGAGGTATCAATTGAATCACTTAAGTAAGATTAAAAATTGAGTTTGAGTAGTTTTTGGTTTGATACTTTTTTCTTTATTTTCTACAACTTATTTAGTGTTAACGAAACGAATTGAAAAATATGTAGTTGTTAAAGTCATTGTTTCAAAAGTTGGTATTGATAAGCTTTTAGTTAAATCTCAAGATATGTTTTTAATAAAAAAATCAAAGAAAATAAGATTGAAATCTAGTTATAAATATTATGATGTAACAATAGAAAGTATTGAAGAACAAGAAAATGGGGAAACAGAATTAACAATAAAGGAGAAGATAGCTGATTTTACAATGAATAGTACTATGGAAGCAAGGGTTATATATTCTTCAATTTCAGTTTGAGAAAAAATCTTAGAATGATAGTGTTATAATTCTTTTGATGAATAAAATATACATAACAAACAATACAAAATATAATTTTGAACATAAACAATTATTTGAAAAAATTATTGAATTAGTAGGTCAACATTTCAATGTTGATGCACCTATTGAAGTGAGTTTGATAATTGTTGACAACAAAGAAATCAGAAAGTTAAATAGTCAATATAGAAATAAAGATTATGCAACAGATGTTTTATCGTTTCCACAGGGAGCAATGGAGTTAAGAAAACAAATTGGTTATTATTTAATGGGTGATATTTTTATCTCTTGAGAAAAAATTGAAGAGCAATCAAAGTTATTTGGTCACAAAGCAAAAAGAGAATGATCATATTTATTTACCCACGGGATGCTTCATTTATTTGGTTTAGATCATATGACGCCTGAAGAAGAAACTTATATGAATTCTTTAGCTTATAAAGTTATGGATGCAATTAAGGTTGGTAGAGAATAATGAAAAAAATTATAAAAAAAACACAAAGAAAATTTTTATATGCTCTAATAGGATTATGAATAACAATAAAAGAAGAAAAGTCTCTTCTTATGCATATATTCATTACGACAATAGTGGTGGGTCTTGGAGTTTGAGTTAAACTTTCTTTAATTAATTGATCAATTTTGATTATTACAATTGCTATAGTAATGGGTTTTGAAGTTTTGAATACAGCAATGGAAGCTTTAGTTGATATGATTTCTTTTCAATATAATTTGAAAGTTAAAAAGGTAAAAGATATTGCAGCTGGGGCCACTTTACTTGTAGCAATAGCGGCGATTATTGTTGGTATGTTAATATTTATTCCAGAATTTAAGGATGTAGCAAATGGTATTAGATAAATTAAAAAAATTACAAAAAAATGCATACACACCATACTCAAATTTTAGGGTAGCGGCTATTTTAGTTGACAGTAAAGGGGGAGAATGAAAAGGTGTTAATATTGAAAGCGCGTCTTATTCTCCAACAAATTGTGGTGAAAGAAGTGCGATTTTTTCAGCAATTTCTAATGGTGTAAAATCACAAGAGTTTAAAGAAATCCATATTCTTGGTGATTCAAAAAATAAAATCATTACACCATGTGGTGTATGTAGGCAAGTTATGATTGAATTAATGCCTATTAATGCAAAAGTATTTCAATATTCAATAAATGGAGAAGTTAGAGTTAATACGGTTGATGAATTGCTTCCTTTTGGATTTGAAAAAGGAGATTTAAAATAATGAAAACAGGATTCGTAGCAATATTAGGTAGGCCAAATGTTGGTAAATCGACATTATTAAATGCAATCATGGATTATAAAGTATCAATTACTTCTGATAAACCACAAACAACACGTGATCAAATTAGAGGAATTTATAATGATAAAGATTCACAAATAATTTTTATTGATACACCAGGAATCCATAAACCAAAACAAAAATTAGGTGAATCATTGAATGAAGCTTCTTATAAAGCATTAGAAGATGTTGATGTAGTTTTATTTTTACAACCAGCTAATGAAAAAATAGGTCCTGGAGATAAAATGATTCTTGAAAAAATTAATAAACAAAAAAATAAAGTAGCGATATTAACCAAAGTAGATTTAGAAGAAGATTTCGATACACTAAAAGAAAAAGCTCAAAAGCTTAAAAGTGAATATGGGTTTGAAGTTGTTCTTGGGACTTCAGTAGAAATACAAAGAACTATTGATCTTGTTATAAAAGAACTTAAAGAAAGATTGCCTGAAGGCCCTAAGTTTTATGATACAGATCAATTAACTGATAAGTCCTTAAGGTTTATTGCTAAGGAGATTATTAGAGAATCAGCAATAAATATGTTGAGGGATGAATTACCCCACTCCATTGGTGTAGAAATAATGGAATTCAAAGAAGGTGAAGAGCAATATGACATCAGTGCACGTATATACTGTGAAAGAGAGTCTCAAAAAGGCATTATTGTTGGATCGCAAGGTTCTAAAATCAAAAAAATTGGTATTTCTGCTAGAAAGAAAATGGCATATACATTTGATCAAAAGATTCACTTAGACTTAAAAGTTAAAGTTAATAAAAATTGAACGGAAGATGTTCAAAAAATAAAGAAAATGGGTTACTAACATATATTTTATTTTAAAATATTTAAAATACTATTGTTCTTTAAGTTATAATTTATTTAAGACAACGAAAGGCTTGGAAACCTGGAGTCGAAAATATAAATATTAAATAAGAATCCTTTGAGGGTGGAACGTTGGTCCCTCAAATAAGGGTTTTTTATTTTTGAAAAAAATCTATATAAAAAGGAGAATAAAAATGAAAAAAGATATGCAAACTATAGTTAACCATTTAAAACAATCGGGATTTGTTTTTCAAGGGTCGGAAATATATGGAGGACTTTCTAATACTTGAGATTATGGACCATTAGGGGTGCTTTTAACAAAAAATGTAAAAGAAGCTTGATGAAAAGAATTTATCACTAAAGAACCTCATAACCATGGTATTGATGCAAAAATACTTATGAATCCTAAAGTATGGGAAGCGTCTGGGCATGTTGGTAATTTCTCAGATCCACTTGTTGAAAATAAAATAAATGGAAAAAGATATAGAGCAGATAAATTGATAGAAGAACACAATCCTGAAATTAATGCTGAAATTATGTCTAAAAAAGAAATGGAAGTATATTTAAAAGAACATATTAAAAAATATGAAGGTGCTGAAACAGAATGAACAGAAATTAGAGAATTCCATCTTATGTTTGAAACTCAACAAGGTGTGGTTGTTGATAAAAAATCAACAATATTTCTAAGACCTGAAACAGCTCAAGGTATTTTCGTTAATTTTGCAAATGTTCAAAGATCGCAAAGAGCAAAGCTTCCATTTGGTATTGGTCAAATTGGTAAATCTTTCCGTAATGAAGTAACACCAGGAAATTTTATATTTCGTACAAGAGAATTTGAACAAATGGAACTCGAATATTTTGTGAAACCTGGAGAAGATGATGAAGCTTACAAATATTATATTGAAAAAGCAATGAACTTTATTCTTTCATTAGGTATTAAGGAAGAAAATGTTAAATTTAGAAAACATGATAAAGAAGAATTGGCGCACTATTCAAAAGGAACTACTGATGTTGAATATAAATTTCCATTTGGTTGGGGTGAATTATTAGGTGTTTCTAATAGGACTGATTTTGATTTAAAAGCTCATGCAAATCATTCGGGCGAAAAACTCGAATATAGAGATCCGATATCAAATGATGTTTACACGCCTTATGTAATTGAACCATCATTTGGTATGGATAGATTGGTTCTTACACTTATTTGTGATGCTTTTGAAATTGAAAAACTAGAAAATGATGAAAGAGTTATTCTGAAGTTAGATAAAAAATTAGCTCCTTATCGTGCCGCTGTTTTACCTTTAACTAAGAAAATTTCCAAAGAGGCTAAAAAGATATTTGCATTATTAATTGATGAGGGATTTTCAGTAGCTTTTGATGAAGCTGGTTCAATTGGAAAACGTTATAGAAGGCAAGATTCAATTGGTACTCCATATGCTATCACTTTTGATTATGATTCTTTAGAAGATGATATGGTAACTATAAGACATAGAGATACAATGAAACAAGAAAGAATTCTTATTTCAGAAATTGTAAATTATATTAAGTAATCAAAAGAAAATAAAGGCAAAACCTTTATTTTCTTTTTATGTAATAAAAAGGTGGTAAAATTAAAATAATTAATGAATTGTGAGGCAAAATGCAAAATATAAATGTTTTTGAACAAATCAAGAATTCCATTGATATTGTTTCGGAAGTTTCAATATACGTTGATTTAATAAAAAAAGGTAAGAATTATTGAGGTGTTTGTCCTTTTCATGATGATACATCACCTTCAATGTCAGTTTCACAAGAGAAACAAATGTTTAAATGTTTTGTTTGTAATGTGGGTGGTAATGTTATTAATTTTGTTGCAGAATTTGAGAAAATAACTTATGTCACAGCAACTAAAAAATTAGCTGATAAAATTGGTATTCCTTTTAATTTAAAAAAATCCAACCACAAAGAATATAGTAAAAAAGATCAAAAAATATTAGAAGTTCTAAAAGAAGCAATGAATTTTTTTCAATATTCTTTATCTACAACAGAAGAGGGGGTTCAAGCACTAGAATATCTTCAAAAAAGAGGTCTAACACAAAAATATCTTGAAAAATTCTCTATTGGTTATGCACCAAAAGAAGGTTTAGTTAAGTTCCTTAGAACCAAAGGGTATGACGATTCAATATTAATTAATGCATCATTAGCAACAGAAACCATGCAAGATTTCTTTAAAGAGAGGATAATATTTGGTATAAAAAATAATTTTGGTCAAATTGTTGGTTTTTCAGCAAGAACTTTAGATCCTAAAATTAAAGCTAAATATATTAATTCTTCTGATATAAGTGTTTTTAACAAATCGAGTATTTTATATAATTATTCTGCTGCTGAGCAAATGATAAGAAGAAATAAAGAAATTATCATTACTGAAGGATTTATGGATGTAATCGCATTGGATAAAGCTGATATTTATCACGCCGTTGCAATTATGGGTACAGCTTTAACTGAAGAGCATTCTAAATTCTTAAAAAATACTACTGTGGCACTTATGCTTGATTCAGATAGAGCGGGTATTTCAGCAACTATAAAATCAATTAAAGTATTATTAAAATATAATCAAAACATATTTGTCGTAAAAAATAATTCGGGATTAGATCCAGATGAATATTTTAACAAAAACGGTGCAATAGAATTGCAAAAGTTAATGCAAAATAGAGAACATGCATTGGAATTCATTTTTAAAATGCACATTAATAAATATGGGAATGATTCTCCTGAAAAAGTTGATAAATTTGTAAAATCTTTTACACCTTATTTACAAAATGTTAATAACACATATAAAGATTTCTATATACAAAAGATGATTACCACTCTTGGCATCTCAAAAGAAACTATATTATCTAAAGTTGGAATAGTTAAAAAAGTAGAACCTGTAAAAAAAGAATTTAAAAAAAATAAACTTAATCATCCAAAAGTTGATGAGTTTGTTATTGTTGATATCCCTAGTCCACAAGTGACTAATGATGAACAATTAGATGAAAATAAATGATCATTACAATTATTATCTGCAATGATGCAAAAACCAATATTGATTAATTTAGCAATGAAACAAGAAATTAATTTTTCTGATCCTATGTTGGTATTAATTTCAAAATATTTAATTGATGCAAAGCAAGGTAATGTAAAAAAAGTTAGTCCGGATATGTTGAATGATATGTATGGAATAAAAGGTTATATAAAAAATGAATCTGATTTACCCAATGAAACAGAGTTTAATGATATGATTAATAGGATTAATAAGGCCGCTCGACCTAAAGCGCTTAAAAAATTACAAAATAAATTTAATGATGACGAGCTAGGTGATAAAGAAAAAATAAAACTTTTAGAGTCGATGATTAAGTTACAAAAAGAAAGAGGGGAATAAATGGCAAAAGTAGTAAAGAAAAATCCGTATGAAACAATAGTTCAATTATTAAAGGCGGAACAAAAGAAAAAAGCAAAAAAAGCAAAAAAAGAGATAATCTTTTCACAAGAAGAAGTTTTTGAATTGCTTAACAAAAAGAAATTATTTGTTTCAGAAGAAGGAGCAGATGAGTTATTAGAAACACTGATTGAAAATAAAATCATTGGAACAGAAATTGATGCTCATGATTTTGATGATGTTAATGAAGATGAATTACAAGAAGGAAGAATTAGAGAAGAAAGTATTTCATTGCAATCTTTTGATGAAACACAAGAAATATCACTTTCAAATATTTCAACAGCTGCATACATTGAAGATAAGCAATTATCAAATAAATTAACAGAAACAGATGATATTGTTAAATGATACATGCGTTGAATTGGTAAATATGGAAAATTACTTAAACATGATGAAGAAATAGAATTAGCAAAAAGAATTGAAAAAGGTGATAAGCGTGCAAGAGAAATTTTAATTCGTAGAAACTTGCGTCTTGTAGTAAATTTAGCTAAAAAATATAAAAATAGAGGTTTATCATTTATAGATTTAATTTCTGAAGGTAATGCTGGTCTTTTAAAAGCTGTGTCAAAATATGAATGAGAACGTGGATTTAAATTCTCGACATATGCAACATGATGAGTAAGACAAGCGATCACTCGTGCAGTTGCTGATCAAGCACGTACAATTCGTGTACCGGTTCATATGGTTGAAACAATAAATAAATTAATTAAAATTGAAAGAGAATTACACCAAGAACTTGGGCGTAAACCAACTGATGAAGAGTTAGCAGTTGAATATGGAAGTGGATTTACAGCTGAAAAAGTTCAATATATAAGAAAAATTAATATTGATCCTATTTCACTTGATAAACCAATTGGTAAAGAAGATGATTCATCATTTTCTGATTTTGTTGAAGATGACTCAGCAACATCACCGGTTGATTTTGCTGCCAATGAAGAATTGCGTAAAGTATTATTACAAATTCTTGATACCTATTTAGAAGAGCGTGAAAGAGAAGTTATCAAAATGCGTTATGGTATTGGTGAAGATGAAAATGGTGAGAGGATGAGAGCTCACACATTGGATGAAATTGGAGAAAAATTCGATGTAACTCGTGAAAGAATTAGACAAATAGAATCTAAGGTTTTAAGAAGATTAAGACATCCACAAAAAAGAAGGAAATTAAAAGATTTTATTAATGCTTAATAAAAAAATAACTGTAAAAACGATTACTAATACTTTAGAAGAAATCTTCCCTTTAAAACTTGCTGAAGAGTGAGATAAAGTTGGGATTCAAATAGGGGATTCTAAAAAGAGTGTAGAAAATATAATTGTTGCAATGGAAATTACTTTAAAAGTTGTTGATTTTGCAATTCAAAATAAAGCTGATTTAATAATAATTTTTCACCCTTTTCTATTTAATGAATCTGATTTTGGTACAACTCCCAAACAACCATGAAAAAGAAAGTTATTTAAACGTTTGATTAAATCAGGTATTACAGTTTATTCAATGCATACTGCGTTTGATAAAGAACCAAAAGGAATGCGTTTAGCAATGTTGAGAAAACTTGGCTTAGTAAAAGGTTCAAAACAAATAAAAGGCCTTGAATACGGTTCTGTAATAAAGTGAGGAAAGACTCTTGGGCAATTAACACAATTGTTTGAAGAAAAACTCAAAACAAGTATTACTTTAACTAATATGGATAAAAAATCGATAAAAATTAATAAATTCGCATTTATTCCTGGTTCGGGTTCAATTGAAGGTATTCAAACTGCATGAAAAGAAAATGAAGTTGATTTAGTTATAACATCGGATATTAAATGATCTGAATGAATGACAATTAATGAAGAAAATATTTTTGCTATGGAAGTATCTCATATTGTTGAAGATGTTTTTACAGAACATATTTATGGATTCTTAAAAAAGAATTATAAAAATATTAATGTAAAAATGATCGAATTAGAATCATTTATAAAAAAAATATAAAAATAAGCAAAATGCTTATTTCTTTTTTATAAATTTTGCAACTTCTTTTGCAAAAATCATCGTTGTTAGATAATCCCTTCCAGTTACTATGTTTCCATCTACTTCATACTCAGAATTTGTAGAACCAGGTAATTCTAAACCAGTTCAACAAGTAAAAGAATGATTTTTCAAGATACCTACATCAAAAAGAAGTGAAGGTGCAGCACATATTGTGAAAATACCTTTATTTTTATTATAAAAATCTAATAATATATTATTTGTTTCTTGATATTCTTTAAACAAATTAGTTGATTTCCCTCCAGGTATAAAAAGATTTTCGAAATCATCAAAATTTATTTCACTGATTGGTTTCGCATCAACTTTAGCATAATAAGAACCTTTGACTTCAAATTTATTTTGAATTGATATCAATTCAAAATTAATATTCTCCCTTGTTCACAAATCGATTGCTCCTATTAATTCTGTATCTTCGAATCCGTCTGCTATAAGTATTGCTATATTTTTCATATCGCCTCCTACAACCATTATATAATAAGTTATAATTCTTATATGATAAAATTAGGAGCACATGTTTCATTTTCAAAAAAAGGAAACTATTTAATTGGAGCAGGAGAAACTGCTAAAAATATAGGGGCTAATACAATGATGATTTATCTTGGTCCTCCACAAAATACAAGGAGAGCAGAAACTAGTGAATATAGATTAGAAGAATATATTGATAAGTATTCAAATATAATATCGCCAAAAGATATTGTTGTTCATGAACCATATATAATAAATCCCTCATCTTTAGATAAAGCTGGATTTGCAGAAGAAATGCTTATTGCAGATGCAAAAAGAATGAATTTTATTGGTGCTAATTTAATGGTAGTTCACCCAGGAGCAAGTACAAAGTTTAATAGGCAAGAATCGATAGATAGATTAGTTGCAACTATTAAAAATGTTTTGAGACAAACAAAAGATATTGATATTTGTCTTGAAACAATGGCTGGTAAAGGCACTGAAGTCGGTAAAACATTTGAAGAATTATCTTATGTTATAGAAAAAGTAAATTCAAAAAGGGTTGGAATTTGTTTAGATACATGTCATGCATGAGATGCAGGTTATAACTTTAAAAATTTAAAATCAGTAATCAATAAACTTAAAGAAAATAATTTACTAAGTAGAGTTAAAGTGTTGCATATTAACGATTCTAAAAACCCTTTATCAGCTCATAAAGATAGACATGAAAATATTGGAAAGGGATTTATTGGTCTTGAAACATTACGAGAAATTGTTCATGCACCAGAGTTTGAAGGGTTACCAATGATTTTAGAAACACCTTGAGTAGATGGAAAAGATATTTATGATAAGGAAATAAAAATGTTAATTAGTGTATAATAGATTTACTATTTAATAGAACAATAACAAAATATTAAAGGAGAACAACATGGCTAGAGATGGAATCATTTTAAGATGCGCTGACTGTAAAATGGAAAATTACATTACTAAGAAAAACAAAAAAACTCAAACTGAAAAACTTGAAGTTTCAAAACACTGTCATAAATGTAATAAACACACAACACACAAAGAGAAAAAATAATTTTCTCTTTTTGTTTATTCATTTTTTATTTAGGAGTAAAATTAAATTAGTTATTTAACTATCATTAAGGAGAAATTATGAACAGAAAAGTAGTAGATAAACATTTCGCTGAAAAAGGTCTTGATGCAATCATTATTATGTCAGACCAAAATAGATTTTGATATACAGGAGTTCAATCATCATATGGATTCTTATTCATTGAAAAAGATAGGGCGGATTTATTCGTTGACTCACGATACATCATTTTAGCTAAAAATGAAGCTAAAAATGCTGATGTTAACTTATTAAAAGCGGGAGCATTAAAAGAATTTGCAAAAACCAAAGAATCAAAATATAAAAAAGTTGCATATGAATCTGATTATGTAACAATTGATCAATTAAATCTTGCAAAAGAGTTATTCCCAAATGCTGAATTTGTGGCTGTTTCAGGACAAGGTCTTAGAGATTACAAAACAGATGAAGAAGCTTTAAAAATTAGGGAAGCAGCATTAATTGGACTTAGATCATTTGAACAATTAAAACCAGAAATAGTTGCTGGAAAAACGGAAAAAGAATTAGCTGCAAGATTGGAATACCTATTTAAAATAAATGGCGCTACAAAAGAAGGGTTTGATACTATCGTTGCTTCAGGTTACAATGGTGCGAAACCACATGCGGTTCCTTCAGACAAAAAACTTGAGAACGGTGAACTATGTACATTTGATTTTGGAACAGTTTTTAAAGGGTATATGTCAGATACAACAAGAACAATACAAATTGGTGAAGTTACAAATCCAAAATTATTAGAAATTTATGAAGTTGTTAAAGAAGCTCAAAGAAGAGGTATTGAAGCAGTTAAACCAGGTGTTACTGGTGCTCAAATTGATAAGGTATGTAGAGATTACATTACTGAAAAAGGTTATGGAGAATACTTTGGTCATGGTACAGGTCATGGTTTAGGTATTGATGTTCATGAATTACCTAATACAAATTCAGGAAATAAAAACCCATTAGAACCAGGACATGTCGTAACTGTTGAACCAGGTATTTATATCGAAGGACTTGGCGGGGTTAGAATTGAAGATGATGTGTTAGTAACTGAAACAGGTTACAAAGTTCTTTCATACGAATAATATAAGATGTTTATACAATGACTTTTTTTGTGAAAAATAAAACTTTATTCACACAAAGGAAAGGTTTCACTATATAATTAATTGATAAAATAAAATATCAAAAGGAGAAAAATATGGCAATAGGAATAGGGATAGCAATAGTATTATTTGTAATCGCTTGAATTGTTGGTTGAATTGTAGTTTGAGTAAAAGGGACAAAAAAACAAAATACCATGATGGTAGTTTTAGGTGGATTATTTTCATTAGGGATTATAGGTTTAATTATTGCAATTATTCAAACAAATGGTTGACAAAATAATAATACAAATCTTGAACTTGAAAAACAAAAACTTGAACTTCAAAAACAACAAATAGAAATTGAAAAACAAAATAAACAAAAATAATTTTATAAAATTATTTTACACCTTGAGAGAGGGTGTTTTTTTATTTCGGATAATGAATAATTAGAATGATGGATAAGTATACACTTTATATATTTCATATATAATATATAAGAAAATAAAAGGAGAAAATATGATAGATGTAAATAAATTTAAACCAGGTATTTCTTTTCAAGATGGAAAAGAAATATTTGTTGTTGTAGAAGCGCAACACTCAAAACAAGGAAGAGGGCAAGCTTCTGTTAAAGCTAAAATTAAAAACTTAAGAACTGGTGCCACAATTATAAAAACATGAACAGGTGGAGATAAAGTAAAAAAAGCTCATATTGATAAAAAAGATATGGATTATTTATATAATGATGGAACATCAGTTATTTTAATGGATCAAGAGTCATTTGAACAAGTTGAAATTCCAATGGAAAAAATCAAATGAGAACTTAACTTTATGGTTGAAGGTAATAAAGTTATGGTAAGAGCATTTGAGTCAGAAATTCTTGATATTGAATTACCAGCTAATATTGAATTAAAAGTTATTGAAGCACCCGATGCTGTTAAAGGAAATACTGCAAATAATCCTCAAAAATTCGTTAAAGTTGAAACTGGTTTTGAACTAGAAGCACCTATGTTTATCAAAGAAGGGCAAACAATTGTTATTGCTACTTCAAATGGTAAATATGTAGGGAGATCTAATTAATGGAATTTGTTACAGTTAATTATTCTTTAAACCAAACATATAATGTTCATAAAAATGTTTTCACTCAAATTGTAGAAAAAGTTGCTTCAAACTTTAGAAAAGAATTAAGAATTACAGAAGATATACAAGTAAATATCATTAAAGGCGGAGAAGATATTGAGTTTATAATTGAAATAGCTATTGACAAAACTGGTGATGCCTCAAAAATCATATTAGACTTTTCAAAAGCAATAGAAGAAAGGGTTGTGGATATTATCAATTCAAAACCTTCAAATATACAAGTAAAATTAACAAGGAGATTTTAAATGAATGAACAATTAGCTATTAATACTTTAAAAGTAAATGGGGTAGCTGCTATTAATAGAGCAAACTCAGGTCACCCAGGAATAGTGCTAGGCGCAGCACCAATGATTCATACACTTTTTACAAAACATATGAATTTTGATCCTAAAAATCCATTATGAGTAAATAGAGATAGATTTATTTTATCGGCAGGACATGGTTCAGCACTTTTATATGCTCAACTTAGATTATTAGGATTAATTTCACAAAAAGATTTAGAAAATTTTAGACAACTTGATTCTTTAACACCAGGTCATCCAGAATATAAACATACTAAAGGGGTTGAAGCTACTACAGGACCTTTAGGTCAAGGTATAGCAATGGCGGTTGGTATGGCAATTGCAGAAGAATCATTAAGGGCTAAATTTTCAGAGATTGATCATTATGTTTATGTTATTTGTGGAGATGGGGATTTACAAGAAGGAGTTGCTAACGAAGCTTTATCCTTTGCTGGTAAACAACAACTATCAAAATTAATTGTTATACACGATTCAAATGATGTTCAATTAGATACAGATGTTAAAGAAGTATTTAATGAAGATATTAAAGGTAAAATGGAGGCTTTAGGATTCTTTTATCAATTAGTTGAAACAAATACTGTAGCAGCAATTGATAAAGCTATTATCGCTGCTAAATCATCGACAAAACCTTCATTTATTGAAGTTAAAACAATAATAGGAGAAGGTGCTACGAAAGAAGGTACATCTGCTGTTCATGGTGCTCCATTAGGAGAGGATTTTGACACGGTTAAAAAATCATTAAATTGAACTTATGGGGATTTTGAAGTTCCAATAGAAGTGGAAGAATTTTATAAAAAAACAATTTTTAAAAGAGGGGCAGATGTTTTCTCAAAATTCAAGGAATCTGATGAACTTAAAAAATTCTTAAAAAACGAATCTATTGAAATTAATTTAGAAGTTGATAAAAATACTGCAACACGTGTTTCTTCAGGAGAAGTGATTCAATACTTAAATGAAAATGTAGAACAATGAATTGGTGGATCAGCAGATTTAGCTGGTTCAACAAAAGCAATGGGTGGAGATGGTGTATTTTCTATTAAAAATAGAAAAGGTAGAAATATTTTATTTGGGGTTAGAGAATTTGCTATGGCTGCTATGGCAAACGGAATTGCTTTACATTCAAATTTCAAACCATTTGTTTCAACATTCTTTGTATTTTCGGATTATGCAAAACCTGCCATCAGATTAGCATCATTAATGAAGTTACCTGTCACTTATGTATTTACACATGATTCGGTTTATGTTGGAGAAGATGGTCCAACTCACGAACCTATTGAACATAATGCTATGTTTAGATCCCTTCCTAATTTAAATTTCTTTAGACCTGCAGATGAAAAAGAAGTTATGGGAGCTTATGAAGTGGCCTTGAATTCAAATGAAACGCCAACTGTTATTGCACTTACAAGACAAAATATTGTTTCATTAAAAGAAACTTCAAAAACAGAAACTAAAAAAGGTGCATACTACTTACACAAATCAAATTCTGAATGAACAATTGTCGCTACAGGTTCAGAAGTTGCTAATGCATATGAAATTGGTATTGAGTTAGATGTAAATGTTATTTCAATGCCTTGTGCAGAGTTATCGGATATAAATTGAGATACTCAAAAAGCATTTACAATTGAAGCTGCAACAACATATGGTATGTCAAGTTTTGGTAAATATAATTTTGGTATTGATAGATTTGGGGAATCTGGAAATGGTGATGCTGTTTACGCTGCATTAGGAATGAATAAAGATACTCTTATTTCTAAAATTAAAGCAATTATAAAATAATAATATTAAATCACTATCAAATAGTGATTTTTTAATGTTTAAATTTAAATATTAAAGTAATTTTATGTATACATAATGTATAATTCTTTTAATATGGCACAAACAAAATCAAGAATGAATGTAATCAATGTAATTTATGTTTCAGAATTAACAAATGAAAGACTTACAAAAGAAGCTATTAGAGAAGATTTTGATCTTTCGGAAATTGAATTAAAGTCATTAGATTGAATAATAACTAAATATAATGGACTTAAAAAATTAATTACTACATTCACAAAAGACAGTTGAACATGAAATAGAATGGCTCCACTTGAAAGAGCAATGTTACTTTTTGGTGCCTTCGAGTTATCTTTTCGTGATAAAAAAATTGTGATTAATGAATTAGTTATTTTATCTAAGGGTTATATTTCTGGTGAATCATATAAATTTATAAACGCTATTTTAGATAAGGTTGCGGACTATTATGAAACTAAAAAATAAGACTTCAAAAATTTTAAAAGATAAAGGAAAATTAAAAAAATATAATAACTTATTTGCTCACAAGCAAACAAGATTTTTGCTTACGAAAATTGTTAATATTTTAAATCCAGAAGTTGATCCAAAAAAGATGGCAATAATAGAAATGGATTTAAACATCAATAAAGAGGATATGTTTATATCTGGCGCAAAAAAAATAGTGAAATTAACAAAAGTTAAAGAATATGAAAAAGCGGATTGAGAATCATTTGGCAAATTTTTATATTTTGTTTTCCAAACTGGTGTTTTTTATCATAATCAAAAAAATAATGTGGAAAATATTTTTATAAATGGTAATTATGTTGCGCTCAACATAGAAAAGAAAATGCTATTTAATAACTTTATTGAATCTATAAAAACATTAACCCCCAAACATAATCATTTTATAAAAGAAATTCTTAAGGTGGTTTTATAATGAAAACGGCAATACAAATTATTATGGAAATGGGTTATACATATGAGCAATCCGAAAGATTGATTAGATCAGGTAAAGTAAAAATTAATGGTAACGACGTTTTTATTCCTTCTGAGAAGTTTAAGAAAGTTAGTGAAGTATTTGTTAAAGATGTTAAAAAATGAGTATCTAGAGGTGCTTTTAAACTTTTGGCAGCATTTGAAGAGTTCAACTTGAATGTTCAAGATAAAATCGTGTTAGATATAGGTTCTTCAACGGGGGGGTTTACTGAAGTTCTTTTAAATAAAGGCGCAAGTAAAGTTTATGCTCTTGATGTTGGAACTAATCAACTCGACTTTTCATTAAGAAGAAATGAAAAAGTTGTAGTTTTGGAAAAGACAAATTTAAAGAAAATAAATAAAGAGATGTTTGATGATGTATTAAACTTAGTTGTTACCGACGTTTCTTTTATATCTCTAAAAGAAGTATTTAGAGTATTGGAAAGCACACTAGAATCAAAGGTTCAATTAATGGCTCTTATAAAACCTCAATTTGAAGCTTTTGCTGATCAAGTTGAAGATGGTGGTTATGTTCCAAAACATTTACATGCAGAAATAATAGAAAGAGTAAAAAAACACTCTAATGACTTTGGGTTTAAATATATAAAACATAAAGCCTCACCAATTAAGGGTAATAAGGCGAAAAATATAGAATATATAACATTGTTTGAAAGGAAATAATATGAATAGAAAAGATTTTAAACTTCTAGAAGATGTGATTTATCTTGATAGTAGTGCAGGTGCGTTAAAACCCAAGCAAGTAATTGAAGCAGGGGTTAATTTTTATGAAAATTATTCCATTAATCCCCATTCAATTGATTCAAAAAAAGGGGTTTGACTTTCAGAGAAAATAAAAGAAGTAAGAAAAAAGACAGCTCTTTTTTCTAATGCTAAACCAGAAGAAATTATATTCACCTCTGGAACTACTGAAGGACTTAATAGAATAGCGGATATGTTAACAAGTAAATTAGGACAAGATGATGAAATTATTGTAACTCCATTAAATCATGCAGCTAATGTAATTGTTTGAATAGAATTAGCTAAAAGAACTGGTGCAAAACTAGTTTGATCAGAAACAATTTTGGATGTAATAACAAATAAAACAAAATTAATTGCTTTAGCAGAAGTTAATAATACTATTGAAGTTGAAAGAAATATGGAACAAATTTATAAAAAGGCAAATAAAAATGGGATTTTAGTTGTAAATGATGCAGCTCAATCAATCGCACATAAATTAGTAAATTCTCAATGGGCTGATTTTACTGTATATTCATCAAATAAACTATATGGTCCAACTGGATTTGGTGTATTAATTATGTCGAATGATTTGCAAAAAGAATTACCATTAGTTAGATTTGGTGGTGGAGCTAATGCAACATTCTCAAAAGAAAATTGAATTCCTCATGAAGGTTTTGCAGCGAGAGAACCTGGAACGCCGAACACGGCTGGTATTTTAATGCATGGAGCAGCCATTGATTATATCAATGAAATAGGTATGGAAAACATAAATAAACATGAAACGGAAATGGCTGAATATGGATATGATCAAATCGCAACTATTGAAGGTGTTAAATTTGCTTCTAAAAGAGGTGATAAAAATATTATATTTAATATAGGTAATTTGAACTCACAAGATATCGTATCTTATTTAGGTCATAGGAATATCATTTTAAGAGCAGGACAACATTGTGTTAGATTAATTCAAGAGGCAACAGGAGAACCATCTTGAATGAGAGCTTCTATTGGTTTATACACCGAGAAATCTGATTTTGATATAATGGTAAAAGAAATTAAAGATGGAGGTGATTTTCTTGACTTCATATAATGATCCAATGGTTAAAAGAAAAATAATAATGGAAAGATACTCAAATCCAATTCATAAAGGTAAAATAGAAAAAGCTGAAATGATTGAAAGATTTTCAACTCAATGTGTTGATAAGATGAAATTATTTCTTAAATGAGAAAAAAATATTTTGGTTGATGCTAAACATGAATCAGTTGGTTGTGCAGTGTTTTTATCATCTTTAGACCTTTTTATTGATTATATAATTGGTAAAAATAAAGAACAAATAAAAGATATTGTTCGAAATTATAATATAATGATAAATCAATCCGGAGAATATAACAAAGAACAATTAGATAAACTTATTATATTTGATAATGTTAAAACACATTTGAATAGATTATTGTGTGCAAACATGATTTCCGAAACATTAAAATCAATTTAATTAATAGCGTTTACGCTATTTTATTTTGTGGTTTATAATTAATTTATGAAAGTAATATTCCATTTAGATGCAGATGCTTTTTATGTTTCTGCAAGTCAAACAATTAGACCTGAAACAATAGGGAAACCTGTTGCAGTTACTGGTGGAAAAGGTAACTCCGTGATTGGATCAGCATCTTATGAAGCGAGAGCAAAGGGTATTTCTTCTGCGATGATAATTAAAGAAGCACTAAACATTTGTCCGGAATTAATAATAATTCCAGCTGACTTTGAATTATATGAAAATCTTTCCAAAAGAATGTTTGAAATTATTAATGTTAAATATACAAATGAAATAGAAATAACATCAATTGATGAATGTTATATTAATGTTACTGATATATGAAAAAAATATGGAACTGCATTCAAATTGGCACAAGATATGCAAAATACTATAAAAAAAGAATTGGGTTTCACAATTTCTATCGGAATATCATTTACTAAATGAATTGCTAAAATGTGTTCTGATATAAGAAAACCTGAAGGAGTTGTTTCAGTTGGACCTAAACAATTAAAAGAAACTATTTGAAAATTATCAATTAATAAGTATCATGGGATTGGTAAAAAAACGTGACCCTTATTGCAAGAAAATAATATAAATACAATTGGTGAATTAGCTAAACTTAAACCAGAATCAGAGTTAGCAATACAAATTTTTAAAAATAGAGCAAAACATATTATAGATACAACTTATGGAATATCTTCAGATGTAGTTAATAACTCAAAAATAAGATATAAAGAAATATCAAGTTCAAAAACATTAGATAAAGCTTATTCGAAAAATCGTCAAAAAATCATTGAAACATTAAGGTTTTTAACGGAAAAAATTTCGCAAACTGCAAAACATGAAGGTAAAATCGGTATGGCTGTAGGTGTGATGATAAAAAATGCAAATTTTATAGTTAAACAAAAACAAAAAAAATTGAGAATACCAGTTCAAACTGTTGAAGAAATATTTCCTATAGCACTAAATCTATTTGATAAAAATTGAAAAGGTGAAGAGGTAAAATTAATAGGTGTTAAAATTTGTCAAACAAAAAACATTGATAGTTGAACATATCAACAATCAATATTTGATAAACCGAGAGGGCCAAGAGTATGACCAATTGTATAAAAAATAGGATGAAACAATATTATTAAAGGTGTAATTATTGTATACTTTATTATGCATAAAATAACTTCATTTCAATGAAGCATAATAAAAGGAGAACAATATGCCACAATTAGTAAATACAAGAAAACAAGGAAATCCCGAAGGATTTAATCCTAATGTTGACAATAGTGCCAAATATGCCAACGCAGGAAAAATAGGAAGAATTATATGATATATATTTTTTATTTTAATAATTCCTTTAATAATTCATATTATGAAAAAAAATTCATTAAATAGAAAACAATCAGAAGTAAACGAATTAGCATCAGGAATTGATGTTCAATTAAAAAAACGTAGAGATACTTTAGTTAAATTATTAGAAGCTACAAAAGCTTATATGAAACATGAGAAAACAGTGCTTTCTGATGTAACTAAATTAAGAAAAATGACAATTAATTCTGAAAATAGAGCAGAAGTAAATTCTAGAACTGAATCAGCATTAGGTAGATTATTAATGGTTTCAGAGAATTATCCAGATTTAAAAGCAAATGAAAGTATAAATGATTTGATGGAACAAGCATCATATCTTGAAAGAGAAATCGCAGCATCTAGAAGACTATACAATACTTCCGTAAGACAATTTAACCAACAATTATTTGCTTGACCTTCAAACGTACCTGCAACAGAATTGGGGTTAAGTACATTACCTTATTTTGAAGCTTCAACTATAGATAAAAAAGATGTAGAGATGAAATTTGATTAGTTATTATGAAAAAAGTAGAAAGATTAATTTCAAAAGAAGAATATGCTAATAAGATAAAACCATTATTAAAAGAAGAAATACTTATAGGTATTAAAAATTCAGAATCACTTATTCCTAAATATTATAAAAATATTTTAAAAACATGATTTTGAATGCTTGCAACATTTTTGATCATTTTGGGAATAGGAGTAATGATTGGTGTATTTGTAACTTATTCCAATCAAAACAAAGCTTACGAAGTTAATAATTATTATACAACTACAAACAATAATAGTCAAAGTCTTAATACTCTTCAAATAATTTGTTTAGGGTTAGGTGGTTTTATTATTATTGTAGGTGTAGCTATGTTTATTTATAAAGGTAAAATAATTAAAAAAATTGATGATATTTATCGCAGTGGTATGAATAAAGAAGCTATTTATAAAATTGCGATAGAATCTTTTCCAAATTTTAAATTAACAAAAGTTGAAAATACATTATCGCCTGATTTATATAATTATAAAATTAACATACCAAATGATGGAGAAGTTGTTAAAACATCCCCTTTATTTGTTGCGACATATAAAGAGAAATATGTTTTACAATTTCAATCAGCTAGATATCATTGAGTTAGAGTTGTTAAAACAAAAAATGGTACAACAACTAGAAATTATTATGGTAATTCTGGATATATATTGTTAGAAGGAGATGAAAAAAATTCTGATTATTTATATTCAATGAATATATCATCATTTGGGACTGCATTAAAAAAAATTGATTTAGAAAATAAAGATTTTTTAAAAACAACCAAATATCGTTCAAATAATGAAATAAAATCAAGAATGGCATTTACACCATTGGCAATGGAAGAAGTATCTAAACATCACAAGACTATAACAAGTGAATTCAATTTAGTTAAAGAGCGCTTGTGTTATGCATTTACAGCAGTCACAGATAGTGATCGTTATATTATAAATGCTAGAAAAGGTAAGACTGATGATGAAACGGCGGAAAACTATCTTGAAGATATCGTCGATGATTTTTATAAATTTTATGAAATTATAGGATTAGCATTAATTCCCCCTATGTTATAAAAAACACCTTTGGTGTTTTTTATATGAAAATTATTTAAAATTTAAGATATTTCTTATTATGAATGCAATAATTATTTTACTTTTTGTTGAGGGTGTTAATTAAATTTAAAAACAAATAAGAAAATACCGATATTTTATTAAGCTATATCTTTTTTGTATTTTTTTAAAGGAATGTTAAAAATTATTTATAATTTAAAAGCAAACAATGTTTGTAGTTTCCTGACTGAGTTAATTTCTCAACCGGATGTAATAGCCATCGTACTCTTTTGAGCATGAGCAGGTGGAATTCCTGAGCCGACAGTAAAGTCTGAATATAGAAAATGCGACAGTGTTATCTGTAAATTTTCAACACAACTAAATAACAGGAACATTTCACTAGGAGAAAAATGTTTAAAATTAACAAAATAACTAACCAAAAAGAAATTTGGGTTAGTTCTATGATAGGTATGACTTATGGATTTTTTGCAACATTAATCCTTGGGACCTTAATAGGCTTGTTTGGTAAAATTCCAAATATGAAATTTATGTATGATATCAAAAATATATTGTCATATTCTGTTGGGTTTGGTATTGGTATTGGGGTAGGTATAAAATGCAATCTAAAACCATTACAAATATTTTCGCTTGGAATTGCTGCTATGATTGCTTCAGTTTCAATGTTAGTACCTCATTATTTATTAACAACACAACAAATAACAACGAGTAATACAAGGTATGGATTCTTCACCTTTACACATCTTAAAAAAGGTATACCTGGTGATATCTTATCTTCATGATTGATTGCAGTTTTATTGGTATATTTATTCTGTATAGTTGAATTTAAAACATATATGGATATATTCTTTATACCTCTTATTGGTTTATTGTTTGGAATGATCGCAGCTGGCTCTTTAACTTTTATAACGTCTGGAATGATTTCCATTATTGAATTGATAGTTGATATGTTGGCGAGAAGTTCGAAGGAATTGAATATATTATGCGCTCCATTAATTGGATTGATAATGGGATTAGCGCTAACATTACCTACTTCATCTGCCGCAATAGCAATGATGTTACATTTGCATGGAACACCAGCTTCAGTTGCAATGGCAGCAACCGCAGCACAAATGATAGCATTTGCTGTTTTGACTTGAAATTCAAATAAAACTATTGGAAAGACTTTAGCTGTTGGGCTTGGAACATCAATGTTACATATGCAAAATATTGCTAGGAACCCTAGAATTTTAATAATTCCTATTATTGTATCAATGATAGCGGCAACAAGTGCTGCTTGATTACCTTTAGAATTCCCAATAGGGATAAGTGGTGTTCCTACATCTGGAATGGGTACCGCTGCTCTCTATGGACCTATTTTCACATTATTTGAAAATGGATGAATGAATTATATTGCATGAATACATGTTCTTGTGATGCAAATAGCATTACCAATATTATTAACATCGCTTTTGTGGCGATTCTTTAAAAAAATGAAATGAATTAATGAAAGTGAGTTGAAATTAAATGAAATCTAAAAAAAATGAAAAATATATTGCTAATTATTTTTTCAAAACACAAGCAATAATAAAAAATAATAAACAGAAAAGTATAATAACTCTACAATTTTTCCAACGGAATGATGATATTGTTCTTTGTGGAATGAATGAAGTGTTAGAATTACTCGAAACCTGCACTGATACTTCAAAATACAACATTAAGTATTTAAAAGAAGGGACAATAATAAATAACAAAGATGTTGTTCTTGAATTAGAAGGTGAATATACTGAGTTTGGTATTTATGAAGGGATGATTGATGGAATTCTTGCTAGACAAACATCATTGGCTTCAAATGCAAGAAGAATTAGAAAACTTACGAATAAGAAAATTATTTTCATGGGAGATAGAGCAGATCATTATACCAATCAAATTAGGGATGGATATGCAATTTCTCTTGGTGGTATTGAAACACAAGTTACTAAAGCACATACAGAATTACATGGGGGTCAACCTGTTGGGACAGTCCCTCATGCATTAATACAAATGTTTAAAGGTGATTTAGTTAATGCTTTAAAAGCGTATAAACAAACTTTTCCTAAAGAGAAATTAGTTGCTCTTGTAGATTTTAATAATGATGTAATAACGGATTCTCTATTAGCACTTAAAGAATTTGGTCATGAATTAAAAGCTGTAAGAGTTGATACATCTGATGGGGTTTCTGATGCTTACTTTAAGAATAATGAGGAATTTGGGGTTACACCTAATTTAATTAAAGCATTAAGAAGTTCGCTTGATATGAATGGGGGTCAACATATTGAAATAATAGTTTCTTCTGGATTTAATGCTAAAAAAATTGAACTTTTTGAAAAAACAAACTCACCAGTTGATGTTTATGGAGTTGGCGGATCATTATTAACTATTAATGTTGGATTTACAGCTGATGCTGTGATTATTGATGGTGTTAATTGTGCTAAAAGTGGTAGAGGATACAATAAAAACCCGAAATTGATAAAATATACTAAGTAAATTTAGGTTTTGAATTTAATATTAAAAAAATACATATAGTTATGGGAGGTGAAAATGAAAAAAGAATTTATACCCATGACAAAAGAAGAAAGAATAAAAACTTATGGTGGATTCGCTTGACTTGCAGCAATACCTGCAATTGCAACATTAGTTCAAACTGTTGTTAGCTCTGGAGTAGCTATCTTTCAAGCTGTTCATCAAAAATCGGGTTCTGTTTCTTTTGGAGGGAGTAAAACTATTACTCAAAAATACTCAAGTGAAACACATGATCCACAACAAAAAGGTTCAAAGATTAAAAAAGTAAACATATCAAATTTTTCAGCTTATTAAATTAAAGAAAAAAACTCCTATATGTATGGGTAATTTAGTTATTTTTACTATATAATAATTAAGTTGTTTCATACAACCATACCAAAATGGCATTTAAGCATAGCGCCATCCGGGTGAGTCACATTTAAAAGGAGAACAAATAATATGTTCGCAATCATTAAAACTGGTGGTAAACAAATTCTTGTTCAAAAAGATGATACTATCTTCATTGAAAAAGTTGAAGGAAAAGAAGGAGACAAAATTGTTTTCTCTGAAGTATTAGTTCTTGGAGACAAAATTGGTAAACCATTAATCGAAGGTGCTTCAGTAGAAGGCACAATCGAAAAACAAGGTAAACAAAAGAAAATCGTAGTATATAGACATAATCAAAAATCAACACACAAAAGAAAATACGGTCACAGACAACCTTACACTCGTGTAAAAATTACTGGACTGAAAGGTTAGGTGAAATAAATGGCACATAAACTTGGTGGTGGATCTACTAATAATGGTAGAGATTCACATTCTAAAAGACTTGGAGCTAAACTTGCAGATGGACAATTTACATTAGCAGGTGGAATCATCTATAGACAAAGAGGAACAAAAATTCATCCTGGTACAAATACTGGACGTGGTGGAGATGATACTCTATTCGCATTAATTGATGGTTATGTAAAATACGAAATGATTAAAGGAAGAAAATACGCTTCAGTTTATACTGAAAGAGTTGAAACTAAAAAAGCAACTAAAAAATAGTCGTAAGACTATTTTTTAGTTTAATATTTGTAATTAGAACAATTAAAAATGCGAATTTATATAAGATTGAAAAAACACTAATATTTACCGTTAGTGTTTAAATGGTATTATCCTAATTCTCTGACTATTTTTAAATCTAGAATTGAATTGAATATTTCATTAGTGGCTAAGGCTCAAGGTACTGCAAAAGCTGTTACTTCAGCGGTTTTTATAATTATTCTTGTTGCTTGAGTGGTATTTTCTATTGCACCTATAGATTTATAACTTACAACAACTTTATTATTATGAGCGGATTTATAATCATTTTCTACCTTATTTTTTGCATCTGTTAATATAGCGGATTGAGCAGCGAGAGTACCTGCTGCAGTTGTAGCTGCAATAGCAAATGGAACTGAAAGACCAAAGGATAATGTTGCAAGTGCATAGTAACCTGCTGCAGCTGTAGCAGCAGAAGCAGATAGGATTCCAGCTTCTGCCGCTGCTTCTCCAGCTAAATCCAAAAATTTCTTAACTTCACCTTTTGAATAGGTACGCGATCTATATGGGTTAACTTTTAATGAATTTTCATGAGTAGAACCAACTTTTATACTTTGGTTTACAATTTGTTTGTTTAATATATTATTAATTTCATTATATTTTGATGGACTTATATCTTTAAATTGCTTTAAAAAACCTTTTATAGATTCTAATAATGGAATATTATTGTGTCCTTTACGATATTCTAAGAATTTCATTGCATATTTTTTCACTTCTTCTGTTTGTTTTGTAGTCAAAGTTACATTATTTAATTTTGTGTTAGCATCAATCATTGAATAAGTGGTAGTTTTTATATTGTTATATTGATTTACTTTTTCAAGATTTTTATTTTTTATTTTGTTGCTTACACTTTTATTATTTAATCTTGCTATTTTTTGACTATTCATTTGTTTTGTGCTTGAATTATCAAGTGTTGATGCTAAAGTAACACCTGTAATTAATGCCGCAGCTGAAGTTGTTAAAATTCCAATCTGAATAACTTTTTTACTATTTAAACTTTTTTTCATATTTTCTCCTTTAACATTCGTTTGATTTGTAATGATTTATGCTCAAGACATCTAAATTTTATATCTTAAGATTTTTTATTAATATCTTATTGTTGGTATGAGTTTTTTTGCTGCTATACCACTATTTTCACCTCCAATCCACATATTAAAATTATACTCTTGGAAATATCTAGAAAGGGCCGGTCATTTCATTGAAAAGATAGATATTTTATAAAAAAACATCAAAAATATGGTGGTATAAGTCAATAAATTGAAAATGTTATTTAAATATATGATTCACCTTCCTTAAAAATAGATATTAAATAATAACTATTTTTTATTGTGATGAATAAAAAAATACTGTATAGAATTAATGTATATTTTTTGCAAAAGATTGAGTAATCAAAAAATATTGAATATAAATTAAAAGATAATTAAAATAAAATATGTTCAATAC
>JABSQT010000001.1 GCA_013215715.1 Mycoplasmatales bacterium | reverse complement strand
ATTACCTCCCAAAGTTTTTCTTCCCTTATAACAGCAGTTTACGATCCGAAGACCTTCATCCTGCACGCTGTGTCGCTCCATCAAACTTTCGTTCATTGTGGAAAATTCCCTACTGCTGCCTCCCGTAGGAGTCTGGGCCGTATCTCAGTCCCAGTGTGGCGGATCAGCCTCTCGGCCCCGCTATACATCATAGTCTTGGTAGGCCATTACCCTACCAACTAACTAATGTAGCGCACTCCCATCCCTTAGTGAAGCCGAAGCTCCTTTTATATTTAAATCATGCGATTCAAATACGTATTTGGTATTAGCGTCCGTTTCCAGACGTTGTCCCAATCTTAGGGGTAGGTTAAGTACGTGTTACTCACCCATTCGCTACTAAGTCTAAAGTGCAAGCACTTTTGCTTCGTTCAACATGCATGTATTAGGCACACAGCCAGCGTTCATCCTGAGCCAGGATCAAACTCTCATAAATTGATTCCGGGTTCATGGTTTCTTGTATCTAGTTTTCAAAGATCTATCAGCACCATTTTAAGTATAGTAAATATTTTACTTTATTTCAATGTGTGCTTTATTAGTATAACAAAAAATAAACCCTTTTAATGAAAAAATATTTTTTTATTTTAATATACATTTATTTAAATATTGTTTTATTTATAAAAAAATAGAGCGAACTCTATTTTTAAATTTCATAATTAAGTCTTTGAATTTTATTACCTTTTGCATTCATTTCAACAATAACAGCATTAATTTGACAATCATTTTTTGAAACTGTAAACCTTGACATTTCATCATAACGCATTTTTAAATATACCGATTCAAAATCTGCGCCTATAGCAGCATTCTTCGGACCAGTCATTCCAACGTCAGTAATAAATGCTGTTCCATTAGGTAATATTTTATCATCTGCAGTTTGAACATGTGTGTGTGTTCCAACTATTGCATTTACTAATCCATCAGCATAAAGTGAGAAAACTGCTTTTTCAGAAGTGGTTTCTCCATGAAAATCAATAAAATGATAATCAACTTTCTTTTCTTTTTGAATTTTATCAAATGCATCAAAAAAGTTTAAAGCATGAGATTCTTTTCAAGGTTTTCTTAATTCATTAAATGTAATACCCATCATTGATGTAATTCTTAATGTTTTTCCTTTTACATTAAAAACTATTGATCCTTTACCAGCATAACTTTCATTAATATTATAAGGTCTAATAATATCATCATATTTAAATAATTTATTTATTTCTTCTTTTGCTCAAACATGATTCCCCATAGTAAATGCATCAATACCTGCTGTTTTTAATTTTTTGTAATCAGAATAATACAGACCTTTGCGACCAGAAACATTCTCACCTTGCGCAATCACAAAATCAATTTTATGTTTTTCTTTTAATTTTGGTAACTCTTGAACTACAGTTTTTAACCCAGGTTTCCCAAATATATCTCCAATAAATAGAACTTTCATTTTGTCCCGCTTTCTATACAATTAATATTACCACATAACTTTATTTAAAAACAAAAGGCATTGCCCTTTGTCTCTAATTAGATTTTTTTTCATTAAGTCTTACATAAAGTTCCTCTTTTAATTCTTTGTTTTCCTCTAAAAGTATCCTCATATTGTTTTTCCCTTGTGCAATATTTTTATCATTATATTTATATCATGCGCCTTTTCTGATTAAAATACCTTCTTCTTCAGCTAGTTGAATTATTTCTGATTCAAGAGATATACCTTTGCCAAAGTGAATCTCCGTACATGTTGTTTTAAATGGAGGTGCTAATTTATTTTTAAGAACTTTTACTCTTACGTTATTACCGGTTATATTATCAGTTGTTCCTAAAGATGAAATTCTTCGGATTTCCATCCTAATAGAAGCATAAAATTTCAACGCTCGTCCTCCTGGGGTTGTTTCAGGATTACCAAATATAACTCCAACTTTTTCTCTAATTTGATTTAGAAAAATAATGGTAGTTTTATTCTTATTCAAGGAACCGGTTATTTTTCTCAAAGCTTTTGACATAAGTCTTGCTTGTGCGCCAATTGTTTGATCTTTCATTTCGCCATTTAATTCCGCCTCAGGAACAAGTGCTGCAACTGAATCAACTATTATTAAATCAATTGTTCCAGTTTTTGAAAGAATATCTACTATCTCTAAAGCTTGTTCACCTGAATCTGGTTGCGATAATATTAAATCATCAATTTTTACCCCTAATGTTTCAGCATATTGAGGATCTATTGCATGTTCAGCATCTACAAAAGCGCAAATTCCACCCTTTTTTTGAACTTCAGCTATTGCATGCAAAGAAAGTGTTGTTTTACCAGATGACTCAGGTCCATATATTTCTATTACCCTCCCTTTTGGGTAACCACCAATTCCTAAAGATTTATTTATTAAGAGTGAGCCTGACGATATCGTGTCAATGTTTATACGTTCCTTAGAACCTAATAACATAACAGACTCTTTCCCAAAAGCTACTTGAATTTTATCCATTGCTTCTTTAATTTCTTTATTTTTCATTTTCACCTCCATTTATATATTTATTATTTTTAGAAAAATTGCAAATAAAAAAAGAAAAATTATTTTTCCTTTATTTTATTAAGAGCAAATTCCACTGCTTGATTTATGATTTCTATTCGTGTTCCTTTGTAGTTTTTTTTATATACATTTTCATTAATACCAATATAAATCAACCCTACAGGTTTATCTTCCATAGGTATTGGTCCTGCATTACCGGTAAAAGAAACACAAATATCAACGTCTAAAAACTCCCTACCTTTTAAAGACATTTCTTTTGCAACTTTTTCATTAATAACACCCTTAGAGATATCCACCCCAATTTTTTTCTTTATTTCACTAGCATATGTGACTACACTACCTTTATAATATTTGCTTGCACCAGGGATTGCAGTTATTGCAGCAGCAAAAGCTCCACCAGTAAATGATTCTATTGATCCTATTGTTTTCATATAAAAATTATAAAATAAAAAAACTAGAATTATCTAGTTTAATTAAATTTGTTATCGAATTCCTCAATAGAATCATTGTTACCCTTAACACTTAAGGTAACTTTCCTAATATCATCTTTTATATAAATATCTGAAACTCTAATTGAGAATATTCCATGAATTTGTCTTATTTTTTTAACTTGGGTATCAATTTCTTCTTTATTTTTAAGTTCAAAAGTTATATTTCTAACCTTTAATTGTGATTCATCATATGTTTTGAAGGAAACTTCTTTAGATTCTTGCTTGATAATTATTTCAGCAATAAATGCTTCAGTTGAATTTATAAGTGGATTAACCTTTCCGATTCAACCAATTGTTTCACCATCCAATTTAATTAATGCTGAAACCCCTTCATGAAATTGAGTTCCTATAGCCCTTTCGAAAATAACGGGTTTTTTAATAATATCCAAAATATTTTGCTTGATTTCTTTAAACGTCTTAGTTGTTGAAGCAAGTGCAGCAACAAAAATCCCATCATTAATATAACCTATATCAAATATGGAAACATCATCCATTTTACGTTTAACATTATAATCAATCACCTCAAGAAGAGGGATAGCCATTGAATTTCTTATAACTTCTCTTTCTTTTGAAATAAATGTTTCTAATTCAATATTTTTTTTGAAATTAAATGGGTTAAATATATTTTTAACTTTTGAAATCAATGAATATGTTCATACTTCTTGATATCCCATGCTTGCTATCTCTTTATGTTTATGATTAATAATTTTAACATCAGAAGGGTTCACAACTGGTGCGACTGGTTCAAAATTATCATAACCATACAAACGAATAAACTCTTCATTAAAATCTTGTTGAGATTCAATATCATGTCTATAATTTGGAACTAAAATTGATGATTGTTTTATTGTAAAACCCAAAGTTTTCATTTGTAATGAAAGTTTCGCAAATTCTTCTTTTGTTAATTCAGTACCAATTAATGAATCTAAAATTGTTTTATCAAATTTTATTTCCTTTTCATTTTGTTGAGGTAATCCTTTTATATTAGAAATATTAGATATTCTATTTGTAAGATAAGTTCAACCCATTTCTTGCGTACCAATGCCAAGTTTTTTGGAAGATTGCCTTGCTGAGAGTGAATCTAATTTTGTTTGTTTAGCTGTTTGTCTTACTTTTTTAATATTAAAATTACCAATTTCTAAAATAACATCTCTTGTTTTATTATCTACCGCTGTTTCTTGAAATCCCATAACACCTGCAGCTGAAATAGCTTTCTTATCATCTCATATCAATAGAGAATTTTGGAACTCAACTTCTTTACCACCTAATAAAATAGTTTTGATTGTAGTTTCTTTAACCGTTAAATTTTTTGTAATTTTATTTTTATCATAAGCATGAACTGGTTGACCCGTCATTAATAATGCTAAATTGGTAATATCAACAATTGGCGTTGTGGATTTAATACCCGATTTTAATAAAAGCAGTTTTTCATTAAGAGTTATTTTTAAGTCTACAATATTTGCCTCTGCAATGGATAATACTTTTGCGTTACCATTTAAAACATTATATTCTGTGTCGAATTTACCTTCTTTAATTACATTGAATTTAGGTGTATCCTCAATATTTAAATAAGCTTTTAATTCTTGAGCCATTACAAGGTATGAATTTGAATCAGATCTATTTGAAAGTATATCAATTTCAATTATATAATCATCAAACCCAAAAAACTTTAATGGATTTTGAGTTAAGTCAGTCTCTTCATCAAACAACTGAAGCTTTTCTTTTCATTCTTCGGGTAATATTTCTTTGGTTTTATCTTTAACTAATTCACTAAATGCGCAAAGCATCCCTTGAGAAACTATGCCTTTCATTTTTCTATCAGTAAAAGTCATATCACCAAGTTTCGAACCAGGAATAAATGCCATAACAACTTTACCTTCATTCCCAATAACACTATCATCAGTAGTTTGAATTATCCTTACTTTATCATCAAATTTAATTTCACAAACATTTAATTTTGTCCCTTCAGGATTTTTTGAGGTTGAAAGAATCTTACCAAACTTAACTCCTTCAGCCTCAGAAAACCTCTCAGTTCCCTCAACTTCAAACCCCATTTTATTAAATGCAACCACCATATCTTCTATCGTTCAATTTTTTGGTGCATTTGAAAGTTCTTTTAATAAATTAAATGAAAATAACATTATTCCACCTCCTTAAATTGATTCAAGAATCTTAAATCATTTTGATAGAATTCACGAATATCGTTAATTCCATATTTAATCATAGCCATTCTTTCTACACCAATTCCAGATGCAAAACCATTCATATCATTTGTATAACCAGCCATTTTCAAAACTTTTTTATTAAGCATTCCTGCACCAAGGACTTCAATTCATCTTCCTTTGTAATAGATATCAACTTCTACCGAAGGTTCAGTAAATGGGAAAAATGAAGGACGCATTCTTACATTAACTTCTTCTTCTAATATATATGAGACTAATGATTTAATTGTTCATATTAAATTCGGAAATGAAACATATCCTATATTTGCTAAATCAATTTGTGCAAATTGATGTGAATGTGTTTGATCATCATCATCATTCCTATAAACACGACCAATAGCAAATTCCGCAAAAGCTTTATTTGCATATTTCTCAAGAGTTCTTGCAGTAAATCCAGTATTATGTGTACGCATTAAAGTTTCTTTATTAATATATAAAGAATCTTGCATATCTCTCGCTGGATGATCTTTCGGAATATTTAAACGTTCAAAATTATATTCATCTGTTTCGATTTCTGAACCTATTGTTTCAAAATACCCATTTTGATTTAATCAATGTCTTGCTCTATTTGCAATGAGTGTTAAAGGGTGTAATGAACCTGATTGCTCTAATGGCTCCGTTACATCAATTCACTCATTATTTATTTTTTCAACAATAGCATTAAGCTCAATTTCCTTCATTTTTTCAGCGAAAGCTTTTTCAGCTATTGTTTTTAGCTCAGTTATTTTTTTACCTATTTTACTTTTTTCTGATGCTTCTGCAGTTCTAATTGCATTTTGCAATTTCTTAATTTGTCCATCTTTACCAAAAAATTTATTTTTTTCTAGTTTAAGTTCTTCTAGTGTTTTTATATGTGATAAGTCCATATCCACCTCCATTTTTATATAAAAAGACCAAGATTGGGGACCAACGTACCACCTCAATCTAGGACTCTCTATTGTCTTAACGTGACAAGCGAATGTTTTTAACATTACTCAATCGGCGAATTCAAACTTTCCATACTACTTCCGATTTCATTGTTTATATTTATATTTTAATTATATAAATTATACATCAATTATTTAAAAGAACTCTTTTCTCTACAAAAGTTACATTTAATTTCAACAACTCCATATTCTTTTATAATTTTTTCTTTTTCATGAATAGGAATAGAATCAAACATTACTTTGAATTTTTCTTTTGAACAAGAACATTTTCATATTAATTCTTTTTCTTCTAACTTAATAGCCTTCATATTCGAAATAAATTCTTCTAATTCCATTTCACCTAATTTATTATTTTTTAAGAAAGATTCAACCCATTGAATATCTTCCTCCGTATATCCAGGTAGCATTTGCATAATTACGCCATATGATCTTTCAACATATGAATTTTTACCTAATACTACAGAAGATAAAATAGCAGTTTTAGTTTGTTCTGATTTATCAAAGTAATAAGCCATATCTGTTACAACATCACCTTTAGCAAGTTTAACTTCGCCGCCAAATGTTAAATTGCCAGCAGTATTTAAAATTTTAAGAGTTCCAACTTGACCAATACCTACTCCAAGTGGTAAATCATTAGGTCTAGTTTCATCATATTCCGTTACAACTTTAGGATTTGCTATTGAAGCTCTAATATAACCTTCTTCCGTCGATTCAACAATTATAGTACCACTTGATCCATCACCATTTAAAATAGCTGAATTTTTTGTATTTCTTTTTATTGTTGTTAAAGGCCCAAAAACTGCAATGGAGGTAGCTAATATTAACGCTCCCAATGGTAAAGCTTCATGTTTTTTAATTGCAATATTAGCCACATCCGTCATATCCGAAATATAAATCCTTATATTATTTTTTGTTAATAATTGTACTTTTGCCATAGTTAAATAATTATACAAAAAATCACTCTTTCTAAGTAATTTTATTAATACCTATCTTTTTTAACTGATTTTTCTTTTTGTTCTAAATAAAAGCCTAAACTAGACACCATCATTGCAATAAGAGGTGGAACTGTTCATTCTATAATTATGTTTATACCAATAGAAAATATAAATACTCAATAAGAATCTTTTAAAGAACCATAGTTATATGCATAAATATAAATCAATGACGCCACAAATAAAGTATTAAATATCGAAATTATCAACCCTAAAATAAATGCGTATATATATTTAATCAGAATTATTTTTTTAGAATTTTTAATTCTAACTTTCTTTCTCATGATACTTGCAACTAATAGAACTAACATCAATGGAATTAAAATTAATAATCTTCCAATAATAAAGACTACCAATAAATTACCTCAACCTCCAACAAAAGCGATTATTGGGGGTGTGAAAAATAATGTTCCAATTATCGATGAAATAATAAAACAAACTATACCAAATATCGCTCCTTTTCAACCATAATGAATAGTTGCTAATGTAACTGGTATAGCCATCATAGTTGCATTAAAAGGTCCTATTCTTATGTATCCAACTTGTGGAACAAATGTCATTATAATAAATATTGCAACATAAACTCCCAAAAACGCAATTGTCCTAGGTTTAATTAAAAAGAATTCTCTATTTTTCATTAAATTTTTCAATAACCTTCATACCTTCTATAGTTGCTTCTTTGATATATGTAGCTGCAATTTTATTTTTTATAAATTTAGAATTTCCACCTGAGATAAAAACATCTGCATCAGAATCTATTTCTTTAATAAATCCCCTAATCATATGAATATGGCCTTTTAATATTCCAATCGATAAACATTCTTCAGTATTATTACCAATAAGTTTATCCACTAATTTTAGATTTATTTCATGAAGTTTCGAGGCATTCGCAACCAATGATTCAATACCAACCATAATTCCTGGCGCAAAAATTGTTCCCATCATTGTTTTATTTTTAACGTGAGTTATTGTTGTGGCTGTTCCTAAATTAATAATGATAGCATTATTTGATTTACTTGCAATATAAGTTGATAAAGCTATAATATCTGAACCAATGGTTTTAGGATTTGTTGCTTTAAATTTAATCCCCGTTTTTATTGGAAACGAAATAATTTTGGGTTTAATCCCAAAATACTTTATAATCATTTCTTCCACCGTTGCCAATTGTGTTGGGACTACTGATGAAATTCAAGCATTTTCTACCTTAGCTTTTTTAACCTCTTCTGGTAAAAAACTAAATAATGAATCTGGAGAAAAGTTATTTTTTGTTTTAAATGAAACATAAAACTCTTTTCTATTTAACTTAAAATTCATCTTTATACTGGTATTACCAATATCAAAATATAATTTCATTTTTCTCCTCAATTACGCAGTAATAATACCCTCTGTAATAAGTAGGGTTTATTATTTAAACTACAAATAAAGTATACATCACATAAAAAAATAAAGCTATAAAGCTTTATTTTATTTATTAATCCCATTAAGTAATGCTTGTAATATAAAATTAAATGGTTTATTATAATGCGGTAAGAAATATACATCAACTAACGCAATTTCAGGTAATGTCATACCCTTTTGAATTGCAAGCGAAAGCATGAATATAGATTCTGCATGATTATTATTACCCAATGAACCTATTTGGGCACCAAGTAATCTCAATGTTTCTGGATCATACACTAATTTTATTTGAACATCTTCGACTGTTGACATTCATTCGGGTTTATCTGCATCTTTTCAAAATATAGTTTTAGCATTAATATTGTTCTTTTTACAAAATGCTTCCGATATTCCAGTTGAAGCATATTTACAACCAAATACATTAATCCCATTTGTGCCTTGAACTCCTGGGAAAGGTAAATTAATTTTTGCAACATGATAAGCTGCAACCAAACCAGTTTTAACAGCATTGGTAGCTAATGCAACATGAGAATATTTTCTTGTAGAATTATGCATTAGAGATGCTGAATCACCAATTGCATAAACATCTTTATTTGATGTTTGTTGATATTCATTTACAATAATTGCTTTTGTTCTTTCTTCTAATTTCAATTGATCTTCAACCAGCTTTGTTAATGGTTTAAATCCAATTGATAAAATTACTAAATCCGCATTATATTCACCTTTTTCAGTAATAACTGAAGTGACACTATCCCCTCCTTTAAATTCTTGAACAGTTTCATTCATTCTTAAATTCACTCCAACTTCTTCCATTCTTTTTTGAAGTGGTTCAGTAAATTCCTTATCAAAGTATGCAGGTATAACTCTATTAGCCATATCAATTAATGTAACTTTTTTACCCGCTTTCACGAAAGCTTCAACAAGTTCTATCCCAATATAGCCAGCACCAACGATAACAACCTCTTGGATTTTTTTATCTTTTGCTTTTTCTTTAATCTTTTTAGCATGTTGGAATAATTTCGAAATAAAAATATTACTTTTGTTTATTCCTTTAATTGGGGGAACGATTGGTCATGTTCCTGCAGAATACACTAATTTATCATAATCATCTTTAAAAACTTCACCAGTTTTAAGATTTTTAACCATTACATATTTCTCTTTTGTATTGACTTCAATTATTTCATGTTGCATATTGACGTGAATACCCATACCTTTTAACTCTTCAGGCGATGAATAAAATAATCCATTCGGATCTTTAAATTCATCTGAAACTCATAACGCTATTCCACATCCTAAAAATGAAATATTAGTATTTTTATCATATGCTACTATTTCATTTTCTTTTGTTAAATTTGCCAATGTCCTAACAAATGAAGTACCTGCATGATTTATACCCATAACTATAATTTTCATATTCTCTCCTTTTAAATGATTTGTTCTTCCAATAAAATTATACAACTCATTTATTATGCAATGCAAATCTTTGATTTATAAAGTCCATCAATAAAATAAATTATTTTATTATTTACTCTCATAATAAGGTTAAAATTATATTGTTAAATAAAAATATAAAGGATGGTAAAATGCAAGGTAAAATATTAATTGTTAACGGCGGTTCTTCATCATTAAAATTTCAAATGATGGAATCAAAAACAAAGGAAGTTATCGCTTCAGGTTTAGCTGAAAGAATACAAGTAGATGGTTCTTTTACAATAAAAACAAAACAAGGAAAATTCACAATTAAAAAAAGATTGAACGATCACAAAGAAGCTATTCAATTATTAATTGAACAACTTAAAGAAAAAAATATAATTAATTCATTGGATGAAATAGTTGGTATTGGTCACAGAATTGTTCAAGGTGGAGAGATTTTTAAAAAATCTGTAATAATTAATTCTAAAAACCTTACTAAAATTAGAGAATTGGGCAAATTAGCGCCTCTTCATAATCCTGGTGAAGCGGATATCATTGAAGCTTTTTTAATGTTACTTCCAAATGTTAAAAATGTAGGAGTGTTTGATACATCATTTCATCAATCTATGAATCCTGAAGAATTCTTATATGCAGTTCCTTCTGAATGATATGAAAAATATGATGTGAGACGTTATGGAGCACATGGAACTTCACATAAATATATTACTAATCAAATGAAAGTTATATTAAACAAGGATAATGTTAATCTTATTATTTGTCATTTAGGTAATGGTTCTTCATTATCAGCTATTAAAAATTCTCAAGTTATTAATACCTCTATGGGATTAACTCCTTTAGCGGGGTTAATTATGGGGACTCGCTCGGGTGATTTAGATCCTGCTATTATTGGTTATATGAGTCAACAAACTGGACGCAGCGCTGAAGAAATTGTTGATGATTTAAATCATAATTCAGGTCTTTTAGCACTTTCAGGAATATCTTCTGATATGCGGGATATTAGAAAAGCTGCTACAGAAGGTAATAAATTTGCACAACGTGCAATAAATATGTTTTCTAAAAGAATTGCAACTTATATTGTTGATTATGCAAATCAAATCGGTGAAAAATTGGATGGTATTATTTTTACTGCAGGTATTGGTGAAAATTCTTGAAAAATTAGAGAAGCAATCCTTGAACAAATTAAAATTTTAGATATTAAACTTTCTAAAGAACGAAATCAAATTAATTATGATTCATATAATAAGATTTCAGAAGATTCTTCAAATATTAATTTATATGCAATGAGAACAAATGAAGAATTAGTTATTGCAAATGAATTATTGAATTTAATTAAATAAAAAAATATTATTTTTTTACAAAAAAACAACACATTTGTGTTGTTTTAAATTATCTTTTAACTAAAAGTGAATCCTCATCCATTGAAGAACCTTTTTCAATCCCCATATAATCAAGAACTGTAGGAGCTACATTAGCCAATTTACCACCTTCTTTTAAAGAAATTGATTTATCAGAGCATACAAATAATACTGGTGATGAAGTATGCTTAGTAGCTGGACCACCATTTTCATCAATCATAATTTCTGCATTACCATGGTCAGCTGTAATGAATAATGTTCCACCAATTTTATTTAATTTATCTAAAATACGACCAACTTGTAAATCTAACTCTTCCATAGCAATTATTGCTGAAGGTAAATCCCCTGTATGACCAACCATATCAGGATTAGCAAAGTTCATAATTGTAAGATCATATTGATCTACAACTTTAATTAATTTAGTAGCAATACCTTCAGCTGACATTTTAGGAGCTTCCGTAAATGATTTGACTTTTACTGAATCAACTAAAATTCTATCTGCGCCTGGATATTCAATATCCACTCCACCATCCATAAAGAATGTAACATGAGCATATTTTTGAGTTTCAGCAATACGTAATTGTTTTAACCCTGCTTCTGAAATAACTTTTCCAATTGGTGTTGGAACTTCCATCATATCAAAAGCAACATCTGTATTAACACCTTCATATTTCATCATTGAAATAACAGGCACATTTTTAAGTTGTGTTGATGGCTTCACATCATAAACAGATGAAGACCCAACCATTAAATGTGCAAGTTGTCTAGCTCTATCTGGTCTAAAATTAAAGAATATTACTGAATCATTATCTTGTAAGAATTTTGTATTTGAATCCGAATTGATAGCTGGTTCAATAAATTCATCTGTGTTACCCGCTGCATATTGACTTTCGATATATTTATAAATATCATCAAATTTTCTGTCAGTTTTACCCATAATAGCTTGGTATGCTTTTTCCGTTCTATCAAACATTGCATCTCTATCCATTGAATATAAACGACCTGAAACTGAACCTAATTTAAATTTATATTTTTCTAATCTTGGCATTAATTCTTTTAATGAATTTGAAAATGCATTTGGTGCAACATCTCTACCATCTGAGAATACATGCAATGTTACATCTTTAACACCTTGTTCATATGCCATATCCATTATTTCTCATAAGTGTTTATCTAGTGAATGAATCCCACCCGGAGAAAGCAATCCCATTATATGTAAAGTTGAATTGTTTTCCTTTGAATGATTCATCGCATTTAAAAATGATTTGTTTTCTTTAAATGTATTTTGATCTATTGAGTTTTGGATTAGTGATAATCCTGTGTAAACCACTTGCCCAGCACCAATATTAAGGTGACCAACTTCAGAGTTACCCATTTGACCAGTTGGAAGTCCAACCGATTCCCCCGCAGCCTTAACCAATACATTTGGATATTCAGCAAAAACCTTATCAAACACCGGAGTGTTCGCTTGTTTTACTGCATTCCCCTCTATTTTGTCTAACGTTCCTAAACCATCTATAACCATTAATACTACTGGTTTTTTCATATTTTCTCCTTAATTAAAAAATGGTTTTACCCACTTTTTATTATTTAATTATTTATTTAATGTAAGTAATTTAATGAATGAAGCTGCTTGAACTGAAGCTCCACCAACCAATGCACCATCAACATTTGGTTGAGACATTAATTCTTCAATATTTTCAGGTTTAACTGAACCACCATATTGAATTACCACTTCTTCTGAAGTAATCGATCTAATGAATGCACACATTTCTTCAGCATAAGCTGCTGTAGCTGTTTTACCTGTTCCAATTGCTCAAACTGGTTCATAAGCAATAATCACATTAGCTCAATCAGTAATTCCTTCAAGAGAAGCTAATGTTGAAGTTTTAACCACATCTTTAGATTTACCTGCTTCATATTCTTCTAATGTTTCACCAACACAAATAATAGGTGTTACATTATTCGCTAAAGCAACCTTAGCTTTTTTATTTACATCTAAATCTGTTTCGTTAAACATCGCTCTTCTTTCAGAATGTCCTAAAATAACAGCATTTGAACCTACAGCTTTAATCATTTCAACAGATAGTTCACCTGTAAATGCTCCATTTGCTTCGAAGTGCATGTTTTCTGCAGCGATAATAAAGTCGTTTTTCGATTCAGCTGATATTGTTGCTAAATCAATAGCTGGTGCACCAATACCAAATTTCATTGTTGATGCAATCTTATCTTTATTTACTTCAAATAATGTATTAAACTCTTCCATAAAAGCTTTTGCTTCATCTGGAGTTTTGTTCATTTTTCAGTTTCCTACAATAACTTGATTTCTCATTTTTATTTCTCCTTATCATAAATTTATTTTATGTATATATTTTAACATTTTTAATAAAAAAAATAACCTTTACAGTTATTTTATTTATTTCTATTTTCCTAAGTCAACAACATTAAATAGTGCTAACATTAAAAATACAAAAATTGTTATTGTTAATACAAGAATAAATCCTAATAAAGCAGATTCAAATACTGATTTTCCGCCTTTTGTTGCTGGGTTTTTTCTTAATTTTACAACTTGTGTTTTCAATACTTCAACCTCTTTTGTTAAAGCAACATTTTCATTTTTTAATTTTTTATTTTCTTCTTGTGTTTCTTCAGATAACTTTTTAGCTTCTTTAGCGATTTTTAAAGCATCTTCTGCTTCTTTAGCGATTTTTACATCTTTTTCTACTGGTTTAGTTGCTTTTTGTTTTTGTAAAGCATCTATTTTTTGTTTTTGCTCTTTAATTAATGCTAAAATTTCAACATCTTGATTACCTGAAGCTAATTTTGTAACTTTATTTGCTTCTACAAATCAGTTTGAAGTATATTTTCCATCTTCATGAATTTTAATTCTCCCTGATCTTCCTGCAACAGACTTAATTTTTGTTTCAGCATCAGCAAAAGCTGTTCCTTTTGATGTATGGTGATAATAACGATCTACACCATCTTTTTTAACTGTTCATTGTTTTTCACCTTTTTTAGAAACTGTGTAATTAACACTTGCCACAGTTTTTTTTATTGTTTTTGTTTCTGCCATTTCTTCTCCCTTTATGCGTTTATTTTTTCATTTAAATTCATTCCTATATTTAAACTAGATTAATTATAGCATATATTTTATATATGTTTCATTTTATACTTTTGAAAAAGTGCATTTTACAT
This sequence comes from Mycoplasmatales bacterium, assembly GCA_013215715.1. Taxonomy (GTDB): domain Bacteria; phylum Bacillota_I; class Bacilli_A; order Mycoplasmatales; family Metamycoplasmataceae; genus Mycoplasma_K. Next base: position 236,366 of record JABSQT010000001.1, on the reverse strand, counting down.
TGAATAAAAATAGTTTTTTCAACAAAAAAAATCAATCCTTATGGATTAATTGATTTTTACAATTATTATTTATCTTGAATTGCAATTATAGCTGGTAATGGTTTACCTTCCATGTAAGTAAGTGAAGCTCCACCACCTGTAGAAATATGAGTAAATTTTTCTTCGAATCCTAATTTTATTGCTGCAGCAGCTGAATCTCCTCCACCAATAACTGAGAATACATCTTCTTGGTTAGCAATTGTTTCACAAACGGCTTCTGTACCTTGTTTGAAGTTTTCAAACTCAGCAACACCCATCGGACCATTTCAAACAACTGTCTTTGCTCCTTCAAGTGCTTCTTTATAAAGCTTAATTGATTTATCACCAAGATCAAGACCCATATAACCTTCAGGGACTTCAATTCCTTCTGTACATTGTCTTGCATTATCGGCAAATCCTGTTGAAATAGCATGATCAATTGGCAATACTAATTTATCAGCACCTTTAGCTAAGAATTTCTTAGCTAATTCAATATAATCAGCTTCTAATAATGAAGTTCCAATTGCATATCCTTGTGCTGCAAGGAAAGTATAAGCCATCCCACCACCAATAAGTATTTTATCAGCTTTAACTAATAAGTTCTCAATAACTGCGATTTTATCTGAAACTTTTGCTCCACCAACAATAGCAACAAATGGCGCTTTAGGTGTATCAAGACCTTGAGAAAGCATTTTTACTTCATTTTGAACTAAATACCCAAGTGCAGATTCAGCAATATTTGTAGCTATACCAACATTTGATGCATGTGCACGATGTGCTGTACCAAATGCATCATTAATAAATACTTCTCCAAGTGAAGCTCAGTATTTACCAAGTTCAGGATCATTCTTTGATTCTGCTTTATTATTTAGATCCTCGTATCTTGTGTTTTGGAACATAATTACGTCACCTTCATTCATTGCATCAATAGTTGATTCTAATTCAGTACCTCTTGTTGCATTAATAAATTTAACTTCTTTACCTAATTTTTCAGAAAGTTTAATAGCTACAACTTCTAATGAGTTTTCCGCTTTATCTTCCTCTGATTTTATTCTTCCCAAGTGAGAGAATAAGATTGCCTTACCACCTTCAGAAATTACTTTCTGAATTGTTGGAAGAGCTGCATCGATTCTTTTTTCTGAAGTGATTACTCCATCTTTAATAGGAACATTAAAGTCTACACGAACTAAAACCTTTTTCCCTTTTAATTGAACATCGTTAATTGATTTTTTCATTTATTTTTCTCCTTAAATATTGAAATTTATGAATATTTCTTAAAAATTATACTACTTATTACCAGAATAAAAAAGAAAAACAGTCTATAAAGACTATTTTTTCTTTTTTTATTATTTATTAACAAAGTATGATTTAGGATCTCTAATATCAAACTTACCTTTTTCCTCATAAGCTGCACCAGTACCTGCAGGAATTCTATGTCCAAGAATAATATTTTCTTTAAGACCGATAAGATTATCACGTCTTCCTGAAATTGATGAATGAACAAGAACTTTAGCTGTTTCTTGATAAGAAGCAGCAGCAAGGAATGATGAAGATAGAAGAGGTGTTTGTTTAGCACCTTTAATAATAATTTCACCAAATGCTGGATGTTTACCTTCTGAAAGTAATTTAGTATTTTCATCTTGGTAATCATAAACGTCAACTAATGAGCCAGCAAAGAATGAAGAATCTCCCGGATCAGAAATTAAGATTTTTGAAAGCATTTGTCTAATAATGATTTCAATATATTTATCAGAAATTGCAATACCTTGCATTCTATAAAGACGTTGAATTTCTTTTAATAAATAGTGTTGTACTTCACGAGAGTCAGCAACTTCAAGAAGTTGTTTAAGGATGATTGGCCCTTCCACAAGTTTTTGACCAGGAATAACCATTTGCCCTTTTTTAACTCTAATTTTTCTATCACTAGAGAATTTATATTTATAAGTTTTAACAACTTCACCTTGTGTATTTTTAGCTTCAACTTGCATTAATGTTTCATTTTGAGCATCTTTTACTTGCTCGATTGAAATAACTTCACCTTTTGTTTTTGAAATAACTGCTGGACGACCTCAAGGTTTATCATAAGCATCAATTAATTCGATAAGACGAGTAAATCCACCTGTAATATCTTCTACGCCTGCAACACCTCCTGTATGGAATGTACGCATTGTTAGTTGTGTACCAGGTTCACCAATTGATTGAGCAGCAATAATACCAACTGCTTCACCAATGTTAACTATTCTATTTGTAGCTAAATCAATACCATAACACTTCTTACATACACCATGACGTGTATGACATCCTAATATTGATCTAATTGCAACAACTTCAACACCAGCTTTGGCAATTTTAGCTGCTAATTTAGCAGTTACTAATTCGCCTGATTGAGCAAGAATTTCACCATTTTTATCAAAAACAGTTTTATTAATAAATCTACCTGTAATACGTTCTTCCATTGAAACAATTATTGTATTTGTTTTTGTATCAATAATATTTTTAGCTGCAAAACCAAAGTCAGAGAAACAATCTTCTTCTTTAACAACAATATTTTGAGCAACATCAACTAAACGTCTAGTTAAATAACCAGATTTAGCTGTGTTAAGAGCAGTATCAGTTAGACCCTTACGAGCACCATGTGTTGATGAAAAGAACTCAAAACCAGTAAGACCTTCTAAGAATGAAGATTTAACTGGAACTTCAATTGTTGATTTAACAAGAACGTCATTTTCCGCATCAGCTTTAAATGTTTTGGAGTTATTGGCCATAAGTCCACGCATACCAGCAAGTTGAACAAAGTTGGCAATATTACCACGAGCACCTGATTCCATCATCATAAAGATTGAATTTTCTGGGTGTTCATCAACTTTCTTTTGAAGATCAACTTCAACTTCCTTTTTAATTTCAGCTCAACGACCAATGGTCAATGTATATCTTTCGGCTTCAGTTATGAATCCATCTTCATACATTTCAAATAATTGATCAACGTATTCTTCTCCTTCTTTAACTTTTTCATTTTTAACATCAGATTTAATAATATCTGAAATTGAAATTGAAGAACCAGAAAGCATTGAGAATTTAAATCCAAGAGCTTTAATCTTATCTAAAACATCAGCAACTAAGTTTGTATAGTTAAATCAAACATAATCTAATAATCTAACTTTATCATCGATATTGAAGAATGGTGTTACACCTTCATTAACAAGTGTTAATTCACGCATAATTTTAGCATAACCCTCTTTTACAAAACCAGCCAATGAAACGGCGTGTTTGTAAGAAAGTTCTTTATTTCTAAAGTCTTTTATTTGTGAGAACATACCTAAAGTATCTTCATAATTTTCTTCATTTAATTGTTGAATAATTTCCGCAATATCCCCCATTGTTATTGTTGCTACATAAGTATCAAACACAGCACGAACAATCTTAGCGATATCTTTTTTACCAAGAGCTTTATTTATCTTCATCCCTTTAATGAATTCAGAGAAATTTGTACCTTTTGGTGCATTGTAATTTATTACATCAGCATTATTTACCATCGCTGATTGATTATCGAAAATAAATGGAAAATCTTGTGGGAAAGATTTATTAAAAATAAATTTACCAACAGTTGAAATAATGTATCCCTCTTTCTCTAATAAAATTGGTTTATCGAATGCTGAAGTTGGTAAAGCAACACGAGCATGGATTGAAATTTCATTAAGATCATACGCTTTTTCCATTTGTTCAAAAGTACCAAAATATCTTCCCTCTCCTTTGGCTCCAGCTTTTTCTTGAGTTAGATAGAATAAACCTAAAATCATATCTTGTGAAGGATTAATAATTGGTTCTCCATCTTTAGGACCAAGGATATTTTTATTAGCAAGCATTAATTCTTTTGCTTCACGACGTGCCGCTGGTGAAATAGGAACATGAACAGCCATTTGATCACCATCAAAGTCAGCGTTGAATGCACCACAAACTAGTGGGTGAAGTTTAATAGCTTTACCTCTAACTAGTACTGGTTCAAATGCTTGAACTGATAAACGGTGTAATGTAGGTGCCCTATTAAGAAGAACTTGTTTGCCTTCAATTGATTTTTCAACATGTGGTCAAATAACATTATCTTGTTCTTCTATTAATTTTTTAGCCATTTTAATTGATGAAGCAATTTCAGCATCAATTAATTGTTTAACAATTCATGGTTCAAATAATTTAGCAGCCATACCACGTGGAATACCAACTTGGTGCATCTTAAGAGATGGCCCAACAACGATTACTGAACGCCCTGAATAATCAACACGTTTCCCCAGTAAGTTTTGTCTAAATCTACCTTTTTTACCTGTTAAGGCATCTGAAATTGATTTTAAAGGACGTCCATCTTTAGAAGGAACTGGAGCAGGTTTTCTACGTTGGTTATCAATTAATGCATCAACTGCTTCTTGTAACATACGCATTTCATTTTGAACAATTAAAATAGGTGCTTCAAGTTCAAATCATTTTCTAAGACGATTATTTCTAATGATAATACGTCTATATAATTCATTAACATCTGTCGTTGAATGTCTACCACCATCCAATTGAATTAAAGGACGTAAATCAGCTGGAAGAATTGGTAAATTCTTAATTAACATCGAAGTTGGTTTTTGACCAGATTCAATGAAAGCATTAACGACTTGCAATCTTTTATAAAGTTTATTTCTTTCTTGGATTTTTGTAGCAGGAATTTTACCTGTTGATTTAAATAAACTATTAATTTTATCGATTTGAGCTTTAATTATTTTTGTTTCTTCATTAAGATCCATATTTTCTAATAAATACTCAATTGCTTTTGCCCCTGTCATAATTCTTGCTTTAGAGTATTGTTCGATAATAGAGTTAATTTCATAAAAATCAATACCATAATCTTTACCCATTTTTGAAGAAGCAGTTTCTTCAAGTTCTTCAACAGCTATTTGAATATCATCAAATTCCATTGAATCTTTTGAATATTTAGCTTGAATTTCTTTTAAAGCATCCCTATATAAAATTGCAGCATCATTAATATTAATAATTGCATTTTTTGGAAGAGCTTTAACATCACCTGATTCAACTACAATATGAGATTTAAAGTAAATTAAGTTCTCAATCGCAACTCGAGGATGTAATTTAGTTTTTCCTTCTTCTCTTAATCCAAGTAGTTTAGAGATGATTGAATGATCAACTTTAAAATATCAAAAATGTAAGACTGGTGAAACTAGTTCAATATGTCCCATTCTATTACGTCTTGAAGACTTTGGAAGAATTTCTGGTTGTTTTAATTTACACTCTTCAGTTTTTTCACAAGTTTGACCTTCATTTGTTCTTTTATATTTTGTTCCACAAACCGCACATTTATAATCTGTTGTAGGTCCAAAAATCAATTCATCAAACAAACCTTCTTTTTCAGGTTTAAATGATTTATAGTTAATTGTTTCAGGTTTTCTAACTTCTCCACGTGATCATTCTCTTACATCTTCTGATGTAGCTAATGATAGAGAAACTGATTTTACAGCATTAGGTGCAACATTAGCATACTTACGTGTTACTTTTTGAATTTTAGCCATTATTCTTCCTCCCCTTCTATACTTTCTTCTTCTTGTTGTTTTTCATCATCAATTTCAACTTCTAATTTAAGTCCAAGTCCACGCAATTCATACGCAAGAACATTAAATGATTCAGGCATACCTGCTTTTGGAACTGGTGTTCCAGTTGCAAGTGCATTATAAACTCTATTACGTCCATCGATATTATCTGATTTATATGTTAAAAGTTCTTGAAGGATATTTGTTGCACCATAAGATTCAATAGCTCATGTTTCCATCTCACCAAATCTTTGACCCCCATTTTGTGATTTACCACCAAGTGGTTGTTGGGTAATCAATGAGTAAGGACCAACTGAACGAGCGTGCATTTTATCATCAATCATATGTGATAATTTCAACATATACATAACTCCAACAGAAACCTCATTATCAAATTGTTTTCCTGTCATTGGATCCGTTAATTTGAATTTACCAGTTGTAGGTAATTTTGCTTCTTCTAATGCAGCATTAATATCATCAAATTTAATACCATCAAAGATTGGAGAAACAAATTTAACACCAAGTTCTCTAGCAGCCATACCTAAGTGAAGTTCAAGCACTTGTCCAATATTCATACGTGAAGGAACCCCAAGTGGGTTAAGCATAATATCTAATGGTGTACCATCAGGTAAATGAGGCATGTCTTCAATTGGAAGAACTCTTGAAATAACACCTTTATTACCATGACGCCCGGCCATCTTATCACCAACTTTAATTTTTCTTTTTTGTGCAATATATACTTTAACAATTTTATCCACACCGTCTTCTAACTTATCTCCAGTATCTCTTGAAAGAATTTCAACATTAATAACTGTTCCACCTTGACCATGTTTTACTTTTAAAGAAGTATCTCTAAGATTTTTAGATCTTTGCGAGAAAATAGCAGCTATTAGTTTTTCTTCAGGTGTCGAGTTTTCTTCACCTTTTGGAGAAATACGACCAACTAAAATATCTCCAGCAGATACATCTGAACCGATTGTAACAATCCCTCTTTCATCTAAGAATCTTTTGGCATTTGAAGAAACATTTGGTAATTCCGTTGTTAATTCATCATCACCAGCTTTTGATTTTCTAAATTGTAGTGAATATTCTTCAATATGTAGCGAAGTATAAACATCCTCTTTCACTAAACGTTCCGAAAGAATAATAGCATCCTCATAATTAAATCCATTTCATGTTGAAAAGGCAACAAGAACATTTTTACCGATTGATAATTCACCATTATCAAATGATGAACCATCTGTTAATATATCTCCAGCTTTAACTTTTTGCCCAACATGAACAATTGGTTTTTGAGATATAACTGTACCTTGATTTGATCTTTCAAAAGTTCTAAGATTATATGTTTCTGTTTTTGAACCATGTTTTACTTTAATTTCTGTTGAATCAACAAAAGTAACTTCCCCATCCTTTGTCGCTTTAACATTCATTGCTGAATATCTAGCAATTTCTGACTCAATACCCGTTGCTACATAAGGAGCCTCCGCTTTTAATAAAGGAACAGCTTGACGTTGCATATTGGCACCCATAAGAGTACGGTTAGCATCGTCATTCTCTAAGAAAGGAATACATGCAGCAGCAATTGAAGAAACTTGTTTTGATGAAACATCGATAAAGTCAACTTCTGAACCTGGGATTATTGTATAGTTATGATTTTTTCTGACTGTAACTGTTTCATCTGTAATTCTACCTTCAGCGTCTAATGTGACTGTTGATTGTGCAAATGTTTTACCTTTTTCTTCAACCGCTGATAAATAAACAGGAGTTGTTACAACTACCCCATTTTTAACTGGGAAGTAAGGTGTTTCAACAAATCCCAAATCATTAATACGTGAATAGTTAGCAAAGTTAAGAATTAAACCAATATTTGGTCCTTCAGGTGTTTCAATAGGACAAATACGTCCATAGTGAGTAGGATGAACATCACGAACATCGAATTGTGCCGTATCTCTATTAAGACCACCTGGTCCAAGAGAAGTAATTCTACGTTTATTTGAAATTTCAGCTAATGGGTTAATTTGATCCATAAATTGTGAAAGTTGTGATGAATTAAAGAATGCTTTGAATTGATTGTAAATAGGTTTATTATTTGTAATATTTTTAGGAGTAATTTTGTCCACTTCTTTTGAAGACATTCTTTCTTTTGCATTTTTTTCCATTTTTGTTAGACCAATTTTAAATTGATTTTCTAACAATTCACCAACATTAACTATTCTTTTATTAATCAATGAGTCTGCATCATCATCATTACCAAGTCCTTCAATAATGTTGAAGTAATAAGAAATAGCAGCAATTAAATCAGAAACAACAATATGTGTTTCAACTGTTTTTGGATCATTAGCAATAACATTAATCATTGGTTTTCCAGCATCCATTCATTTTTTAGTTGGATAAACTTTAACAAGAGACATTTTAATTCTCTTTTCAAGTTCTTTGTTTTCATTTACTTGAGAACCATATACTTCAGCAGTGATGTTAGGAATTTCAATAGTTTCAACCATCCCCGAATTAAATGCTCTTTGAATTTCAATGGCCATTTCATTAGTGATTAATGTTCCTGATTTATAAAGAACCACACCATTTGAAGAAACAATGTTTTCAGCAAGAATAGAATTTCTTAATCTTTCAACAAGATTAAGTTTTCTATTAAGCATATATCTACCAGTTCTTGAAAGGTTATATCTTTTGTCATTGAAAAGTAAATTAGAAATTAAGTTTTTCTTAGACTCTTCAGTAATACGATCACCTTTTCTAATTACACGATGTAATCCTTCTAATGCTTCTTGTTCTGTAGTAAATTTATCTTTTGCAAAAGTATTAAAAAGAACTTGTGACTCACCATATAATTCAGTCATTGTTTCTTTTGTCATACCCATCGCTCTTAAAAATACAGAAATAGGAACACGTTTATTTTTATCTAATCTAATTTTAACTCAGTCAATTGAATTACCAGTAACACGATGGAATATTTCAATTCATGATCCTAATTGTGGAAGGATTTCTAATTTATTGAAAAGATCATCCCCACCTTGTTGATTACGAACACGCAGTCCGTAATAAGCACCAGGCGAACGAATAAGTTGTGAAACGATTACTTTTTCTGAACCGTTAATTAAGAAAGTACCACCTTCAGTCATTAATGGAATTGCTCCAAAAAGAACTTCGTTGGCTACAATACCAAAGTTTTTAGCTTTTTTAGCTTCTGCTTTTGATTTAGCATCTTTTGTTAAATCATCTGCATTTTTAATTAGAAGTGCTACATCGATTGTTTCGATGATTTCACCTGTTTCATGATTAGCGATTCTAATTTTTGTTTGTGTCTTATCCAACATTTTATCTAATTCAACATCTTTAAACTGTTCTAAATTTGAATCAGAAGGGTTTTCTTCATTGATACGTAATAAAATTGCTTTAATCTTCGCTTCATATGTTGAACCTTTTTGTTTGTGTTGTTTTAATCAACCGTATTCATTTTTAGGCATTTGCTCAATCTCATTTGAGAATTTAAGAGCTGTTTTTGAATTATTCTTCTTTTTAGCTAATGCTAATCTTTTTTCTTTATCTTTTCTTTGGTCAACTGGTGTGATGAATCCAAGAGTTTTATGTAAGAAGTGAATTGTTGTTTTTCCACTTGTCGATGTTATTGGGTAAATTGTTTGAATTGATTTTTCAAGACCCTTATTTAAAAGTTCATCAAAAGATTTTCTTTGTACTTCTAATAGATCTGGGGTTGCTAGATCATTAGTAGTTTTAGAGTAATCTCTTCTTTCTGTAAGTGGTCCGAATTTTTTTAATTGATATTTAAGTTCTGCCATTTTGCCTCTTTCGTTTTAGTTCTTCTTTTTAAGTGAAGAATCTACCATATTTACAATATGCCTATAAAGTATAACATAATATAATACAAACTAATGTATTTTTTGATGTTTTTTTATATAGAAAAATATTAATTTAAAAAAATGTAAAAATGCATTTTTATTACATATAGAATACTTTTTTTACTTTTTTTACTGAGTTCTATTAATTATTTAGTTAATTTTATTCTTGAGTTATTATTTTTAAAAATTATTCCCAATATTTTTAAGCTAATAATTTACTATTGTTGATAACTATTTCAAAAATCTTTTTTTCTTTTCTTTTTCCACATTTTATTTTAAGAATAAGATGAAAAAGATGAAAAAATAACTTTCATTCCTAGACCAATCCAATTTCGAAATTTTCTTTATGGTATTATTTATATAGATTATTAAAAGTCTTGTTAATTCAAATTATTTATATAGTCTTAATATAAAAAACAAAGGAGATAAAATGTCGCAGAAAAAAGCTAAGAAATTTGGCTTATGAACTGCAATTTCACTTATTATCGGTTCTATTGTTGGAATAGGTATTTTCTTTAAAAATATACCTATTTTCAATAGCGCTGGTGGTAATGGAATTGTAATTTTATTAGCTTGAATATTCGCAGGTCTTATTGCACTTGGAGCAGCACTTGCTTTTTCAGAAATTGGTACGGGTGTACATGGTAAAGCAGGTTTATCAAATTATATTTACAAACTAGTGGGTAAGAAGTTTGGTAAATTATGTAAAATTGTTGAACCAACATTTTATCATAGTTTATTAATATTCGCTTTAACTTGTTATGCATCAGAAGCCTTTTTACAAGCAGTTTTACCTGATACTATCAATATTAGCGTGAGTATTCATATGGGTTATGTAATACTGCTTTCAACAGCGATTTATTTCTTCTTCTGAACATTAACAATCATCTCTACTAAAGCTATTGGAGTAATTCAAAATATATCTGTAATATTAAAATTCATTCCTTTAGTTATTGTTGCAATTGTTGGATTAGTTGGTATTAATGGGATTCATAGTGGAAGTGTTTTTACGAGTGGTAAATGACTTGCAGCAGATGGAAAAAAGGTTGTTGTGTCAACTTTCTCATTCTCTACATTAATAATGATACTTCCAGCTGCCTTATTTGCATTCGATGGTTTTATACACGTCACAAATATAGCAACCGATATAGAAAATCCAAAAAGAAATGTTCCACTTGGAATCATAATTGGAATGTCTGGTGTTTTAATTTTATATTTATTAATCACTTTAGCTCAATTAATTACCGGTCAATCAAACCCTTCTCGTTTACTTTCTTCTATTGTTAGTTCTGCCCAAGCAAAACAAATAATAGCTAGATTGTTAAATATATTTATTGCTATTGCTGCATTGGGTGTGTGTAATGGATTTATTATGTCTCAAGTTAGATCTACTGAAGCTGCAATTGAAGAAAATCTTTTACTAGGATCGAAAATTTTCAAAAATAAATTACCAAAATTATATGGTTTTATTTATACATCAATGATTTATATTATTGTAGTGATTATTATTGGAATACCAGCAATAATTATGAATTCAGACTCAATTATTGATGCTTCTTCTAATTATCCAGTATTATTCTTCTTTATGCTTTATACAATCCTAATTATTAGTCAAATAATAAATAGGTTGAAAGTTAGGAAAATTTCTATTAAGAATAAAAAAATATACATTGAAAAATTTGAACACCAGAAAGTTAAAACTAAAAATATAAACCCTTGATTATTTTATCCATTAGCAACCATCTCAATTATTGGAATTATGTTATCTATTAGTTATGAGATATTTTATGCTTCATTATGATTAGTCATAACAGATCCGATGGGATCAACCCATTATGGAGTATTTCATGGAACAACTAAAATTCTTAATTATCAAGCAGCCATAATATTCTTCATAACTTTAATTACTTTTATAACACTTCCCATTACAATATATAAAATACAAATAAAAAGAGGTTATATAAAGGCTGATAAAAAAAGACAAAATAAAAAGAATCTATAGCGATTCTTTTTTTATCGTTGAAATGGAGTTGTTTATATATAAAAAGTTTAATAAAAAATAATCCCTAAAGATTATTTATTATTAATTAAGCAAGTTCTACTTCTGCTCCAGCCGCTTCTAATGCTGCTTTCATTGTTTCAGCTTCTTCTTTCTTAACTGATTCTTTAATTACTGAAGGAACTGCTTCTACCATTTTTTTAGCATCCATTAGTCCTGCTCCTGTAATTTCTTTAACTGCTTTAATAACAGCAACTTTGTTTCCACCAAATGATTTTAGTGTAACGTTAAATTCTGATTTTTCTTCAGCTGCTACTGCAGGTCCTGCTGCTACTGCAACTGCAGTTGGGTCGATCCCAAATTCTTCTTTCATTGCATCAACAAGTTCCATAACTTCTTTGATGTTCATTTCTTTAAGTGATTCAATAAATGATTCTTTTGTTAGTTTAGCCATATTATTTAGCCTCCTCTTTTGTTTCTTCTGTTTTTTCTTCTGTTTTATTTTCTTCAGCTGCTGGTGCGGCTGCTTCTGATGTACCAATTAGGCCATCTTCTACCAATGTGTTCATCCCAACTGAAATATATTTCAATGGTGCCATCATTGATGTTGCAAGCATTGTAAGTGCTTCTTCTAATGAAGGAAGTGTAGCAACTTGTAATACTTCTTCTAAACCAATAACTTGACCTTCGTATGTTCCGGCTTTTAGTTTAAGTGCATCGTGTGTTTTTGCAAACTCCGCTAAAACTTTAGCTGGTGAAATATCATCTGATTTCCCGAAAGCAAAGATATTTGGTCCCACAAGTTCTGTGTTAATTGCTTCAATACCATTTTCTTTAGCTGCAATTTTGAAAATTCTGTTTTTATAAACTTTTAATTCAACATCTTTTTCAGCTGAAAGGTTTCTAAGTTCTTGCAGTTCAGCAACTGTAAGTCCATGGTATTCAGCAACAACAAGTCCTGCTGATTGAGAAATTTTTTCTGAAATTTCTTTAACTTGTGTTTCTTTTGCTTGTCTTAAAGCGTTCATGAAACCTCCTCTTTTTATTTTGCTCATACAAATAAAAAATGGGTATAAGACCCATTCGAGAATACACTCGGCAACTAATTAAGGTTTTTACCTGTTGCGGTCTTTATGTATGGCTTTTTTATTATAACAAATTTTTTATTTTTAATATATCTTAATTAATATTTATTTTTTTCTTGATTTTTGATAATATGTGATTCTTGTATTGTAGTCATATCTTTTAAGATAACTTCTTCTTCAAGTTCTTCATTTATCCCGTTATTTTCTATTGCAACTTTCAATTCCTGTGTTGCTTCTTTTTTTAAACGCTCAATTTTACGTTCTTCTTTTTGAAGTTTATGTTTTCTTTCTAATTTCTCACGTTGAGCTTTTTGATCAGCTTTAATTAATTTTTGAGTAGCAAGATGTGCTTGATATTGACGTTCTTTTTCTATTTCTTCTGGTGTTTTTATTTTTTCTGGATTCATTTGCTTAATAGAATGTTCAATACTTTCTTCTTTATTTGATTTTTGATCTTTAATTTTGTTTGGAATTATTTCTTGAGTTCTTTCAATTGAAGTATCACTCATATTTTGTTTAATTATATTATCTTCTTTACTTTGCATTTGTATCAAATCTTGTTTTATTCTTGATTTTGATTTAAATACCTGTTCTTCATAACCTTTAACTATAACAATACCCTCAAAAGGTAATAATGATTTTGGCAATTCAGCATATCTTTTTTGACCGTAAGTAGAAAGCAAAATCATACCTCCTGATTTTGGACATGTAACATTTTTTTCTTTATTTGAAAAATTAATTAATATATGTATTTCTTGATCTTTATATTTCCTAATAATTTGAATTACTCCAATCCCAAGTTTTTGAGAAGAAATTTTATATGTTCCATTATTAAATATATATTTATATTTTGAATCCTTAGAAAGTTTAATGACTTCTCTATAAAAATTTAAAGGAGAGTGTTTGTTTGTGAATTGAGTTTCAACATTAATTTGTTTAAATTGTTCTGAAATAGGTGTAATTGTTTCATTTGAATTTGAGAAACCACCGTTTTTATCAGAGTTTCATGCCATTAACCCTCTTGCATTAATTGGATTTTGAAGAATTTGTGCTGCCATAAATTCTTTTTCAGAAACTTTTTGATTTGCCAACGCTCTCTTTCTTTCATGGATAGTAATATCTTGAAAATCATCCAAATTTGTTAATCCAATATTTTTCATACCTAATTCATCACCATAATAAATCGAGGATGAACCTGAGGTTGTAAGCAATAATAGAGCAATTGATTTTGCTGATTCTGCATGATATTGATTAGCATCTCCTCATCTTGAAGTAACACGTCCAACTTCAGAAGAACCAAAAGTTAAAATGTTTTTATTAGTATCAACTAATCTTGATATTTTTTTAACTAATGAACCTTGTGTGAATTTACCGATTTTATCATTCCCAAATTGTTTTGAAGTTCCCAATAAAGAAATTGCTGTTAATTGTGTGTAATCAAATGTTTGTCTTTCACCTTCTGTGAACTCTCTTGCTGCTCATTCATCTAATTTACTTGATTTACCTATAACTATTATATTTCCATCAATTTCTTTAATAGCTTGATAAAATTTACGCAATTGTCTTAAGGTTTCATCTGTCATTAACTCACCATCAGTTGAACCATAATTTATTTGTTCAAAGTTTGTAAACACAAAACCTTCAATACCAAGATTATGCCAAAATTCAACTACTTCAATAAACTTTTTAACTGTTTCTTCACTTGTTCAATTCAAAACAACTTCTTGAGTTCTTTCGTTAATAAGATAATAAGATTTTGTTTTTTCATTATATTTATATTCACCCTCAGTGATATCTGGATTAATTTCTGGTTTGAAATCAACTATATCTTTAAATGAAAATTCTTGATTACTTGCATTCTTAAATCATTTGTGAGTATCTTTAATTGTTCCTATATTAATTTCAACAGATATCTTAATTCCATATTTCCTACTTAATTCAATCACTTTTTTTAAATCAGCGATTGACCCATATGTTTTTGAAACTGCTTTAAAATCTTGATTTATATCATCAGAATATGCAGAAAGTAAATTAGGTAAATTAATCATATCCACACCCAAGAATTTAAAATAATCGAATTTATCAGCTAACCCTTTTAAATCTCCGCATCCATTTCCTGTTGAATCCTTAAAAAATTTAGGTTCCACTTCATAAAAAAATATTTTTTTGTTCATTTTATAGCTCCTCTTTTGTTTATTCTAATTATATTATACAAAAATAAAAATAGGCTAATTAGCACTATTTTAGTTTAATTATATGTTTAATTTGTTTAAAATAAATTATTCCTGAAACAATAGATAAAACTAAAGCAACAAATGTAACTGTATTTAATGCATAATATTTTATACTTGTTTGATCATGGCATTGTACACATATTGGCCATAATATAAATAATAGCATTATTGCAAGTGTTTGGAAAACCGTCTTCATTTTTCCTCACATATTAGCTGCAACATCAA
Source organism: Mycoplasmatales bacterium (assembly GCA_013215715.1). Lineage (GTDB taxonomy): Bacteria > Bacillota_I > Bacilli_A > Mycoplasmatales > Metamycoplasmataceae > Mycoplasma_K. The sequence continues at coordinate 221,354 of JABSQT010000001.1, read as the reverse complement.
GATTATTCTTAGCAGCAATATTTCTTGAACCATCAACTAAAACATCCCGTAAAACGAATAGAATAACAACTCATGCAGGCACAATATTTAATATAGCCAATGCAATTAGAGCGGTTGTTGTCATGAATTTATCCGCCAAAGGATCGAATAACTTCCCAAATGTTGTAACTGTATTTGTTTTTCTAGCAATATAACCATCAATAAAATCAGTAATCATTGCAATTACAAATAAAATACCTGCTGAAATAAATATAATAGTTGCATTATTTATATTTTTAAAATTAAGTTCTTCAAGTTTAATTTGAGTTAAGTAAATAACTACAGACATCATTAAAATAAATGGAATAACCATTATTAATCTTGCAATAGTAAATTTATTTGCTGTTGTCATTATTGTACTTCCTTGTTAAACGAGATTTTTGAACCCTTATAAAATCTTTATATTTTTCTTTATCTAGCGCTTCTTCAAGATCTTGAAAATATTTTATTTGATCTTGATTTTTTTTCTCTCAATTATTTGATTTTTCTTTTGAAATAATTAAATAATTTTCCATAAGAATATCTTCTTCTTTTAAATAGGGGAATCAATCAGCTTTTTCGATTCTTTTCATTTCATCTTTTGCCATATTGTTAATATCTGACATTTTTCATTTACCTACTGAAGGAATGAATTCTTTTAATATTTTTTTATTCTTTTCAACCACTAAATTTATCAATATCGCCATATTACCAACAGCAGCATTTTTTAATTTATCAATTTCATTTTTTTCAATTTTAGCTTTTTTACGTTTTTTTCTATCTAATAAAGCTGAAATAATTAAAAAACCAATTACAATAGCAATTAATCCACCCAATATCCCTCACATCGCAATACTATTCATAACAACCTCCTATTTTTTAAAATGTATTAATTAAATTGTATCAAAAAAATAAAAATAAAGGGGCAAGACCCCTCTATACACTTATAAGCCGCGTTCTGTTCCCTTGCGGGTGCTAACTATTTCTCTTATCTTTCGATACCAAGCATCGGTTCATTTCCCTAAGCTTGATTCCCCTACCATAATTTGGGTTTCTGGTTCGTGGTGTTTACCGCGTTTCATTTCCGGGTCGCCCCTTCTCGTCTCTGTGGCACTTTAGGATTAAACTACAAGAGTTTTTTTCCTGACGTCTAAGCTCAGCCTTATTAATGCTGACACGATCACTACAACCATCACAGGTTGTACCAGCGCGGACTTTCCTCTACAAATCAAGTTTGCAGCAGTTAACCAGTGCTTTCTTATTATATATCACTTATCTCATTTTAGACATTTGTCTTTTAATTTCTTCAATTTCTTTTTTTAGATTAGAATTAGTACCTTCTTCCGTTCTTATTAATTGCGATTTTAATGTTTCAATTTCTAATTCTAATTGTTCTATTTTTTCATCTCTATCACTAAGCAAATCTGTTTTTTCTGCCAAAGTTGATTTTTGAGTTGCTACAAGTTCTTCAAAGGTTCTATAATCTTGTAAAATTTCATCTAAATATTCATCTACCTCTTTGGCGTTATATCCTGATAATTCTGTTGAAAATTTTTTATTTAGTACAAGTTCTGATTTTAAATTTAATTTAGCCATAAAAATATTATAAAGGTAATTCTTTATTTTTAATATTTGTTTAAAAAAGTTTCTTTAGATAATTAAAATAAATTAAAATTCGCTACATATTAATTAGAGGTGATTATATGAAAAATAGAGGTATGTTGCTTGAATCATTATTAAATACCACCATAGCTTTGTATAAAAAGAATGATATTGGTATTTTTCACAAAAAAGAAATACCTATTTCTTTTGGTAAAGTTATTAAGTCTTCAAATAAATTAAAGATAGATGAAGCATATATAAAAACTAAATCAACTTCTGATTACTACGGAATTTTTAAAGGTAAGTTTATAGCATTTGAAGCAAAGAGTACAAATTTAAAATCATTACCTTTATCAAATATTAAATATCATCAAAGGAAATATTTACGCGATATACAAAATCATGGAGGGATATCTTTTTATATATTTGCATTCAAGGCATATGATAAATATTTTATGGTATATACAGATACGATTGAAACAATACGTAAAAAATCTTTTTCTATAGATGATGCAATTATGTATGGGATTGAATTAGAATTAATTTTTCCAGGTATTTTAGATTTTGCATGTTTCTTATAAAAAAGAATTTAAAAAAAGAGGAGACCTCTTTTTTTGGAAAAATTAAGCTACAAGTTCTTTAAATGCTTTTGCTGGCTTAAATTTTGGAGCATTTTTAGCTGCAATTTGAATCGCTTCTTTTGTTTGAGGATTAATACCTGTTCTTGCTGCTCTTGAAACTCTTTCGAATGTTCCTAGACCTGCAATAGTTACTTTTTCCCCATCTTTTACTGACATTGTTACTGATTCAATAAATGCATTAAGTGCTCTCTCTGCATCGGCTTTTGTTAAACCTGATTTTCCTGAAATTTGTTCAATTAATTCTGCTTTGTTCATTTTTATTCCTTTAAATGTATAGTCAATAATATTTGTTTGACATACTAATTATACACTCATAGAGCAAGTTTTAGGCTTTTTTTATAAAATAATATTTATATTGGAAGTTATAAATGAGGCTTGATTATTCTGGTTTTAATTCTCTATTTCAAAAATCTCTTTGTAAATCTTTTAGTTTTTCACTATCATAAATTATTGAATATAAAGAATATACAATTGGTAATTCTAATTTTTTCTCTTTACCTATTTTATATATATTTTTGAGTGCAACTAATCCTTCAACGGTTTTATTTGTTCCGAGAGCTTTTTCAGCACCTTCTTTAACAAAACTTCTTCCGAATTGTCTATTTCTAGAGTGATCAGACATTGCAGTAACAATAAGATCTCCAACCCCAGTGAGACCTATAACAGTCTTTTCTTTTCCACCAACAGCTTTTGCAAAAATTAACATCTCATTAAGACCTCTTGTTAAAAGACCAGCTAAAGTATTTATACCCATTCCCTCTTCTACAATCATCCCTGCTGCTATTGCTAATACATTCTTATAAGCAGCACCAACTTCAGCACCTTTTACATCTGTTTGAACATAAACACGGAAATAATCTGTTCTAAATAAATTTTGAACTTCTTTTGCTGCATTTTCATTAAAATCAACCGCGCATATTGTAGTAGGAGCTTCTTTAACTATTTCCTCAGCATGTGAAGGCCCAATCAAAGATACCACACCTCTTATATTCTCATTCTCTTTTGTTGCTAAAGTCATTCCTTCATGTAATGAAAGTGATGATTCAGGAAAAAAACCTTTAGAACCATTTATTAATAAAAATTTTGAATTCATATTTTTTTGTATATCTTCAATAACCTTTTTCATTGTGAATGAAGGGACGGCAGTAATCACATAAGATGTTCCATTAAGTGCATCTTTTAAAACAGATTCTGTTTTTAGTTTTGGGAGTTTTGTTGTTTTAGGGAAATATTTTGTATTAAATCCATTTTCTAAATCTTTCAATTCTTCAGAATCAATACCATAAATGACAACGTTTAAATGCCCTGCATCAACCAACACTTTTGCTAATGAAGTTCCAAGTGCTCCAGAACCAATAATTGTAATTTTTTTATTCATTAAATCCGCCTTTTTTATTTTTAATAATAAGTTTGATTGGAGTTCCTTCAAACCCAAAATATTCTCTAAATTGATTTTCTATATATCTCATATATGTAAAGTGTGCATAATTTTTATTATTACCAAAAAGAACAAATGTTGGAATTGGCGCTTCAACTTGTTTAACGAATGAGACATGGAATCTTCCCCCATTAAATGAAGGGGCAGGTTGCATCATTTGAATATCTAATAGCATCTCATTAAGTAATGCTGTTTTAATTCTTTTTGTTAAGTTCTCGTCAACTCTAATAATTGTATCTTTCAATTTACTTAACCTTGAAGAATTAATTGCTGAAATAAATACCACAGGTGCTCATGAAAGAAATTTAAATTCTTTTCGTACTATTTTTTCATACTCATGCATTGTATTTGTATTTTTATCTATTAAATCTCATTTATTAATAACAAGTATAATAGGCTTCATTTTTTCCATTGCATATCCTGCAATACGCGCATCAAAATGCGAAAGTTCTTTCGTTGCATCAATAACTAAAAGTGTTAAATCAGATTCAGCAAGAGAAGCTTTTGCTCTACCAAGAGCGTAATGATCTACCGATTCAATTAATTTTGATTTTTTACTTATACCAGCAGTATCAACGACACGAAAAGGATGTTCATTAATGTTAATATCAGCTTTAACAGAATCTCTTGTTGTTCCCGCAATTGGAGAAACAATAGCTCTTTCTTTATTGGATAGTGAATTAAGTAATGATGATTTACCAGCATTAGGTTTTCCAATAATGGCTAATTTCCTATAATTCTCTTCTACTTTTTTATCAAAGTCTAAATATAAAGATATTTTATCTAAAACATCACCAATTCCTTCTCCATGAATTGCTGAAATAGGGAAGACATCAAAACCAGAAGAATAAATAGAATAATCCATTCCTCTATTACCTTCTAACTTATTTGCAAGAATCATAACATTCTTACCTGATTTTCTTAATAAAGAAATAATAAATTCATCATCTGGATTTAATCCATCAACACCATCAACAACCATTGCTATTACATCAGCCTCTTCAATTGCAATTTGCGCTTGAATTTTAATTTGTTCTTGAAATGGTTTACCTTCAATGGAAATTCCGCCAGTATCAATAATTTCAAATTTGTTACCCGATCACTCCACATCATAATAAAGTCTATCTCTTGTTACACCTTCTTCGTCATGAACGATTGATGCTCTTTTACCTATTAATTTATTTACTAATGTAGATTTACCTACATTTGGTCTACCTACTATTGCTACTAAATTTTTATACATAATTACTCCTTTTATTTGATCATTTTAATAATTTCATCAACAACCTGTTCGATTGAATAATTAGTAGTATCCAATTTAATTGCATCTTTCACTTGTATTAAAGGACCGATTTTTCTATTCATATCTTGATAATCTCTATCATTAATTTCTTTTAATATTTTGTCATAATTTATAGAGAATCCCAACTCTTGATTTTGTTTAACTCTTCTATTTGCTCTTTCTTCAGGAGAGGCTCACATAAATATCTTTATTTCAGCATTTGGTAAAACAATCGAAGTAATATCCCTTCCGTCCATAACAACACCTTTATTTTCTGCCATCTTTTGTTGTTCTAAAACACATTTCACTCTAACGCTTTTATATCTAGCAACTGTTGATGCGCCATTTGAAATAACATCATCACGTAATTCATTAAATAATACTTCACCATTAAGTTCAACAACTTCATTTGGAAGTAATTTAATCATTCCTGAAACAAAAGATTTGGAAACTTGTTCCTCATTTTGTAAATCTATTCCTTTTTTAATAGCATTATAAGCAACCGCCCTATACATTAAACCTGTATTAATATAAATATAACCTAACTTTTTAGCAACTATTTTAGCCACAGTTGATTTACCCGAACTTGCTGGGCCATCTATTGCAATATTTTTTTTATTCATTCTTTTCTCCTTTTGGTATTGATACTTTTTTAAATTTTATATCTACTTGAGTGTCCTTATCAATATCTATATATTTAACTTTCGCGACTTTACCCACTTTAACTTCTGCAATTGCATCATCTAATTCTCCAGAAGAGAAGTTAAAAGTTTCGATATATTGCAATGATTGCATTTCATTAGATTCATTTGAATTTATTTCTTCAATAATTTTTGATGCTTTATCAATTGAAAACAATTCAGGGCCATCAATATTATTTAAATTAATTTCACTTAATTCTTTATTTTTTTCTGTAGGATATTTAACTTTATATTCAGGGAATGTCTCTAATAATCTTGATGTAAGTATGTTTAATTTTTCATTAGAAACAACTATAGATTCTTGTAAAGAAATATTCTTTTGTATTTCTATTCTATAGGTTTTTCATTTTTCCATGCGAGTCATTTGTGTTTTCATATAAAAATTATATAAAAAAAGATACATTTATGTATCTATTTAGTACCAAATATTCTATCTCCAGCATCACCTAGACCTGGCATAATATATTTTTTATCATTAAGGATTGGATCTTTTGCTGCTAAGAAAATTTTAACTTCAGGATGTTCTTTATGGATTCTATCAATCCCTTCTTGTACACCCACTAAGCAAACTAATGTTATATTAGTAAAACCATCTTTTTTTAATTGTGAAATTGCATCTGCAGCAGATACACCAGTTGCTAACATAGGATCGACAACTAGCATTCTTGAATCTTTTGAAACTGCTGGCATCTTATAAAAATACTCAACCGCTTCAAAAGTTTCTTCATCACGATACATACCAATATGTCCAATTCTAGCTTGCGGAACTAATTCTTCAATTCCTTGCACCATTCCTAAACCTGCTCTAAGGATTGGTACAATAACAATTTCCTTATCAAAGTCACTCCCTTGCGCTTTTGCTCCTGTTGGTGTTGTAACTGTTCTTGGTTTCATCTTATAATCCATAAGAATTTCATATGTCATAAGTGAAGCAATTTGATTTAAATTTTTTCTAAATTGCAATGATGAACATTCTTTTGATCTCATTTTTGTTAATTTTTGCTCAATAAGCGGGTGCGATAATACTTTTACCATTTTAAACCTCCATTTAATGTCTTTTTAATATTTTACACCAAGAAAAAGGACTCACCTACAAAATATGACTAATCATTTAAAAAAATCACTTTCGAAATCATTATAGTAATTAACAAAAAGTTATTTTTTATTGTATAAATTCAACAAAATTACTTTTTTTGATAAAATATTATTAAGAACCAGGAGGAAATATGAAAAAAGAAACTTTTTTATTCGCTATTGATTTAGATGGAACACTATTAGCTGATTCAGCTAATGGAGCTATTCATGAAGAAACGATTGAAGCAATACAAAGAGCAAGGGATGAAGGTCATATAGTATGTATTATTACCGGTAGACCTTGAAGAGCAACAAAAAACACTTATGAAAAATTAGGGCTAGATACTATCGTGGGGAACTATAATGGTGCTCATATACATAATCCATCAGATTATGATTTTAATCATTATATTAACTATTTAAACTTAAATGAAGTAATGTATATTCTAGGCGATGAAAAACTTAAGGCAGCTAAATCGAACTTAGCTATTGAAGGTCCTGGATGAGTTCAATTAGAAAAAGAAGATAAGGACTTAGCAAGAGTTTTTGGATTTAATACAGCTTCAAAACTTAAAATAGGTATCGATATTGAAAAATTACCCCTTAAACCAACAGGTATTATTTTTGATACAAAAGAAGGTGTTAATGTACCTGAATTAAAAGATTATTTAACAAGAAAATATGGAGATCTTGCAGAATTCTCCTCATGATCAAAAGGTGAAGGTTTAACTCCTGTATTTGATATAACTGGTGTTGGTGTCCAAAAATCCAAAGTTATTTCATTACTTTCAAGATATTATGATGTAGATATTGATAATGTTATTGCTTTTGGCGATGGTTATAACGATGTTTCTATGTTTGGTGTAGCTGGTATAAGTGTAGCAATGGCGAACTCATCGAAAGATATTCAAAAAGCTGCATTAATTGTTACTAAGAAAACAAACAAAGAAGGTGGTGTTGGTCATTATATCAATTATTTTTTAGATAATACAGAAAAAGAAGTTACAAGAATTGCTAAAATTAGAAAAAATAAATTTAAGCGTAAAGAAAGAACAACTCCTTCTCATTAATAAAATAATAAAAAAAGAACATTGTTCTTTTTTTATTTATATTCATTCATTAAAATACCACCAGCTATTGCAACATTAAGTGATTCAAATTCTATTGGAATATACACTTTTATATTTGCTTCATTTATCATTGCCTGATCAATACCTTGACCTTCATTACCCATAACTAATGCAAATTTTTCAGGTAATTTAATATCATTATATGTTTTTGCATCTTGATCTAATAAAGATACTATTATTTTATGTTCCTTTAAATAATCAATAGCTTCTTTTGTATGTATTAAATTAATCTTAAATATTGCTCCTTGTGATGATCTTAATGACTTATCAGAAAAGGGATCTGCACCTTGAACAATAACATCAGAAAAATTAAATGCTTTTGCAGTTCTTATTAATGTTCCTACATTACCAGGATCTTGAACATTCCTCAACACCAATACTTTATTACCCAAATCTCTTTCCATAGGTTTTTTACAAACTGCAACGATACTTTGAGGAGTTACAGCACCAGTTATTTTTTTCATAACCGTTGTAGAAACTAATATACCTTCAATTTGAGGATCAGTTGTAATATATTCAACAACATTACCAGATGCAGTTGCTTCATTTACAATATTATGACCTTCAACTAAAAACAAACCAGAACTCATTCTTCCTTTTTTAGTCAATAATCTTGCTCATTGTTTAACTCTTGAATTCTCAAGTGATTTTATAATTTCTCTCATTCTATTTACCTCTACTCATCTGACATTTTACTATCAGCTCGTAGCTCCTTTCTTAACTCTTTTCAATTTGGAATTATTTTCTCTACTTCAACTCAAAACCTAGAAGAATGATTTGGTTCTAAATTATGTGCTAACTCATGAACAATAACATAATCAATAACACTTTCTCTATAATGAGCTAATTTAGTTGAATAAATTATTCTCTTTTCTTTTACATAATTAGATCCTCAAGTACTTGTTTTATAAACAAATTTATTGGAATGAATTGGAATATCCATTTTTCTTTCAAAAAATATTTGTTTATTTTTTATGTATTTCTCACTTTTTTCCTTAAGAATTCTTTTAATATTCTTTTCTGTTCTATCGTCAGAATTATCTTGGGATTTAATATAAATTTTGTTATTTGTAATTTCTATTTTCGTTCTTGCAAATCCTGTTAATCTTATTATTTGATATTTTTTTCCAAATAAAAATAGGAAATCATCTTTTAATGAATATAACTCATTAATCTTAACTTTTTTAGAATGTTCATAAAATTTTAGTGCATATTGATCAACAAACACTTTGATATCTATTAAACTTATGTTTTTAGGCGCTGAGCAAACAACTTTTGCACCATCCATCTTCAAGTACATATTTTTATTGTTTGTTCTCTTGATGCCTATTTTAAATATTTTTCTGTCAAAGTAATAAGTTAAGGTTTCCATTAAATAATTATAAAGAAAAAGACACTAATTATATTAGTATCCATTTAAAACTCTTTCATAATTAACTCTATTTTTTTCAATATAAAATTTTTCAATTTCATTTTCTTTCAATCCTACCAACTTTCCCATACCCATATAAATACCAAAAGCTTTAGCTAATTGCTCACCTGTAAACTTTGAATTTAATTTAGAAGTTTCTTCAAATAATGTTGATAATTGAATATTTTGATCCTCAGATACAATAATAGGTTCCACAACTGGACTACCTCCTGCCTTTAATGTTAATGATAGAAAGAAGTGTATACCATCAACAAATTCTTCTTTAACGTGATCATCATTAATATCCATTGTTTTTTTTCAATATTTGAAAGGTCTGATTTCATTTGCGAATTCTCCAATTTCGACAATTAGTGCGACAAGCTTTCTATTTGTTAAGTCTTCATTTTCAACTCCGTGCGCTTTTTCAATATTTCTATCAAGCTCGGATTGCATATTTAGTATTCTTGTAAAGTCCATATAATTATTTTACATAAAAAAAGCAAACAACGTTTGCTTTTAAAATAAATTATTTTAATGCTGCTTTAGCTTCTTTAACAATCAGTTTAAATGTTTCTGGTTGATGAATTGCTAATTCAGATAACATTTTTCTGTTAACAGTAATTTCAGCTTTTTTCAATCCATTGATGAATCTTGAATAAGTTAATCCCATAGGTCTAACTGCTGCGTTGATACGTGCAATTCATAATTTTCTGAAATTTCTTTTAACTTGTTTTCTATCTCTGAATGCATATGTTCATGATTTGATAACTTGTTGTTTAGCAACTTTGAAACCGATTGATTTGTGTCCTCAGTATCCTTTAGCAAGTTTTAGTCATCTTTTTCTTCTTGCTCTTGTAACTGTTCCGCCTTTAACTCTAGCCATTAGTTACCTCCTAGTACAGTCCCTTAAGTCTTTTCATGTCACCTTTTGACATAAGATCAGACTTACGAGATTGCCTTTTTTGTTTTGTTGATTTATTTTGTGCAAGGTGAGATCTATATGCTTGACCTCTTTTAACTTTTCCAGTACCTGTCACTTTAACACGCTTTGTTACAGCTGATTTTGTTTTCATTTTTGGCATTATTCAGCCTCCTTAGGTTTTTTCTTGTTATCCCTTTGAATATACATATCTAAGAACCTAGAATTTAGTTGTGGTTGCTTTGTAATCATTGCAACATCTTCAACTTCTGCAAAAAATCTCTTTAAAGTTTCATGTCCAAGCTCTTGACGAGCCATTTCACGACCTCTAAATTTTAGAGAAACTTTAACTCTATCTCCGGCAAGAATAAATTCTTTAGCCTTTTTAGCTTTAACTTTCAGATCATGATCACCAATCATAGGTGTTAATCTTACTTCCCTGTTATTAGTAACAACTTGATTAGCTTTAGCTTCTTTTCTTTTCTTTTTACGTTCATATTTGAACTTTCCATAGTCAAGTATTTTTGCTACAGGCTGTTTAGGATTTGGAGAGATGATAACTAAATCAAATCCTTGTTCCTTTGCCTTTTCAATTGCTGCTCTTGTTGGCATAACTCCTAATTTTTCACCATCGTTACCGATAACAAATACCTTAGGAAAGGGTATGTCTCTATTTACTAAATGCTCTGCTTTAGGTTTTTTTCTATTATGAATTCTAGCGATAATAAGCTCCTTCTATTGTAAAATTTAAAAAAGTGGTTAGAACCACTTCTCACAAACTACATTTTGTGTAGCAAGACCCATGGTATAACCATCAGGTGAGAAGTAATCTACTTTTTGCAACACATGTTGCTCTTATAGTATAACAAAAAACTTTAAAAATGAGTATTTTTTTTATGTGTATTACATGATAATATTAATATATGAAATTAAATAATGAAAATATAGAAATAGAATTAAACAACAATGCAGAAGTTAAATCAATAAAATTCAAAGGTATGGAAACACTTTATCAAGCTAATGAAAGTTGAAAAAAACAATTTCCCATTATCTTTCCATCATTAGGATTTTCAAAAGGCTTTGAATACAAAGATAAAAAATACGATATGCCAAAACATGGGTTTTGAAAGGAATTAGATTGACAAACTTTTTTTGAAAATGGTGAAATGTTATCTGTTGCAACACTAATTAATCCTGAAAAATTTCCTTTTATAATGGATATTACTCAAAGAATTGGATTAGATGGAAACTCTTTATACATAAATTACGAACTTACTAATTTAAGTAAAGATGATGCCTTTTTTCAATTTGGAATTCACCCAGCATTCAAAATACAAGATAGTTCATACATAAAAAATATCCCCGAAACAAATATAATAAATATGGATGGTAATTTAGAAGAAAAACAAATTTCAATTGAAAAATTTCCTTTAAATACTTTAGGGTTTGGTAAAGATTATGATACATTAATAGCAAAGAATATTGAAAAAAAGAAAATAAGTCTCATTACTAACGATTACACAATAAATTTCTTATTTGATTCTCCTCATTTGCAAATCTGAAAACCAAAAGAAGATAACTTTGTATGTATCGAACCTTGATATGGAACAAATGATTCATGATATAACGCACCAACAGACATTACTAAAAAAGATGGAATCATAGAATTAAAAAGAGGAATGACTTGATCAGCAACCTTTGAAGTTGCATTTAAACAAAATAAAAAAGCGAAATAATCGCTTTTATTTTATTCCTAATCTATTAAACACAACATCAATATTTCTTGAATAATGTTCAAAATTAAATATTGCATCAGCTTGTTTAGTTGTAATTATTTTTGCCTTTAACAATTCTTCTTTGAAGTCTTTTTTATTTGAATAACAATCAATCGCAATAGGTTGAACTTTATCATATGTTTCCTCGCGAGTTAATCCGTTTTCAGAAATTATTGTTAACATAACTCTTTGAGAAAAAATTGCACCATGTGTTAAACCAATATTTTCTTTCATTTTTTCTTTATTAACTTTAAGATTATTAAGAACTCTATTGAGCCTTCTTAACATATAAGAAATTAATGTTGTCGCATCTGGAAATACAATTCTTTCGTTTGAAGAATGTGAAATATCTCTTTCATGTCATAAAGGAATGTTTTCCAATGCAGGAATCGAAAAGCCACGTAGCAACCTTGAAAGACCTGAAATATTTTCTGCAGAAATTGGATTTTTCTTATGTGGCATAGCTGAAGAACCTTTTTGCCCTTTAGCAAATCCTTCTTCTACTTCTCCAACTTCCGTTCTTTGTAAATGTCTTAATTCAATAGCTATTTTATCTAATGTTGAACCAATTAAAGCAACGGTAAAAATATACTCTGCATGTCTATCCCTTTGTAGAGTTTGTGTAGAAATTTTAGATGAATTAATACCTAATTGTTCACAAACATAATCTTGAATATCCGGATCAATATTTGCATAATTACCAACAGCTCCCGATATTTTTCCGAATTCAATATTATTGGCTGCATTATCAAATCTTTTGATATTCCTTTGCATTTCATCATATCAAAGTGCAACTTTATATCCGAATGTTGTTACTTCACCATGAATACCATGTGTTCTACCTATTTGATATGTATATTTATTTTCTAATGCGATTTTCTTTAAAGTTTCTGAAAATATAATCAAATCTTTTCTTATCACTTTATTAGCTTGTTTAATTCTATAGCCAAAAGCAGTATCAACAACATCTGTAGAAGTTAAACCATAGTGAATTCATTTTTTTTCTTCACCCAATGATTCTGAAACAGATCTTGTAAAAGCAATAACATCATGTCTTGTAATTGCTTCTATTTCTTTAATTCTTTTCAAATCAAATTTTGCTTTTTTAAATAACTTATCAACATCTTTACTAGGGATTTCATTTTTCAATATTGAAAAAGCTTTCGCTGTAAAAAGTTCAACTTTCAATCATGAATTATAGAAATTTTCTTCACTTCAAATTTCCTTCATTTCTTCTGTACTATATCTTGAAATCATTTTTCTCCTTAAAGTGTTATTTTTTAATTTCTATTGTTTGTTCTCTATCAGGCCCAACTGAAAAAATGGTTACAGGAACATTTGTTAATTCTTCAATCTTCTTAATATATGCTTTTGCATTTTTAGGAAGTTCTTCAAATGTTTTAACACCAGTCGTATCCTCTTGTCAACCTGGCATCTCTATATATTTAACTTGAACTCTTTCGTATTCTTTATTAGATCCAGGTATATAATCAATTTCTTTTCCATCAAGTTCATATGAATATCCAATTTTGATAGTTTTCCTATTATCAAGAACATCAAGGAGTGTAACGGTTAATTCTGTTAACCCAGAAACTCTAGCTGAGTGATTAAGAACAACGGTATCTAATCAACCAACTCTTCTTGCTCTACCAGTTACAGTTCCATATTCCCTACCTCTTTCACGGATATCAGCATTAATTTCTTCTTCCATGATTTCAGTAGGCAATGCACCAGTACCAACACGTGTTGTATAAGCTTTAACAATACCAATCGTTTGAGTAATGTGTTTTGTTGAAAGTCCAGCATATAAAGGGATTGCCGAAGCTGTTGGAGAAGAAGATGTTACAAATGGGTAAGTACCATTATCTATACAAAGCATCACACCTTGTGCTCCTTCAAAAACCACATCTTTACCAGCTTCTATTTCTTTTGCAAGTAATGAACCAGTTTCAACAACTTTATCTTTTAAAATAGCTGCATATTCTTTATATTCTTCAAAAATTTGTTTTGCAGTATATGTTTTTAATCCAAATGCCTTAAGAACTTTATTTTTTATAACTAATGCATCTTCTAATTTTTCTAAAAATACCTCTTCATTAATAAAATCACCAAATCTAATTCCAATTCTTGCATATTTATCTTCATAGCAAGGCCCAATTCCTTTTTTAGTAGTACCAATTTTTTTCTCCGGACCTTTTAATTCTTCAAAAGCTCCATCTAAATCTAAGTGGTACGGAAGTATAACATGAGCTCTATCTGAAATTAAAAGTTGAAAGTTGATAATTCCTTTTGATTTTAATTCCGCTATTTCATCTAAAAGCATTTTTGGATTAATTACCATCCCTTGTGCCATTATATTTTTTGTTTTTGGATTAAAAACTCCTGAAGGAATATGTTTTAAAGCATATTTTTCTCCACCAAATTCAATTGTATGACCAGCATTATTCCCACCTTGATATCTAACAACTAAATCAGCTTTTTGTGCAAGGTAGTCTGAAACTTTACCCTTTCCTTCATCACCTCATTGGGCTCCAATTACAACTTTTGTTTTATACATTTTTCTCCTTAAAATGGGATATTGATATTAGCGGCGTTTATGGCGCCTTGTAGAAACACTCAACCATATTATGAGTATAAATATCCACCAAAGTATTATATACTTTTATGCTAAAAACACTTCTAAATTAAATAAAAAAAAGAATACCCCATATTATTTACGATCTTAGTAGTATAATTAAAAAGCCACTATTAGAGCCGGTGTCGAGCGTTAAGTATCAAAAGACGGGAGTATAGCTTTTGAGCGAACTACATTTGTAGGCGGTGAAACACTTCATCCACTAATGGTTATGTATAGTGGCCGGACTACTATATGAATCTTATACAATCAATTTTCAATAACAGAAAACATACTAACAATAAAATATTAAAAGCTTATTTAAATAAGCTTAATTTGTTATTTGATTTTAAAGTTATTAACATAGTTGGTACTAATGGTAAAGGTAGTGTTTCACATTATTTAACTGAAAACCTAAAGAAAACTTTTAATGTAGGGACTTTTACTTCCCCTCATATATTTAAAGCTAATGAAAGAATACAAATTAATGGATTCAATATACCAACAGTTCAATTAGAGAAATATATTACAAAATATAAAGAAAGTAATATTCACTTTTTTGGAATTATGTTTCTTTGTGCAATGGAATATTTCAATGACATGAATTGTGATGTTGTTATTTTGGAAGCTGGTATAGGTGGTGCTCATGACCCTACTAATATTATTAATGGAGATATAGGAATTATCACTTCTATTGGTTATGATCATATGGATATATTTGGAGAAACCTTACAAGATGTCTTAAAAGATAAAATAGGCATTATAAATAATGACATGCATTTTTATTCAGGTAGCCAATTAGGTGATATGAATAAATACATAAGCAAAAAAACAATTGAAAAACATAGTAAGCATTTCATAGTAGAAAACCAAGCAAAACATTATAAAATAAGGAATCAACTTTTAGTTAAAGAAGTATTGAAAAATGAATTTAATATTATAGCTAAATTTAACGAACCACTGGGTAGAGCAACAATACAAGAAATCAATGGCAAAATAGCCATTCTTGATGTTGCACATAATGAAGATGGTATCTTGGCAACTTTAGAATATTTAAAAGATAAAAAAATCTCTTTTGAACAAGTTGTTATCACAATAGCAAAAAGAAAAGATTTTTCTAATCTTAGAACCATTTTTAAAGATAAAGATATTTTCGTTTATAAATTAAATGATTCTTTTATTTCATCAGTTGATATAGAAGCAAAAGATGTAAAAGATTTAAAACATTTTTATGATTATCAAGATAAAAATACTTTATACATTGGTAGTTTCCATTCAATAGGGAGTATTTTAAAAAATGACAAAAGAAAATAATGAAAGAGATTTACCAAAAGATAGCAAATGAAGAGAGTTTATTAATAATTATATAAGAATTTCAGTTTATGAAATTGTGCTTGCAGGGATATTTGTTGGGTTATATATAATTTCCGGATTATTTATAAATATAAAAATACAAGGAGTTATGAATGTTGGCATCACATTTGTTTTCTTAATGATATTTGGACTGATATTTGGACCTATAAAAGGCGTCTTTATAGCATTGATTGCTGATACTATAACTTTATCACTAGGTCAATATGGAATTGGTGCTTGAATGTGAGAATATGAAATGATTACGGTGGGTATTCCAATAATGGCATGATTGTTTAAACATATGTTCAATGCTAAACAAAAAAATTGATGAATATCAATGATTATTATTAATGTAATAGCTATTATAGGAATAATAATAGTTATTATAATTTCATATAACAATCCCTTAATACATACAGCATCTAAAAAAACATTAAAATTTGATACAAATACACAAATAATGATTTATATTGTTGCCGGTATATTTATATTCATTCAATTAGGAATGTTTATACTATACAAGTTAAAAAGAAATGATAAAGTTAAATTATTAATTTCTATAACAACATTAGTAACAATGATAATAATTGTTTGAATTTGAATTTGAGGTCCAATTGCATATGTTAGATTCTTGCAAAGACTTTCAAATCAAGGACATTCTCATTATCCAATATCTCATTATACATATGAGAGATATTATCAAATTGCTTTATGAGCAAGAATACTTAAAACACCAATAATAATACCTATATATGTCGCTATATTAATTCCATTATACAAAGTATGTGAATTAACAATAAATAAATTTGAGAAAAATAAATATTAAAAATACACACCTATTTGAGTGTGTATTTTTTTTATTTATAAACTTTAGTTCCAGCTTCTCCTGAAAGAATTTTTCCTGCAAGTTTTAAATCTCCAATATAAGCATTTTTACCAGTTTTTCTAACAAAACCAGCAACCGCTTCTACTTTAGGACCCATCGATCCAGCTGGGAATTCTTTTGATGCAATTAATTTTTCAAGTTCTTCTAAACTAATTTCTGAAAGTGGATTAGCATTTTCTTTTCCGAAGTTAAGAATAATTTTATCAACGGCAGTTAGGATAATGAATGTATCAGCATCAACTAATTCTGCCATTGTTGCAGATGTAAAATCTTTATCAATAACAGCATCAATACCAATTAAATCATTATCTTCCTTGTAAACTGGAATACCACCACCACCACCTGCAATTAATATTACATTATCGTCAGATAGTTTTTTAAGAATATTTTTTTCAACAATGTCAATAGGTTTTGGTGAAGCAACCACTCTCCTTCAACCTCTTCCAGAATCTTCTTTTACAATTCAACCATTTTGTTTAGCTAATTCTTTACCTTGGTCCTCCGTTAAGAATGGGCCGATTGGTTTTGTTGGTTCTTTAAAAGCTTGAGAATTTTTATCAACAATTGTTTGAGTTATAACAGAAGCTACTTCTCCATTAATATTTCTTTTATTTAATTCGTTTTTAATGGCATTTTGAATATGGAATCCAATATATCCTTGAGACATTGAACCACATTCTGGAAAAGGCATAGCTTCATTAACAACTTTTTCATTTAATGCACTACCAAATGCATTATTGATCATTCCAACTTGTGGACCATTACCATGCGCAACAATAATGCTATGACCAGCTGCATAAAGATCAATAATAGCTTTTGCTGTTTCTTTAACAGCTTCTTTTTGTTCTATATAATTTTTACCTAAGGCATTTCCACCTAAAGCAATTAATATTTTTTGTTTTTTCATGTATTTTTTACACTAGAAGAGACTATGCCCCGCTTGTGCAATACCTCCTATGATTAACATCATTGCAAATGATAACACTAATAAAATAACAATGATTTTTCAAGTATGTTTTAGTCATACATTATAAGGCACATGTGACATTTTTGTATATGCCATAAGTGCCGCTGAAGTTGGTGAACATAAATTTACAACCCCTTCTGCGAATATGTATGCAAATATTATTAATCCAAGCGCTGATTTATATGCTTGTATATGTTCAGCATCAGGATGTAAGTCATTTCCACCAAAAGCTTTTGCAGCAATTGAAGCAAATATAGGAATAAATGCCGAACCGAAACCTGAAGTGGAAGGTAATAGGAATGATAATACTAGAGATAGTATAAAAATTACTACACCAAATCCTAATAATCCTATGTTCCCTAATCCTTTTGCAGAGTTAGCGATATATGGTCCAATTAGCGTTTTCTCTAAGATAACTCCTAAACCTGAAGCAACAGCAATTAATAAACAAACCGATAAAACATCTTTTGATCCATCGATAAATGTATTAATATATGTTTCTTCTTTTGATTCACCTTTTTCCACAAAATCTTTATGATTAAGTAAGAATACAATAAATCCAATCATTAAGAATGCCGCTGAAACAGATACTAAATATCATTGACCTCATTGTGCTCATTGTCCATGAGTAGAAGCTAATCAGAACATTCCTTTGTTATAATTTGAATCCGCATTAGCTAATGCTGACTTTCCAACTCAATCCGTTCAAGGTAAATATGAAAGAATCATAAATACAAATCCTAGGATGAATATAGTTAAAGTTAATTTACGTTTTCATGTAAATTCAATGTCTCCATCATTTTTCATGAAATCTCTTTCAACTGCTGATTCATCAATTCCTGTAACAATGATTTTACCTTTTTTAACTCTTAAAGCAAATCATGTAACAAATGCAATAGCCACTGCTTGGAAAAAGGCAAACATCACTCATCTTGTACCAAACATTACTGATTGTGATGTGGCAGCCTTTAAATCCGTGTTACCAATAACATCTTTTGCTGAACTGAATGCAATACCAGTAGCAAATGGGTTAATGGTAGAAGCTAAATTACCTGCACCTGCACCAATTAAAATTACAAATACAGCTGTAATTGGTCCGAATCCAGCTTTTTTAAATACTGGAATTAATATTGGGAAAAAGGCAACGGTTTCTTCTCACATACCATAAGATGTCCCTCCCAAACCAAATACAATCATTAAAATTGGAACGATAATAATTTCTTTTCCATTTAATTTTGCGACTACTCTCGCAATACCTGCATCAATAGCTTTTGTTCTAGCCATAAGGCCTAAAACACCACCAATACAGAGAATAAAAGCAATAATTTCAGCCTTAGCAACAAAACCATGCCAAATCGCTGGGAATATATCTAATATACCTAATCCTTGTAATGATTTTTGTGTGGCTACTAGCACGCCTTTATTATTTTTTTCTCAAACTTCTGTCTTAATACCCGCAGCATACATTATTCAAGACAATGCAATAAAAACAAGCATTATTAATATAATGATTGTAAAAGCTGTAGGCATTTTAAAAGAACGTTTTTTTCGTGCTTTCTTGGTCATTTCCATTGGAATGCCTCCCCTTTTTTAAAATTTATTTCATTGTAGCAAGCATAATTGCTTTAATTGAGTGAAGTCTATTTTCTGCTTCTTGGAAAGCTTTACAGTGTTTTGATTTAATAACTTCATCTGTAACTTCAAATTCACCATTTTTAACAGTTGGATATTTATCTCCATATTCTTGAGCTTTTGTTTTACCGATTTCTGTATCTAATCCATGGAATGCTGGTAAACAGTGTAAGAATATAGCATCTTTTTTTGCTAGTTGAATCATTTCCATGTTTACTTGATATGAATGCAATAATTTAAGTCTATCTGTTCAATCATTTTCTCCCATTGAAACTCAAACATCTGTATAAATTACATCAGCATTTTTAAGTGCTTGTTCTTTATCTTGGATCTCAAACATTTCAATTGTTGAATTTTGCTCTGCAGCTATTTTTTTAGCTGTTTCAATTAATTCTTCTTCTGGTTGTAGTTCTTTAGGTGCTAGACATACAAAGTTAACCCCTAATTTAGCAGCAGTAATCATTAATGAATTACCCATATTATTTCTACCGTCTCCAGCATAAACTAATTTAAGACCTGCTAAATCTCTACCTTTTTCTTCTTGTATTGTCATAAAATCAGCAATCATTTGTGTTGGATGTCATTCATCTGTTAAACCATTTCAAACGGGAACACCTGATTTTTCTGCTAACTCTTCAACATCACTTTGTTTGTATCCTCTGAATTGAATACCATCAAACATACTTCCTAGTACTTTTGCTGAATCTTCAACCGATTCTTTTTTACCAAATTGCGAACCTGATGGTCCTAGGTAAACAGTTTTCATCCCTAAATCGTAAGCTCCAACTTCAAATGCACATCTTGTTCTTGTTGAATCTTTTTGGAATAATAATGCAACTGATTTTCCCTCTAATTCTCTATGTGATATATTTTTTTTCTTTTTGTCTTTTAACTCATGTGATAAATCTAATAGATATTCAATTTCTTCTTTTGAATAATCGATTAATTTTGTAAAAGCCCTACCTGTTAATTTATTCATATTTTTATTTTACTCCTTGTGTTTTTTAAATTTCTTCTCTTTGAAGTGGCATTGACATACAACGCGGTCCACCTCTACCTAATGATAATTCACTTGATGGGATTTCAATAATTTCAACCCCTGCTTCTCTAACTAAAGCATTTGTAATAATATTTCTATCATAAACAACAATTTTACCTGGTGCAATTGCTAAGCAGTTAGCCCCATCATTTCATTGTTCCCTTTTAGCTCTAACTGTTGAGCCACCACCAACTAAAATAACTTGAACATCACTTGCAATGTATTTTTGTAACAGTTCTAAGATTTTTGCATCTTCAAACATTTCAGTACCTTTTCTTGTTATTTCATAATAAGTGTATGTTTCTGTATACATATCTGGATCCATTGAGAAAATTTTATGATCCATTTGTGTAAGAACTGTATCTAAGTGCATTGTTGCATGTGAGTGAGGAATTTCAATACCAACAACTCTTTTTAATTTTGGGTATTTTTTGAATAATTTTGTTGCTAAAGCTTCTGTTGCAAGAGCATTTGTTCTTTCTGAAATACCTACAAAGATTTGTTCTTCATTGATAACAAGAATATCTCCACCTTCCATAGTACCTTGATCTGTTGGTTCCATATGTAAATCAATATCTATAAATTCTGGGTGATATTTCAATACATATTGATAGTATAGTTTTTCTCTTTTTCTTGTTACACGATTCATGTTGTGTAAGTTCATTCCATCATAAATTGACGCAATTGGATCTCTTTGGAATAAGATGTTTGGAATTGGGTCCACATAAAATGGATATTCTTTATGTTTCTCAAAGTGATCAACTAATTTATCTTCAAAAGCTGGTTGAACTTCAACTTTTTCAACACCAGCAATTGTTGCATCCACTAGTGCTTTCATATCTGTAAAATTCATAAAATAGTCAGTAACAGCTTTTTCAACAGTTTTATTTGTGATGCCTGACATTGAAATATAATCCTCAATAAATTGTTCCTTCAATTCTGGATTATTTTCTAATACATCTGCAGTTAATTGTTCGATATAGAACACTTCTACACCATTTTCTCTTAATTTACTTGTAAACACATCATGTTCTTTTTGTGCTTTTTCTGTGAACATAATCCCGTCAAATAATAATCTTTCAAATATTTCAGGATATATCCTTTCAACTTCTTTACCTGGACGGTGAACTAATACTTTTTTTAGTTTACCGATTTCTGATTTAACTTTTAATTTCATTTTTCCGCCTCCTAATTCAAATTATACTCCCCTTTCAACTTATATATACAACTTATTTAAAATGTAATATAGTTTGGTTTAAAATTAAATATTTTAGTTTTAATTTGAAATAATTTAAAAATTAAAATAAGGTATTTTTTATGTCATTTTTCAAATAAAACCTTAAAAATACTTGTTTTTTTATAAATTTTAAAAAATAAAAAAATAATGTTTTTTAAAATTAAGTGACGTTTCAAACTATTAAAATGTATCTCTTTGCCCTTTTATTACATTTTAAAAGTTATTTTGCTTTTTATAAAATATTCATTAAATATGATACTTTTAAGTTAGGCGAAAGGTACCACTAAATTAAATCAATAAATAAAAAAAGAAGTTAACCCTCTTTTTTTATAATTTTATAAGTTTATTAATGCATCTAATTCTTTTTTATATTTCTCATATTTATTTTTTTCATTTTGTACTTTTTCAGGAGAAGCATTTTTAACAAATCTTTCATTACCCAGCATTCCTTCTGAACGCTTAATTTCAGCCTGAAGACGCTTAACTTCTTGATTAATACGTTTAATTTCAGCATCTTTCATTTCTTTTGTCATTTTAATGTTAATATCAAAATCCTTCAAATTAAATAAAGCGTCAGTGTTAAGTTCATAAGAAGCATTGGCTAATTTAGAAATAAATAGCCTAGTTTTTTTATTTATCTCTTTTGTAGTTGAATATTTAACTTCTTGAGAATTTGGTAAACTATGAATTACTCTAAATTCCCTAATTGATTTAACAACCTCAATTACATCATCTATATAATCCGCTTTTTCCGTTTCTATAGTTGGTCATTCTTGTTCAAATATAGTTCCTTTATTAAATTTAGATCAAATTTCTTCAGAAATAAATGGTAAAAGTGGAGCAATAATTATTAATGTTTTTCTAAGAACATCCTTAGCGACTTTTTTATTTGGTTGTGCTTTTGTCATCTCAATATACCATGATGAGAAATCATTTTGAATAAAATTATAGATATCTTTCCCAACAATTGTGAATTCATATTTATCCATACGAATGGAAACTTGTTTTTCTAATACCGATAATTTATCTAAGATTCATTTATCTGCATCAGTAATTTCATCTGTTGAATGTTCCATTACTTCTAGAATATATCTTGATATATTTCATAATTTATTATTTAAATTTCAAGCAGCTTCTAATTTTTGTGGGGAATAATTAATATCATTACCTGGTGCAGAGTTAGTTAATAAAAATCAACGTAGTGCATCCGCTCCATATTTTTCAATTGTTTCCATTGGATCAATCCCATTACCTAATGATTTAGACATCTTACGACCTTGCTCATCTCTAATCAACCCATGAATAAGAACATCTTCAAATGGTTTTTCTCCCATAAATTCAAGTCCTTGGAAATACATACGCGCTACTCAGAAAAATATAATATCATAGCCAGTAACTAAAACATTAGTTGGATAGTATCTTTTAACATCTTCCATGGAGTTTGGTCAACCCAAAAATGAGAATGGAGCAATTCCAGAAGAGAATCACGTATCTAAAACATCTTCATCTTGCACTCACCCTTCTCCAGGCGTTTCCACTTGAACTTTTGTTTCTCCATCTTTATATCATGCAGGAATTCTATGACCTCACCATAATTGTCTTGAGATAGTTCAATCATAAACATTTTCCATTCAACGCTCCAAAGTATTCCTAAATCTTTCAGGAACAAAATTAACACCCTTGTTACTTTGCAAATCATTCATTAAATCTTTAGAAAGTGGAGCCATTTTTACAAATCATTGATCAGAAACTAAAGTTTCAACAGCAACACCAGTTCTTTCGGAATAACCAACATTATTCATAACAGTTTCTGTTTTAATAATCTTATTCTCATTCGAAAGTTTTTCTACAATTTTTAATCTCGCATCCATTCTATCAAGACCTTTGAATTCACCAGCTAATTCATTCATTGTTCCATCTTTTAAAATTGATTCTTTAATTTCTAAATTGTTAGATTTAATAATATCAATATCGATTGCGGCATGGGCAGAAACTTTCATAGCACCTGTACCTTTATCAATTTCGATATACTCATCAGTGATAATCGGCAATTCATTACCTGTTAATGGAGATATTGCGATTTTACCTACTAAATGTTTAAATCTTTCATCTTCAGGGTGAACAGCAACAGCAACATCTGATGGCATTGTTTCAGGTCTTGTTGTTGCAACGTTAAGGAATTTTTCAGAATCTTTAATTTGATATTTGAAGTATCACATTGATGATTCTGTTTCTTTACCTATTACTTCCATGTTTGAAAGTGCTGTTTGTAATTCAGGGTCTCAGTTTATAGCTCTTTTACCTCTATAAATAAGTCCTTTATTATACATTTCAATGAACACTTTATTAACAGCATCATTTGCACCTTTATCAAGTGTAAATCTTTCTTTTTTATAATCTAAAGCAATACCAAGTGTTCCTCATTGCTCTCTAATTGTAGATGCATACTCATCTTTTCATTCCCAAACTTTTTCTAAGAACTTTTCTCTACCTAATTCATGTTTTGAAATACCTTGTTGTTGTAATCTTACCTCGACTTTAGCTTGAGTAGCAATTCCAGCATGATCCATTCCTGGTAATCATAAAGTATCAAATCCTTTTAATTTTTTATATCTAATAATCGCATCTTGTAATGAAACATCTCACGCATGACCAAGATGTAATTTACCTGTAACGTTTGGTGGCGGGAGAATAATTGTAAACGGTTCTTTGGTTTTATCATGTTTTGAAAAAACTTCTTTATCCATTCACTCTTGATTCTTACCTTCTTCAACTTTTTTATGGTTATATTTTGTTTCCATCATATTCAGCTCCTTTATCGCAAAAATAAAAAAAGTCTTATACCAAGGGGCTAACGTACCACCCTTGTATAGACTCTTAAAACTTATAGCGTTTAACTTTTTTTCTCCGAGATAACTCGTTAAGTCTTTACTTTACCAGCTCCCACCATCCTGGCTCTCTATAAAAGTGTTTACTTATCTACCTTCTCTTCATTGAAATATATTTATTTATTATATATATTATATATAAAAAAATGTTGTATTAAATTATTTGTTTTCTATATTTAAAAATTAAAAATAAGTTTCAGATTATTTTTCTCTTAGTTTGCATTTTTCTAATTCATTACAATATTTTCTAGTTAATATATAAGGTAATGCTGTGGATACTATTAAAGCAAAATCTATAACAATATATACTGTTCATATAGGCATTTTTACAAAATGACTTGTTATTGAATATGCAATTAAAACAATTACATTAGAAATACATATGAATAATGCTTGTTTCTTAAAGTTTAGTATAGTGACAGTATCATCTCTATTTAATGAAGATAGATATAAGTGAATACCTATTAAGAATATTGCTAACGCAGTTGGTGCAGCAATCATAATATAATGAGCGTTAATGCTGTTGTGTGAGTTAATTATTGCCCCTCCAAATACAGCTAAGGAACCTTGGATAAATATATTTAGGAATGCAAGTTTAATTAAATGCTTTGCTTTCGTTTTAATAATTAATTTATGAGAATATTCAGAATAGAACCATCACAATGAGAATCCTGTAAAATAAATCAATACTAATCTATAAATCATATATAAGTCACTTGAATTGTGTAAATAATAAGCAAATTGAATTGTTCCTGAAATAAATAAAGATCCTATATATAAATAAGTTAATTTCTTATATCTTTGTGAAGCATATTTTATAGAAATTTTAGGAGTTTTCTTTAAATTAGCATCAGTAACATATGCAATGTTACCCATAAATTCAATCACTAAATATAAAGGTAGAAATACATATGTTAATATCGGAATAGATTTTCCCTTTATTAATAAAATTAAATGAATGATATTTAAAATAACAACAACAATTCTAGAAATCATTTTACCAATCAATAATTTAATTAATGTTTCATCTTTTTTATTTGCAATTAATGATAATGCATATTCAAATGATGAAATCATTCTTGAAAAAGCAAAGCCTGAAACTCAAATAATCATTGAAAATTTTGCAATTCATTCAGGATCTTTATCAGCGACAACATTTAATCTAAATATCATTAAATCTAAACCGGTGGCAATTATACCCAAAGAAATAACCTTAACCATAGTTAGTATTCTAAAAAATATATTATTTTTTTCAAACCTTTGTCTAAAGAAAGAATATGAATATCAATAAGTTGTTATTAATCCTGTATTAAAGACCATAAACACCTTTTGATATGCTGGTGCAGGGTGAGAATTCAAAATAAACCCATTAAATATCATTGAAACAGTTGCAACAACTATAAAATCAAAAAAAATTTCGAGCGATGTTGAAGCTTTTTTCTCTGTATTACAAATGAAATGTTTTAACATAAAAATATTATATATAAAACCTTATGAAAACAATAAAAATGTAACAAAAAAAACTAAGATTATCTCTTAGTTTTTTCTTTTTTAACTTCTTCTTTTAAACTTTTTTTCATACATGATGATTTATAGTTTCTAAAATGAATAATTTTGATTACTATAGGGTTAACTCATTCAGTTAAAATACCTTGCATAAGTACGTAGAAGAATGGAGCCATAAATGTCCCAGCTTGCATCGCAATTGTTGCAGAAACAATATCAGCATAACTCTTAGTATTACCAACTCCTGGACCAAAGAATAATCCTGGAACTTGTTGTGCAAGACCTCTAGCAGGGTTGATAGCTGCTGTTCCACCTAGAATACCCATTCATACTGATAAAGAAATAATGAACATAATTCCAAAATCTCTATACTTATCAGAGATCATACCTGAAAAAATTGGAAATAATAGAATTCCTGTCATTACTAATTCTACAAAGAATATTCATGTTGCACCAGCTGCAATGTTTTCTCCAATTCCAATTTCACCAGAGAATGAATTTTTTGAAGCTTTCAATGAAGAAATTGCATGGTTAGAAACTTGAACATTAACTCCATCAACATCAATATATGCATTACCTAATTTTCCAAATCCATAAATAATTAAACCAGTTAGTATTCCAGCAACCATTTGAATAATAATTTTAAAAATCCCATATCTTAAGGTATTTGTACCTTTTAACATTCTCGTTATTGTAACTGCAGGATTTAAATCACATGATCATCTTAAAAAGATAAATAGCACTGCACCAACAGCAATAAAACCAGCATAGAAACCAACTAAAACTGGATGTAAGAAGAATAGTTCTGCGGGTTTACTTGTACCAGCAACAATTGTTGATAATCCAGCTAAACTTAGCGCTAAAAGCATTGTTCCAAAAAACTCAGAGAAACCATGTTTCACTCATGTTAATTTATCTTTAGGTTCTTCAACATCAAACCTGTCTTGTTTTTTTAATTTAAAAAACTTAAAAATTTTCATAATTTTCCTTTCATTTATTAATCCTTAATGTTTATTTAATAGATTAATTATACAAAAAAGATAAAAAAATAAAACAAAGTATTGTTTATTAAAAAATAGAATAAAAATAACACTTTAAAAATAGTATTTTAGAATAAAAAAATATTGCATTATTCCACATTATAATAATAATAATAATAACTATTTTGATTTTAAAATAAAAAGAAAACCCCATGAGGGATTATCCGTTTGTTACTCTTCCATCTTCTTGAAGGATAAGTCTTGTTTGACCATCTTCACCTTTGATTGCAAGTTCAACATTGTTCATTGTAGTACCAGCGATTTGAGCTAATGCTAAATCTGTAAAGAATGCTTGATGTGATGTAAGGATTACATTACGGTGAGCTCTTAATCTTGTTAGAAGTGCATCTGACATAACTTCATTTGATTTATCGAAGAAGAATACTCCTGCTTCGTTTTCATAAACATCAAGTCCTGCTCCTCTAAGTTTTCCAGCGTCTAATGCATCAAGTAGATCTTCTGTATTAATTAACGGTCCACGTGCTGTGTTAATGATAACTGCTGATGGTTTCATCATTGCTAAAGTTTCTTTATTAACGATATATTTTGTTGATGGTAATAAAGGCGCATGTAGTGAAAGGAAGTCTGATTTAGAGAAAACTTCTTCTTTTGTTACATATGTAAATCCTAAGTTTTTAGCTGTATCTGGAAAATTCTTTTCAGCATATTCATCAAATACGATAACATTTGCCCCAAGTCCCTTAGCTATTTTAATAAATCCTTGCCCAATTCTACCAGCACCGATTACACCGATTGTAGAATTATTGATAACTTTACCTTCTAATCCATTTAGTGCAAAATTATTTGAAGTTGTTCTTTTATAAGCAATGTGGATATTTCTATTAATTGACATTAAAAGTGTCATTGCAAATTCACATACAGCCTCTGGTGAGTAAGCAGGAACACGGAATACTTTAATTCCTAATTCTTCTGCTGCTTTAAGATCAATTCTGTTGTAACCAGCTGATCTTTGGAATCAATATTTAATTCCTAAGTTTGCTAATTTAGTAAGAATTTCTTTTGAACCGTCACAGTTAACAAATGCACAAATTGCTTCTGAACCTTTTGCTTTTTCAACTGTTGACATTGATAGTCCTTCAGTAATGAAATTAAATTCATGACCATTTTTATTTGCTTCCGCAAATGTAGTTTCATCATATTTCTTAGTATCGAAAAATGCTATTTTCATGTATATCTCCTTATTGATGTTATTAAATACCTTTTAATTATACACTTATACAAAAAAATCATTAAAATAAGATATTATTTATATATGAAATATACAAAAAAGACCGAAGTTCTTGGAGGTCACAAGAACAAAACATATAAAATTGAAAATAATAAAGGAAATTATTTTATGAAAATAAAACATTTCGATGGTTTTAATCATAAGTTAAACTATTCTGAAATTTCTAAAATGGATTATGTTCCCAACTTAATCGAAGAAACAAAAGAAAAATTAGTTTGGGAGTTCTTAGAAAATAAAGAACTAATCTTAGAAAAAGAAAATCTTAAAATGATGGCTAAAATTTTATATAAATTACATAATTCAAATATTAAATTACCAAATTCAAATCATAAAGCAAGATTAGAACAATATTTTGAAGAAATAAAAAATAAAAAAGGTATACCTGATGAAGTTTATTCATTTTATGATAAAGCAGAAAGTATAATTGATAATTTCGATGATACAACTCCATTACATAATGATCCATGAATGAATAATTTTATACTTTCAAAAGATAAAATTTACTTAATTGATTGAGAATATGCAAGTTTAGGAGATAAACATTTTGATTTAGCTTTTACCATTGATGGTTCATATCTTTCTAAAAAACAAGAAAAAATATTTCTTGATGCTTATGGAGAATATGATACTAGCAAATTAAAAGATGCAAAAATATTAGTTAACTATTTAACTTTGGTGTGAATGCATAGATTTGAAAAATTGCCCTTTAGTGATAAACCAATTATTGAAAATTTAAACAAAAAATAAAGAGTGGCACTCTTTATTTTATTTACTTTGTATTGCAGTTATTAGCATTGTATTATAAACATCAGTTGATGTTGATCCCCTAGATAAATCATTAACCGGTTTATTTAAACCAGTTACTATAGGACCAATAGCTCCATAATCACCCATATTTTGAGCAATTTTATAACCTATATTCCCTGCGTTAAGCGATGGAAATATATAAATAGTTGCTCTTTCTTCAAATGCTTTTTCTTTATATTTTTTATTTCTAATTTCAGGTTTAAATGCTGCATCAAATTGAATTTCACCAATAGCTTTATGAATCGGTCTATATTTTTTATTAAATTCTTCTTTAGAATTATAAATTTTCTTAGCGGATTCGTGGTTAGCTGAACCAGCAGTTGAAAAGGAAAGAAATGCAACCTTATCTTTTAAATGTATTTTTTTAGAAAAATTAGAAGCATTAATAGCTATATCAACCAATTGCTCTTCTGATGGTTCCGGAATAACAGATATATCAGAAAATAAATAATGTTCTGAATTTTTTTCCATAATCATTACAGATGAAATTGTTTTTACATTTGGTTTAGGTTTAATAATTTTAAATGCTGGACTTAAAATTTGTGAAGTAGGAAATGTCAAACCTCCTACAACCCCATCAATTTCTCCAAGTTCAAGCAACAACATACTAAAATAATTAGGTTTAAATATAATTTGTTCAGCTTGTTCAACAGTTTCCTTACCATTTCTTTTGCTTAAATATAATTTGATAAACTCTTCTTTCCTTTCTTTATAATCAGAAATCACAATAGTTTTAATTTTAGACTCGATTTCTTCATTATGTTCATTTAATAATAAAATAGGAATTATATAACCATCTTTTTTATGATCAAGTGCAGCTTTCAAACTTCTTTCTTCATTACCATCAATTAATAAAATACGTTTCTTGGTATCTTGTGTTTTTATTAAATTAATCATATGATTTTTAAATGTCATTTTTACCTCTTTCCACTTTATCTATAAATAAATTATAAACATTTTAATACTCTAAAGATAATTATCTTAAAAAGAAAATAAACTTTCTTGTTTCTTATTCAACTTTTAAATAAAAAATATTATTTTTAAAGATAAATAAGTAACTTTCAATAGTTTTAGAGTACAATATTTTTTATGGATAACTTATTAATAATTTTAATTATAGGAATGATAATTCTTGATGCATCATTTTTATTTCAAATAGTAAAGATTTGAACAGAAAAACATTCGTTTGGATTATCATTAACTTCTTGAACAATAAACATGATAGGTAGAGTTATTTGAATAATTTATGGAATGCTTTTAAGTACTCATGGAGGGATTGTTTTAACCATTGGTCAAGGTCTTTGTGGTCTTATGACAATACCTGTTATTTATTATATTTTAAGAAATAAAAAGACAAATGGTGAATATAAAAAAGAACATTTTAATAATTCTCTTTTTGTTTTTAGAATTATGATGATTATCACTATTGCAACATTAATAATTACTTGTATTGTTTTTTCAATATTTGCAATTAATAAAAAAGACAAAATTGGTGAAGATAAGATAATCTTGATCATTTCCTTGGTTGGCTCATCATTTACAGGACTTTCATTCTTGCCACAAGCAATAAAAACCGTAAAAACACAAGATACAAAAGCCACTTCTTTAAATTTATGCATCGCTTTCATATTAGGTAATTCATTAATGATTACTTATCTAACTATTCAAGCAATCAATGATGATATATTAAAATATATAGCGGGTATTATATTTACATCATTATCTGTAGTATCAATGATAATTATCACAATTATAAAAGTTAAAAATATAATAATTTCAAAACAAAATATAGATTAAGTTATATTTTAAAATTAAAAAAAGCGAATAATCGCTTTTTGATGCTCTTGACATATGGTGCCGACTGTGGGAATTGAACCCACGACCTCATCCTTACCATGGATGCGCTCTACCTACTGAGCTAAGACGGCAATGGCGGGCGATGAGGGATTTGAACCCCCGCGGGCTATGAAACCCCTGCGACATTTCGAGTGTCGTCTCTTCAGCCAAACTTGAGTAATCGCCCATAATTTATTATCTTTTTTAATTATACAACATATCAAATTCGCAAATAAAAAAACAGCTGGAAAAGGCTGTTTTTTTAATTAATGGCCAAACTTACAATTTCAACCACAAGACTTCCTAAACCATATCCAAGTGCTAAGGATATGATTATATATAAGATAATACCAAAAGACTTATGTGTACTTTTTATTATCTTAGTTCAATCAACTGCAAGTAATACATATCCTACTATACCTATAGAAAGGAAATATGTAATTAATTTTGCTCATACAGGATAATTCATTATAGATTACCCACATTAATTCTGTTAATAGCTTTTTGAAGTGAAAATTTAAGTTTTAATATTTCTGCAGCATCTTTTTGTGCTTTTAGTGCATTTTCAGCTTTTTGCTTTTCTTTTGCAGCACGATTAACATCAATTTTAGATTTTTCTTCAACGGCATCAGTAATAATAGTCACTGATTCCTTATCTGCATATAACAAACCACCAGCAATAGCACAATCCATATAATTGTCTTGTCCTTTAGTACCAATGATTAATGGTGAAATTTCTATTGAACCAACAATAGGAACACGGCCTTTTTGAATACCAATATATCCTTCTGTTGTCTTAACAGTTACAATTGAAACTGGTCGATCATAGAATATTCCTTCAGGAGTAATTATTTTAAGATGTGTTCTATTTTTATCTTCTATCATATAATTCTCCTTTATTTTTTCTTATTAGCTTTTTCAATAGCTTCTTCAATTGTTCCTACATATAAGAACGCAGATTCAGGTAATTCATCGTGTTTACCTTCAATAATTTCTTTGAAACCACGAACCGTATCTTCTGGTTTAACAAATTTACCTTCAATACCAGAAAATTTTTCCGCAACGAAAAATGGTTGTGAAAGGAAGTTACGTACACGTCTAGCACGTGCAACAACTTTTTTATCTTCTTCTGAAAGTTCATCCATACCAAGAATAGCAATAATATCTTGCAACTCTCTAAATCTTTGTAGAATTTTTTGAACGTTACGTGCAACTTCATAGTGCTCTTGTCCAACAACTTCTGGATCAAGCATTCTAGATGCTGAACCTAAAGGATCAACAGCGGGATAAATACCCAATGCAGCAATATTACGATCTAGAACTGTTTTAGCATCTAGATGAGTAAATGTTGTTGCTGGAGCGGGGTCAGTAAGGTCATCGGCAGGTACATATACAGCTTGTACTGATGTAATTGATCCCTTCTTAGTAGAGGTGATACGTTCTTGAAGAGCACCCATTTCTGTGGCTAATGTTGGTTGATAACCAACCGCAGAGGGCATACGCCCTAATAAGGCAGATACTTCTGAACCAGCTTGTGTAAATCTAAAAATATTATCAATAAATAGAAGAACATCTTGCCCAAATTTATCACGGAAATATTCAGCCATTGTTAATCCTGTTAAAGCAACACGCATACGTGCACCTGGAGGTTCATTCATTTGACCGAATACTAGTGCTGTTTTATCAAGAACACCAGCCGCTTTCATTTCATGATAAAGATCATTACCTTCACGAGTTCTTTCGCCAACACCAGCAAACACCGAAAGTCCACCATGTTGTGTAGCAATATTGTTAATAAGTTCTTGAACAAGAACTGTTTTACCAACACCAGCACCACCAAATAGACCAATTTTTCCACCCTTAGCATATGGAACTAATAAATCAACAACTTTAATACCTGTTTCAAGTACTTCAGCAGATGATCTTTGTTCTTCATATGAAGGAGCTTCACGGTGAATCGGAGATGTGACTGCACCTTTTGGAGCAGGTTTTTCATCAATTGGATTTCCAAGAACGTTAAACATACGTCCTAAAACTTCTTTTCCTACAGGAACTGAAATTGGTGCTCCTGTATCTTCAACCTCTATCCCTCTAACAAGACCAGTAGTTGCACCCATAGCAATTGTACGAACTGTATCATCACCAATATGTTGCGCAACTTCAACAACGAATGTTTCTTTACCTTTTTTAATTACTAGAGCATTAAGTAGATTTGGTAATTTGTCGTTTTCAAATCTAACGTCAATTACGGGCCCAAGAACTTGGACTACTTTACCTATATTTTTGTTTTTTGCCATAATGTCTCCTTTAATTATTGAGCTTCAGATCCACCAACAATCTCTGAAATTTCTTGAGTGATTGCTGCTTGTCTAGCTCTATTATATTCAAGATTCAACTTCTTGATTAGTTCTTCTGCATTATCAGTTGCGTTTTCCATTGCTGTACGACGCGATGACATTTCAGAAACTTTTGATTCCACCATTGAACCGAAGATCATAGCTGAAACATATAAAGGAATTGATTTTTTAAGAACAATTTCTGGAGAAGGTTCAAATTCAGTCATTACTTTAACTGTTTTAACTTCTTTTGTTTCGCTATTTTGTGGTTTCTCAATTGGAAGTAATTGAGTGCATTTTGCTTCAAATGTAACTGAGTTAATAAATTTCGTATGAATTAACTTAACTTTTTCCACTTCTCCTGCAAGATATTGAGAAATAGCTTCTTGTCCAATACCTGATGCATAATCATAATTTGGTTCATCACCAACACTTGCATATTCTTTAAAAGTAGGAATAGCAACTGCTCCTAGATGTGAAATACCTTTATTACCTAAAACAATTATTTTATCAGATGGTTTAACATCCGCTTTTAATAGTTTTAAAATATTAGAATTGTATCCACCGCATAAACCAAGGTCTGATGTAATAACAATAAATAATGTTGATTTTTTTGCATTTTGTGGGAATAGTTTTTTAACATCTGAAACATTATTCAATAGTTTTTGGAATGTTTCATACACTGAAGTGTAATATTCTTGAATTGATTCTAAGTTACTTTTTGCTTTTCTTAATTTAGCAGTTGCAACAAGTTGCATTGCTTTTGTGATCTTCTTAGTAGTACTTACTGAAGTTAGTCTACTTTTTGTTTCTTGTAATGAAGCCATTATCTTTTAGTTGTTGTTTTCTTTATTGTTTTTGCTTTAGTAACTTTTTTTGTTGCAGGTTTTTTAACTGCAGTTTTTTTTGTTGTTGCTTTTTTGGCAGTTGCTTTTTTAGCGGGAGCTTTTTTAGCTACTGGTTTTTTAGTTGCAGTTGCTTTTTTAGCGGGAGTTTTCTTTTCAACTTTTTTAACTGGAGTTTTATAAGTACCTGGTTTTGTAACTTCCGGTAATTTGTCATTATCTTTTTCGTTGTAATTCTCGATAGAATTTACAAATTTTTGTACAAATTTGTAAATAATATATTTAATATTATTTTCTAATAAATCATCAAATTCCTTAGTATATGCCAATGCATCTCTAAGTCCTTTAGCTTTAGTGTCAGTTGAGAAGAATTTAATTAATTCATTTTTAAATCTACCCATTTCTGAAACTGGTATTGGATTAATTAATCTTTCTTTTACTGCAAGCAATAAGATCGATTGATCAATTTGGTTGATAGGTACATATTGCCCTTGTTTAAGAACTTCAAGTACACGTCCACCATGATTAAGTATTTCTCTTGTTGATTGATCTAAATCCGAACCAAATTGAGCGAAAGCTGCCATCTCATTATATTGAGCTAACTCAAGTTTTAGTGATCCTGAAACTTTTTTCATTGCTTTGATTTGAGCTGTTGAACCAACCCGTGAAACTGAAAAACCAGGATCTACAGCAGGTCTTTGCCCTGAATTAAATAGATCGGACATTGTAAATATTTGACCATCAGTAATTGAAATAACATTTGTAGGTATATAAGCTGAAATATCACCAGCTTGTGTTTCAATAATTGGCAATGCTGTTATTGAACCTCCACCATATTCATCATTAACTCTAGCTGCACGCTCTAATAATTGAGAGTGTAGATAGAAAACATCACCAGGATACGCTTCACGACCAGGTGGTCTTCTTAATAATAATGATAGTGTTCTATATGCGACAGCATGTTTAGAAAGATCATCATACACTATAAGAACATCTTTTCCTTGTTCCATTCATTCTTCAGCAATTGTAACACCTGAATAAGGAGCTATATATTGTAAAGGAGCTAACTCTGATGCTGTAGCAGTAACAATAGTTGTATATTCCATTGCTCCTGCAGCTTTAAGTTTCTCAACAATTTGTGCAACTGTTGAGTTTTTTTGTCCAATAGCAACATAAACACAATTTACATTTTTACCTTTTTGATTAATAATTGCATCTAAAGCAATAGCTGTCTTACCAGTTTGTCTATCTCCAATGATTAATTCACGTTGACCTTTCCCAATAGGAATCATTGAGTCAATCGCTACAATACCTGTTTCTAATGGTTGGTTAACTTCTTTACGAGACATAACACCAGGAGCTATTTTAAATATTTCCTTTTGGATTTTTTTATCAATAGATTTCCCACCATCTTGTGCTTGTCCAAGTGCATTAACTACACGTCCAAGCAATTGGTCACCCACTGGAATTGAAATAACTTTCCCAGTTCTTTTAACGGTGTCCCCTTCTTTAATATTTATGTCTGAACCCATAAGTACGGCTCCGACAGCATATTCTTCTAGATTAAGTGCCATGGCATAAACTCCACCTTCAAACTCTAAAAGTTCTCCCAGCATAGCTTTGTCAAGACCCGATACTAGAGCAATACCATCACCAACAGAAATAACTGTTCCGATTTCTGCAGTTTCGATTTTAGATCCATATGCTTTGATCTGTGACTTTATTACAGCACTAATGTCGCTTGCTTTTAAGGCCATTATTTTACCTGCCCTTCTAATAGTTGTTGTCTTAAATTTTGTATTTTTGTAGCTATTGAGTTATCAATCACTTGATCCCCAACAACAACCTTAATTCCCGAAATTAATCCTGAATCAAGTTTGTTTACTAAAGTAACATTCAAACCTAATGTTTTTGAAGTTGTTGTTTCAATATCTTTTAGTTGTTTTGCAGTTAACTTAGAAACTGAGTATGCAATACCTTCATGAATATCTTTTTCATTATTAATTAATGAAACGAATCTTTTCAATGCTGGTACTAAGTATTTCACCCTCTTCTTCTCTACTAAGAGTAAAATAAAATTCTTTAAACATTCTTCAATTTTATTTGAAAATGTTTTTTCAACCAATGCCAATCTTTCTTGTGGTTCGATTGCATATGAACCAAGAATATCAATATATGTTGGGTTATTTGTTAAAACCTCAACAATAATCATCGCTTGTTCTTTATAATTATCTAGTTTCTTTTCTTCTTGTGCTATATCAAGTAATGCAAGTGAATATCCGTTGATATGTAATTGCATTATGGTTGCGCCACAAAGTCTTCAACAAGTTTTCTATTAACTTTTGAATCAACTTCTTTTTCAACAATCTTAGCAGCAGCAGCTAAAGCAACTTCAACAATTTCTTGTTTTGTTTCTTTTGCTAACTTAATTTTTTCTGCTTCGATTTCTTCTTTAGCGCTTGCAAGAATTTTTTCTGATTCTTGTTTTGCTTGCTGTTTAATAGCTGCTCTATTTTTTTCAGCTGCAAATTTAGCATCAGCAACAATTTGTGCTGCTTCAACTCTTGCTTCAACTAATTCTTGATTAGCTTTTTCTCTATCGCTTGAAGCTTCAGTGTTTTGAGCTGTAGCTTCATCGATATTAGTTTGGATATATGCTTGTCTGTTTTTAACCATTTTTTTAACCGGTTTTCACACTAATAGTGTAAGAACAATTAAAAGAATTGTAAAAGCTAAAACAGTAGCAACAATTGTTATTCAAGATGGAAACAGTGCACTAAATTTTTCATTTAAATCTTCAGATATACTGTTATTTTGTGTCTTGATTAAAATTTTATTCATTTAAATTAGTAAACGAAGATTAGAAGAATTGAAACGATTAGAGCATAAATAGCTGCAGATTCAGCGATGGCTGAACCAACAATCATCATTGTACGGATTTTTGCTTCTGCTTCTGGATTTCTACCAACAGCATCAGCAGCTCTACCAGCAGCAATACCTTGACCAGCACCAGCACCAGCTGCACCAACCATAGCAAGACCAGCACCAACAGCAACTAAACCATATGCTAGACCAGCACCAGTTGAGATTCCTGCTTGTCCTTTTTCCGCTGCAACTTTACCTACTGATGCAACAGATTTATTAATTCCTTCAATTATTTGTGATGTCATAATTTTCTCCTTATACAAGCTCTTAGGCTTTATTTATTTTTAATTTTCCTTTTTGTTTAGCAAATGCAATAACTTTTTCATCTTTTTCTACAGGACGATCTTCGTCTGAAGTAGCTTCAAGTGATCAATACACTGTTGTAAGCAGTGTGAATACAAATCCTTGAATAATACCATCAAATACATCAAAGTAGAAATGTAGTGGAGGTGCTAATAGCGATCCTAATAAGTTTATTTCTCCTAGATAAGGGACATGTGATCATATTGCGCCAGTCAAGTGGTAGACCAGGAACATAATTGTAGCACCACCAATCATATTTCCAAATAAACGGAAAGAGATTGAAATAAGTGGTGTAAATTGTCCAATTAATTCTAGAGGATTTAAGAACCTTTTGAAAAATCTATGTTTTTGATAGATAATCCCAACAACATAAATACCAATTCAAGAAACCATACCTAAAGTAAGTGGTACTGAATATGATGTTGTAGGGGGTTCAAGACCGATTAGTCCAAATAAGTTACCCACCATTAAAAATGTTAATAGTGTAAAGATATAAGGTGCTACTGGTTGTAGTTTATCTTTTCCGGCAACTGATTTAAATAGGTTGTCAACTCCCATTACATATTGTTCTGCAACGAATGCCACACCTTTTGGTGCTTCGTTTGGTTTGATTTTTTTAACTTTACTATATACGATTATTGCGATAACTACTAGTAAAATAGTTACCAATACTAGTGAAACAAGTTGTGGTTGTCATCATTTGTTAATGTTTTTAGCTACTTTGTCCATCTTCACTCTCCTTATGTTTCTTAAAGAAACTTGGGATGTGAGCAACGACTATGCTTATAGTTACCATACTAATTCCTACTATAAATGTTAATAGGTTTATAGGTTTTAAGACTGAGTGAGAACCACCGCCTCCAAAACTATAACCTTGTACTACACTATCAATTGCAATGATAGCAAATACTCATATGATGTATCATGTCATCTGAAAAGTTATTCTAACTATTCCAAGAAAGGATGCTAATTTTTTACTTCTTTTTTTAGAAAGCAATAATTTAGCTGAGAAGGCATTAAATATGAATGCTATTATAGAAACTATAAGTCCCATAACAAATCCAATTAAAAGAGTGTAATTTCAAATAGATGCTATACCAAAAGCTACTATCAAAATTGTACTGATAATAGCAAGTGTAAACATAATTTTATGAATATTTTTATCTTTTAGCACTTTTGCCTCCGGGTATATTTAGGAAGTCATTTTTTAATAACAAAAAACACGGTACGAAGGCCGAAGTCTTGTGAAAGTTATAATATTACTTTGTAATACCCAATTTAATTTTACTCCTTTTTGTTTAAAAATCAAGTAAATAATTTAAATAAAAGTTAGAAAAAAGTAACTAATACTTAGTTACAATTGGAAATTGTTTAGTGATATTTAAAACTTTATTTTTTAATTCTAAAATAATAGTTTTATTATTGTAATTTTTTAATGCTGAATCAATAATTT
Organism: Mycoplasmatales bacterium; assembly: GCA_013215715.1. Lineage (GTDB taxonomy): Bacteria > Bacillota_I > Bacilli_A > Mycoplasmatales > Metamycoplasmataceae > Mycoplasma_K. Next base: position 182,447 of record JABSQT010000001.1, on the reverse strand, counting down.
TAGCAATCTTAATGAAATCCTCTTCTTTTAAGTTTCTTGATGTCATTGCAGGTGTTCCGAGACGAATACCTGAAGTTACAAAAGGAGATTCTGTATCATTGGGAATAGTATTCTTATTTATAGTAATACCTATTGATTGAAGTATACTAGACGCTGTTTTACCTGTAATACCATATCCAGTTTTAACATCAACAATAAATAAGTGATTATCTGTACCATTTGAAATTACTGGCGTTCCATTTTCAATAAATCAATTTGCAAATGCTTTAGCATTTTTAAGGATTTGATTTTGATATTCAACAAAGTTTGGCTTTAAAGCTTCACCAAATGCTATTGCTTTACCAGCAATAGAATGAAGAAGAGGTCCACCTTGATATCCAGGGAAAATTCACCTATCAATTTGTTTAGAAAGTTTTAGATCATTTGTCATAATAACACCACCTCTTGCTCCACGAAGTGTTTTGTGAGTTGTTGAAGTAATAATATCAGCTAAACCTACTGGTGTAGGGTGTAAACCAGCTATAATTAACCCAGATATATGAGCAATATCAGCCATCAACACAGCACCAACTTCATCTGCAATATATTTAAATCTTTTAAAATCAATAATTCTTGAATATGCTGATGCTCCACAAATGATAAGTTGTGGTTGTTCTTTCTTAGCAATTTTTAGAACTTCTTCATAATCAATAAGACCATTAGAGTTAACACCATAAGTTGCAGTTTCATAAAAATTACCTGAAAAATTTATTTTATATCCATGTGTTAAATGCCCACCAGCATCTAGTGACATACCAAGTATTTTTTCTCCTGGTTTTATAACTGCAGCAATTGCTGCTGCGTTTGCCGAAGAACCAGAATGTGCTTGAACATTAGCAAATTTTACATTAAATAATTTTTTTAATCTATCAATCGCTGCATTTTCTACAATATCTACAAATTCAGTACCATCATAATAACGTTTATTTGGGTATCCTTCTGCATATTTATTTGTTAATATCGATCCAGTTGCTTTCATAACATCATCTGACACATAATTCTCCGATGCGATTAATTCAATATGTGTTTGTTGTCTTTCTAATTCATGATTAATAGCATTTTCAATTAACTTATCTTCTAATTCAATCTTCTTATACATTTTCTCTCCTTTTAAATCCTATTCTTTTATAAATTATAATGACTATTTCAATTAAATTTAATGAGAAAAAAATAACTAAGAATTTACTTTACTATTTTCTAATCATTATTACTAATATATTTATTATTTATACCAAATTAAAAAACAACCTTAATGGTTGTTTATTTCTTTAAATTATGCACCCATTTGTGCTGCAACTTCAGCTGCGAAATCTGATTCTTCTTTAACAATACCTTCTCCAACTTGGAATCTTGCCATTGAAATAGCTTTTGCTCCTTGTCCTTTTAAGTATTTTGAAACTGGCATTTTTTCCATAACAAATTCTTGATCAACAAGTGTTAAGTCAGAAAGAATTTTTCTAAGTTTTCCTTCAGCCATCATTTCTTTAATTTTTTCTGGTTTATTAATATCTTTTAACTCTTCCATAATTTCCGCTTTATGTTTTGCAATTATTTCTTGAGGCATTGAAGCCGCATCTAGAAATTCTGGATTCATAGCTGCAACATGCATTGAAACATTTTTAGCTGCTTCTTCATTTCCACCTTCAATAACAACTAATGAAGAAATTTGTCCATTAGCATGTGTATATGAACCAATGAATTGATTATCAGCTTTCACGATTTTTTTCGCTCTACGGAATGAGATTTTCTCTCCGATTGTAGAAGTTGCTTCTACACATAATTCTGTAACTGTTTTACCATTTACTTTTGCATTAGCTGCTTCTTCATTTGTTGAAAATTCAACTTCTAAAAGTCCAGTTGCAATTGTTTTAACTAATTCTTGGAATTGAGAATTTTTAGCAACAAAATCAGTCTCTGAATTAATTTCAACCATAATTGCTGCTTTATCATTTTGTGCTGTTGCCACTAAACCTTCAGCAGCAATTCTACTTTCTTTTTTAGCTGCTTTTGCTTGTCCTCTTTCTTGTAGTCATTCAATAGCTTTATCCACGTTTCCGTTTGTAGCTTCAAGAGCTTTTTTAGAATCTAAAATTCCAGCCCCTGTTCTTTGTCTAAGTTCTTTAACTTGTAATGCTGTAACTGCCATTTTTTTCTCCTTATGCCTGTAGAGCTTCAATAAGCTCTGCTTTTTTTAATGTTGAGTAACCTTTAAGTTCTTTAGCTTTAGCCATTTCTCTTAATTCTGCTACTGTATGTGCTTCTAAACCTTTTTCTTCTGTTTTTATCACTGGTTTAGTTTCTGTTGTTTCAGCTTTTGGAGCTGCATTAGATGCTACTGGTTTTTCATTTCTTGTATTTCTATTGAAAGATGGTCTTCTATTATCATTAAGTCTTCTTGGTCCTCTTTGTGGGAATTTTCTTTCTCTCTTAGGTTCTTCAGGAAGAATAATTTCTTCATCTGATTTATAAGCAAATAATTCTTTTCCACCTTTAGCAGCCGCAATAGCATCTGCTAAAATTGTTAAAATTAATGTTACTGATTTAGCTGAATCATCGTTAGCTGGGATAGCAATATCAACTAATGAAGGATCACAGTTAGTATCTGTAATACCAACTATTTTCATTCCTAATCTTCTTGCTTCTTTAACAGCATTTAAATCGTGTTGTGGATCCACCACAATCATTACGTGTGGTCTACCTTTCATGTTTCTAATACCATTAAGGTTTCTTTGTAATTTTTCTAATTCTTTAGTGAATAGAACACCTTCTTTTTTAGTATAACCTGCAAAACCACCTTCTTGTAGTCTTTCAAGTTCTTGCATTCTTCTAACTCTTTGGAAGATTGTTCTGTTATTTGTTAAAATACCACCTAATCATCTTTCTGATACATATGATTGTCTAGTTCTTAGTGCGTTTTCTTTAACAGCCACTTTTGATTGTTTTCTTGTTCCAACGAAGATAAATGAAGCATCTCTTGAAGCGAATTTGTTAATAATTTGGTAAGCAAATTCTAATGTTCTTTGTGTTTGTTGGATATCAATAATGTGTGTACCTTTTTTAGCCATATGAATATAAGGTTTCATTTTTGGGTTTCATTGAGCTGTTCTATGACCGAAGTATGTTCCAGCTTCTAGAAGTTTTTGTTTAGAAACAATTTCTTTTTTTGCTTCTACTTTTTGGTTTTCTGACATTTGTGTCTCCTTAGTATTTGTTGTTCTGCCTATAGTTTCTAACGCTAAGCACCCTTCTCGAGCACACCCTAGCGAATCATCTATAGTGATTGATGAATTACCCAATGTGGGTTTAATTCTTAAGTATTTTATCATATAAACAATGGTTTAGTGCGTTTTCAATTGAATGTTTTTTTAGTTTTAATCTTTTATTTACTTATAATCAATTAGGCGTTAAATTATGCCAATATTTAAATAAAAAGGAGAGAATCGTATGAAACAAGTTAATTTATGGAAACAAATAAAAACTTCTAACCTATCATTGAGATTAAGAGTAGGTATATCACTTGGATTTTTCTTAGGAATAATCTTAATATCTTTAATGTTTTTACTTGGTTTCCCTATAAGTTATAAAGTAACAAGTCAAACTATGTGAGGTGGCGTAAGTTCTTCTAAAGTAGTTCATGCAAAACTTTCAGAATGAGTTAATTTGCCAATCTCAAGCACTGATGCTTCGAAAGCTTGAATGTGTTATGTTGCATTTGTAACATTATCAATATTATCGGGAATTTCTTGCATAGGAATATTAGGGATATTCTTTTATGCAATTGGTAAATCAATGGATTTTATGAATAAAGTCTCAAAATTCATGTTTGCAATAGTGATTGTGAGTGTAATAGCCTTCGCCATTTTTGGATACTTTGCTTATGAATGAAGTATCGTCAGAAGTTCTATTGAAAATTCATTTTCTGTTAGATCTCGTTAGATCTGAACTTAATAAAAAAATAACTTAGAGCAAGTTATTTTTTTATTAAGTTAAAAAGAACGCGAAAAAAAACATCCTTTTTGGATGATATGGTGCGCGGAGAGGGACTTGAACCCTCACACTATAAAGTACTAGTGCCTAAAACTAGCGCGTCTGCCAATTCCGCCACCCGCGCAGGGTATCGAATGGTGTCCGTGGACATTTGGTACGCCCTAGAAGATTCGAACTTCTGACCCAATGGTTAAAAGCCATTTGCTCTACCAACTGAGCTAAGGGCGCGTATGGTGCTGGTTATAGGAGTCGAACCTACGACCTACGGTTTACAAGACCGTTGCTCTACCAACTGAGCTAAACCAGCGAATGGTGGAACATGAGGGGCTCGAACCCACGACCCTCGCCTTGTAAGGGCGATGCTCTCCCAACTGAGCTAATGTTCCAAAATGGTGACCCGTACGGGACTCGAACCCGTGAATGCATGGATGAAAACCATGTGTGTTAACCACTTCACCAACGGGCCATTGGCGCCGATTACAAGATTTGAACTTGTGACCAACTGGTTAACAGCCAGCTGCTCTACCACTGAGCTAAATCGGCAACATTGATGAATGTGCTTAATTATTATAAGTGAAAAAATGAAAGTTTAACCAACTTTTTTTATTTTTTTTCTGAAATAATATAAAAAGTTTATTTTATAGGGTTTTTAAACCCATTATTGACAAAATCACAAATAAAAAACACCATATATTAGGTGTTTTAACCAATCGTAATATCTTCTTCAATATATTTATAATGTCTTGATCTTTGTTTTTTATTACCAAAAGTAAAGATTGTTGAAGAAACTCCTAGTTGTCCGATAAACATAATTAATATTAAAGTTATTTTTGAAGCAATATTTAATTTTGATGTTAAACCAGTTGATAAACCAGTAGTACCAAATGCAGATGAAACTTCAAAGAATAAATCAGTAAAGTCATATTGAGCATCTACTTCATTCTTATAGTTAGCTCCAAATGGTATTTCACCACCATAAGTATTAAATGAAGTCGTAGCAATTAATGAAACTACTATAATCATAAATATAGAAACCGTTGTAACAACATAAGCATTTCAAACTGTATCAGCTGGAATACGTCTATTAAACGCTCTAACTGATGACTTACCTCTAATTTTAGCTCAGAATGACATTACAACTATCGCAAATGTTGTTGTTCTAATACCACCAGCAGTAGAAGATGGCGCTGATCCAATAAACATCATAACTGAATGCACAACTAATGTAGCTGATGTAAAGTTGTGGAAATTAACGGTACCAAATCCTGCATTACGTGTAGATAAAGTATTGAATATAACAGCCATAACCTTATTGCTTGTTGTCATTTGCTGACCCATACCAACTTTTTGACCATCAAATAATAATTCTGTTGAATTTCAAAATGAAGGATTATTAGTTGTTGATTTAGCAGTAACTTCAATTCAGAAAGTTAAACTTATTCCTATTAATGATATTAATAAATAAGTAATACATGAAATTTTAGTAAATAATGAAAATTTAAATCTTTCTCCCTTACGTTTTGCAACAAAATATTGTCATACATCATATATAACGGGGTAACCAATACCACCGAATACAAATAATATAATAAATATAATTTGAATAAAGTAATCCGAGAAATAAGGAGCTATTGAATGCCCACCCATAATATCAAACCCTGCATTATTAATGGCAGATATAGAATGAAATACTCCATATCTAATTGAAAGAGCTCAATTACCATGAGGATTAATACCCATGCCTGAACCTTGAACCCCCACAAAAAAAGAATCGGAATAGAAAAAATATAAAGAAAGGATTAAACCAGCAATTGTCATCATTGTAAAAATTGCAATAACCGATACTTTAATGAGTTGTCTTGTTTCTCCAATACGAACATTTCCACGCTCAGCTGATAATGCGGCTCTTGAGGTAAGAGAAATCGATCTACCAAAAAGAATATTAAATAGAAATATTTTTAAAGCAAATCATCCAATACCACCAACAAGAATCAGGATAGCTATAATAGCTTGACCAAATATTGTTCACGTTGTTGAGGTTTGTAATGTTACTAGTCCAGTATCGGAAAAAGCTGAAGCTGAAGTAAAAAGTGCATCAACATAATTTATTGAACCATTATGAGCAAAAGGAAGCATTAAGATTCCAGAACCTATAAAAGTAATAAATAAATAGAATATAAGAATGTGTTTCAGAAAAGAAAGGTTTTTAAATTTAAATATTATCCTCTCATACCATGGACTAACATAGTTGTGATGAGATAAATTTTTACGTTTTCTTTTGTTTGTTTTCGTTTTGTTTTTAAAAAGCATATATAAATTATAGTTAAAAAAACAAAATCACTTATAATATATTTATCAAAAGTTTTAAATAAACTTTATTTTAAAGGAGAATATATGAGTAAAAAAGCAAATAAAAAAGATATAGCCGTTATTGGAACTGGACGTTTTGGTACAGCTGTTGTTGAACAATTAGTTAGTATGAATAGATATGTTTTAGCTATTGATGCTGATGAAAAAAATATTATTGAGGTGTCAAGAATGGCAAACTCCGTTGCTGTTGCTGATGGTGCAGATATAGAAGGTTTAAGAGGATTAGGTCTTGAAAAATTTGATACTGTTATTGTTGGTATTTCAGATAATATCGAAATTATTGCTGCACTTCTTGAAATTGGTGTTAAACATATTATCGCTAAAGCAAAATCCATTAGACATGAACGTGTTCTAAGACAAATTGGTGTAGATATTATTGTTAGACCTGAAGCTGAAGCTGGAATTCGTACAGCAATCATAGCAACAAACTCATCATTCATTAAATATTCCGAAGGATTGCAAGAGGTTGGAGACGGATATGCAATTGGAACCACAATTGTGAAAAACGCTTCTTGATTCGATCAAGAACTTAAGGATATGAGATTCGTTAACATGGGAGTTTCTGTTGTTTCATTAAATAGAAACTCAAAAGTAATTCTCCCTCAAGGTAATTTGGTTATGAAAGAGAATGATAAAATTACTGTTATTGGTAAAATCCAAAATATTACAAAAATATTTGAAGAAGCCAATGGTTATGAAGCAACACTTGAAATCAGAAAAAGTAAGGTTATTGATAAAACGTTAAAAAAAGCAGTTGTAAAGAAGATGATTAAATCAAAAACAAAAAAATAAAATCCTAGATTGGATTTTATTTTTTTGTAACTATATAGGCTCCAGTATTATTATTTCTATGATGTCATCTAAGATCATATTCATATAATATATCTTCAACTATTGCTTTAATCCTTCCGGTACCATGACCAGTTATAATTTCCATTTCTTCTTCGTATTCATTCATTTCAAATGAAAGTATAGCCATTTCAATTTCTTGAATAGCTTCTTCTTCATTTAAACCATGTAAGTCATAATATAACATATAAAAATTATAAAGAAAAAAACACTAATGTGTTTTTTTAAGCGAGTTTAATTCCTTTATTACGTACAATTTCAAAATAATCTTTACCAATTTTACGTTTAAGATTTTGAATGATTTGTTGAACCACTCTAGTTGGATCATTATCATCATGTTTTCACACCTTTTTATAAATGTATTGTCTTTGAACAAACTCATCCGGTTCTGCTTCCACGATCACTTTTAGAACTTGAAACTCCTTTTTAGATAATTCTATATGTTTGTCGTTAAGGAAACATTCATTATTAACATTGTTAACAATAAGTCCTCTGTGAAATACAACATTGTCATTCGAGTGAGTTTCTCACCTACGTCTCAATAGAGCAATGGTCTTTCATTTCATATATTCAAATTCAGATTCAAAATAAATAATATCATCGGCACCATATTTTAAGAATTCGTATGTTCTATCTTTAAAAAAGATATCATGGAATCATACATTTTTAAAATATGGATTGAATTCTCTAATTTCATTTAGATACTCTCAAGTAATTGTATCTTTTTTAATATCGTTATCAATAAAAAGGAAATCGACTTTTTTACCAATTAATGATGCGGCGTTTTTTTCTGAAATATAGTATGTCTTTATATTGAAATAAGCTCTTCAATTTTCAGATAATGTTTCATATTCTTCTCTCTGTTTATTTGTAATGAAGTAAATTTGTAATGTGTTTCTTAATGCCATACATTAATTATATAAAAATAGTGTCATTTTAATACAAAAAATGTCCCATTACACAATAGGGTTAATCATTGTTTGTAAGCTTACTAAAATCATCATTATATTTCTTTTTTAATTCTCTGATTATTGAAGATGAAACTTCCTTTAATTCTTCATCAGAAAAAATAATTACAGTTTCTACTTTATTGTTAAGTGTTTTATTTATTGAAGCGATTAATAATTCATATTCAACTTCTTCAAAAGTTCTTAATCCTCTTACAATATAAAAAGCATCATTTTCTTGTGCAATTAATGCCGTTAATTTATCATCAGCAATTATTTTGCATTTAGGTAATTGAGTTCTAATATTTTTTTCTCTAATTTTTAAAGATGTTTGATTTTCTTTCATTTCATTATTAGTGACATATATAATCACTTCATCAAATAATTTTAATGCTTTTTGATATATTGATAAATGCCCTTTGTGAAATGGATCAAATGAACCTGGATAAATTGCTTTTTTCATATATTTATTATATAAAAATAATAAAAAAAAGAAAGCATTAGCTTTCAATCAATTCTTTTGCTGTATCCAATTTAACTGAGAAGAATGATGTAACTCCTCTATTTTGCATTGTAGCACCAAATAAGTGGTCAACATTTTCCATTGTTCCAACACGATGTGTAACGACAATAAATTGTGTAGACTCTTTCAACGATTGTAAAAATTGTGCATATCTTAATACATTCGCTTCATCTAATGCAGCTTCAACCTCATCAAGAATACATAATGGTAATGGTTTAGATTTAAGGATTGCAAATAAGAGTGAAATAGCAATAATTGCTTTTTCACCACCTGAAAATAGTTTTAAATTTCGAACTGATTTTCCAGGAGGCTGAGCAACAACATCAATCCCTGTTTCAAGAAGGTTATCTGGATTTGTATATTTAATTTCAGCAGTACCTCCACCAAACATAGTTTCAAACACTTTTTGGAATTCTTCTCTTGTTGCTTTAACAGTTGTATCTAATTTAGTAATAATAATTTTATCCATTTCATTGATAGCAGCTAAAATTGTTTGCTGAGCTGAAAATAATTCTTCTTCAGAAGATTTTAATTTAGTAAATCTTTCATTAACTTCTTCAAATGATTTAATTGAATCAAGGTTTACATGACCAATTTCATTAATTTCTTTTCTCATACGCGTAACGAATTCTCTTGCTTCTTCTCTATCGATTTCAAGAGTGAATTCTTCTGCTGCAGCATCAATAGTCATTGAATATTCTTCTGCAAGACGTTTTGTAGCTGTATTCACATAAAATTCAGCTTGATTTTTCTTAGTCATATTTTCAGAAGAGTCCTTCATAATTTGACGAAGTGATTTTTCAAGTTCTGTCTTCATTAAAGTAACTTGTGTAAGTTCATTATTAATAGTCATTATTTTTTCACGTTTTGCTTTCAATGTTGCAGAAAGTTGTGATTTTTCAGCTTCAAAATTTTCTACTGATCCAAGTGAAATTTCTTGGGTTTTTGAAATATCGAATTTTTCATTAGCGGCCACTTCATATTTATCTTTTAAATACGAATATTGTTCTTTAACATTCGATTCTTTTTCTTTTGTTTTTGCAACTTCAACATAAAGTTCTCCAATAATAGCTCTATCTTCTGAAATAATATTAGATAAAGAAGAAATTTCAGATGTAATTTGTTCCACTTCTTTTTCAATAAGAGGTTTAGCAGTTTTAAGTTTTTCAATTTGTTTATCAACACCTAGAAGATCTCTAGTTTTTCCGGCTTGTCCACCAGCAATAACACCACCAACACGAATAATATCTCCTGTTTTAGTAACAACCATATAACGTTGTTGCAATAGTTTTGATATTTGTGTTGCATTTTCAATTGAATCAACCACTATGATATTCCCTAATAAAAATTTCTTTAAAATATTATATTGTGGTTTTGAATTAACTAAATCAGCAGCTACACCGATAAATCCTGGTTGTGATGTAAGCGCTAGTTTATGATCTTCTCTTATACTTTTTGGTTGGATTGAAGCTAACGGAATAAATGTAGCACGTCCACCCCTATTTCTTTTAAGGAAGTTAACACATTCAACAGCAGTTTTTGAATTATCAGCAACAATATGTTGTAAAGCATTTTGTAAAATAGTTTCTACAGCTGTTGTATATTCTTCAGGTACTTCTATTGAATCTGCAACTATCCCCTTAACGCCTGGAAAAGTATCTTTATTTTCAATAATTGTTTTTGTACCTTGAAATAAATTAGTTTTATTATTTTTGTGATCTTCTAAAATATCTATTTTTGTTTTTATTTTAAATAATTTAGTACTATTAAGTTCTTTTTTACTTTGTAATTTTGAAATTAATAATTCTTTTTCAGATGCATCTGCTTTTTTGTTTTTAACATCTTCTTCTGCGCGAGCGATTCATGTTTTGTATTGAGCTAATTTTACAGAAAGTTCTTCTAATTGTTCTTTCATCGCTTCTGTTTTTGCCGCTTCTGAAGTTGTAACTTGACCATCAATAATCATTTGACGTCTTTGTGAAGTGATTGAATCTTTCAGTTCTAAATCTCTAATTGATTCAGAAACTTCTTGAAATCTAGTATTTAAATTAAGTACTTCGTTTTCAAGGTTTAGTTTATAAGCTGTTTTTTGCTCAATATCTTTTTCAGAATTTGAAATCCTAGTTTCTAAATCATCTTTAGTATCAATTACATCAGATAATTTTTCATTTAACTCTTCTAATTGTTCTCTAAAATAAGCAACATCTTCAACAATTAATCCAACTTCAACATCTTTTAGTTCACCTGTTTTTTGTAAATAAAGCTCTGCTTTTTCTGCTTGTTTTCTTAAAGGTTTTAATTGACGTTCTAATTCATACACAACTGTTTGAACTTTTTCTAAAGCTTCCGTTGTATTATCCAACTTTTTAATAGCTTCTTTTTTTCTAGATTTATATTTTGATATTCCTGCCGCTTCTTCAAATATTCCACGTCTTTCTTCTGGTGTAGCTTGAGCAATATCTGAAATTGTTCCTTGTGAAATAATGGCAAGTGATGATTTTGACATCCCAGTTTCCATCGCTATTTCTTTGATATCTCTTAATCGTGCTATATCACCATTAATGAAATATTGATTTCCACCTTTACCACGTGTTAATTTACGAGTGATAGAAATTTTCTTATGTGGTAAAGAAACTCTACCTTCACTATTATCAAAAGTTAATGTAACTTCTGCAAAATTCATAGCAGGTACGGTTTTTGAACCAGCGAAAATAACATCCTCCATAGAGTCCCCACGTAATGATTTTGAAGATTGTTCTCCTAAAACTCATTTAATAGCGTCATTAATATTTGATTTACCCGAACCATTTGGTCCGACAATACCTACAACACCTCCATCAAAATTTAAAATTGTTTTATCTGCAAAAGATTTAAAACCATGCGCTATAACTTTAATTAATCTCATTATTTAGCTCCTTTTAAAATTTTTAGTGCTGCTTTGGCAGCATTTTGTTCTGCTTCTTTTTTAGATAATCCCTTACCTGAACCGAAGTAATGTCCATCATGTTGAACTTTTGCAAAGAAATGTCCATCATCTTTATATGTCTTGTACTGAATAGTTTCCCTTGATTCAGTTTGTAAATATTCCTGAAGTAAAGTTTTTGAATCTTTTAATTCAGAAGAAACATTTTTTCTTATCTCTTCAAAAACAGTTGCATTTAAAAATGCTTCAAAAATATCTTGTCCTTGATCTAAATAAATAGCAGCCGCAAAAGATTCAAATAAGTCTGCAAGTATTGATTCATTATCCTTTAATTCATTTGCTCCATTACCAACCCTAAGTAATTGACCTAAATTTAATCTTCTTGAAAGTTTTGCAAATGATTCTTTATTCACAACCTTCGCTCTTAAAAGTGTCATCTCACCTTCATCTAATTTTTTATAATTTTTAAATAAATATATACCAACAGCAGCATCAATTAAAGCATCTCCCACAAATTCCAATCTTTGATATGTAAGATTATATCTATGTTCATTAGCAAACGTTTGGTGTGTAAACGCTTGATAATAAAGATCGATATCTTTTGGTTCAATTCCAAATTGTTCTAAGATTTCTTTCATAATCACTCCTTATTATTTTGATTGTTATTTTTGGATCTCTCTTCTTATTTTATTCATAGCATCATTATTTATAGCTTCTTGGATTTGACCAAAAGCACCTGCAAATGCTTTTTCATCTGAAGAACCATGTGATTTAATAACAATTCCATCAACTCCAATAACCCATGCAGCTCCCACTGTACGAAAGTCTAGTGTACTTTTCAAATTCTTTAAGGCGCCTCTTGCTAATATTGCACCCATAATACGAATCGGATTTTTCTTGATAGCTTTTTTAAGTGTTTGACCAATAGTAAGTCCTGTACCTTCCATAGATTTAAGAATCATATTTCCTGCATAACCATCAACAACCGCCACATCAGTCACAGCCATTAATAATTCTCTCGCTTCTACAAAGCCTTGAAAATTAATGTTGTTATCTTTTTTAAGTAAATCATATGCTTCATTATGAAAGGTCATACCTTTACCTTTTTCGGTCCCTACATTAACAATAGATACTTTTGGTTTTTGAACGCCTAAAATATGTTTTGAAAATATATTACCTATTTTTGCTCATTGATAAAGTAATTCACCATCAACTTCTAATGTTGCCCCTACATCCATCATTACAAACCTTTTACCCGGTTGATTTGTAGGAAAAATAGGCATAAATGCTGGTCTTGAAACGCCTGGAAGTCTTTTAAGTGAAAGTGTAGCATATGCTATATATCCAGCTGAGGATCCAGAAGATAAAACAACTTCCGCTTCACCTTTTTTTACCAATTCAATTGCCTTGTACATTGAAGTTGTTTTATCTCTTACAATCATTGCTCCTTTTTTTGGATCAGCAACATTTGCAACATCTAATATTTCAATTCTTTCATGCTGTTCTTTAAGAATAGTTTTAATTTTCTTTTTATCACCAACTAAAATAATTTTATAATTAGAATTTTTTTTAATAAAGTTCAATGAAGCGATAACAGCAGGTTTTACACCATTATCATTTCCCATCACATCAAAAGCTATTGTTGTCATATCTTTCCCCTCTCTTATTCAACTGCGATTAAGAAGTTGTATACTGGTTGATCACCTGTTTTGATTTCGATTTCAACATCAAAATTATTTTCTAAATAACTAGCAATTTCTGAAGCATCACTTTTAGTTGAGTCATCCCCAAAATAAATTGTTACAATTTCAGCATCTTCATCTATTACTGATTTTAGAGCTTTAATAGCCGCTTTAACTGAAGAAGGATTTGTTCCTAAAATTGTTTTATCCGCAATTGATAAATATTCACCTTCAGTAACTTTTACACCTTCAATTTTTGTAGTTCTTGAAGCTTTTGTAACTTGAACAGTTTTAGTAGCTGAAATAGCTTCTGTCATTTCCTCTTTATTTGTTTCCAATGAACCATCACGATCAAAATTAATAATTGCTGAAATACCTTGCATTTGTGTTTTTGTAGGTACTATAACAACTTTTTTATTTGTAATTGTTTGTGCAGCTTGTTGTGCAGCAAGAATAATATTAGAGTTGTTTGGAAGAATGATAACTTTATCCGTATCCACGGCATTAATTGCTTTTATGATATCAGATGCTGAAGGATTCATTGTTTGTCCACCTTCAATAATAAAGTCAGCTCCATATTCCTTCATATCATTAATAATTCCTTGACCAACATTACATGAAACAATACCAATATTAACTGATTTATTTTCATTATTAGAAGTTTGAATTTTTGAAGCAGCTTTATTTTCAGTAGCTTGTTCAGTCATATTTTCAACTTTAAGTTTGAAAAACTCACCAAATTTATGAATAAAGTTTAAAACAGTTCCAGGTTTCAATGCATGAATATGAACTTTAAGAATTTCTTCATCAACAACAACAACAGCAGAATTACCTAATTTATTAAGACCTTGCTCAAATTTTTCTTTTTTGAAGGTATTTTTAGATTTTAAATTAACCATTGCTTCTGTACAATAACCGAATTCACCATCAAATGTCTCTTCTGAAAGAAGAATAGCTTCGCCTGTTGGTTCTGAAAATGCAATTGGACGTCCCTCTAAGTGTTCAGCCATACCATTTAAAAATTGGAATAAACCTTCCCCACCAGAATCAACAACACCAACTTCTTTAAGAACTGGTAATAAATTAGGTGTATTATTTACAGACTTCCTAGCTTCATTTGCGGCTAAGGCAAAAATTTCAACAACTGTCATTGAAGGAGTAACTTTTGCTTCAAGTGCAGTTGCAGTTTCTCTAATTACTGTTAATATTGTTCCTTCAACAGGTTTCATTACCGATTTATATGCATATTCTTTTGCTTCAGCAAATGCTTTAACGATATCAAAGCCATTAGCTTCATCCAATCCTTTAAATCCTACAGAGAATCCTTTTAAGATTTGAGAAAGAATAACACCCGAATTACCTCTAGCTCCTAAAAGCATTCCTCTAGCAAATTTAGCAGAAATTTCTGAAATTGAATTAGTTTTTAAAGCTGTGATTTCTTCTGCTGCATATTTAGCTGTTGCTGACATATTTGATCCCGTATCCCCATCCGGAACCGGGAAAACGTTAAGTGCGTCTATCCTATTTGCATCATTACGAACCGCATTAACACCTGACGTCAATGCTTCTTTTAATGTTTTACCGTTTATTGTTTTCATTACTTAACTCCTTTAATGTAAATGTTTATTTTTGATATTTTATAATTGTTTGCTTTGAAATAAGATTCGACTGCAGAAGATAATTCCCTTGAAACTATTTCCGTCCTAACATTTAAAGAAGCTATGATAAATATCTTAATTTCTACACCATTAGATGTAGGTATAATATCAATACCCTTTCCATAATTTGTTTCTGTTAGAACTCTTAAAGTTTGTGCTTGTGATTCTTTATTAACAAGTCCCACAAGACCTGGTACAGTACTAATTGAATTAACAATTCCTTCACGTAATTCATTGATTTGTTCTTCTGTCATTTCCGAACCTCCTTATTTAATCTAAACAATTATACCATTATTAGCATATATATACTAGTATATATATTTTATTGCTAATAGAGTTTTATAATTTAATGGATATTTTTTACATTTTTAGTTTATAATAAATATACCTAATCTGTAATAATAAATAGAATATAAAGGAGGAACTTATGGCAAGAAGATGTTCAATCTCAGGAGTAGGTCCAATGTCAGGTAACAATAGATCACATGCTCTTAATTCAACAAAAAGAACTTTTGGAGTAAACTTACAAAAAGTTACTATTATTGAAAACGGACAAAAGAAAAGAATTAAAGTTTCAGCAAAAACTGCTAAAACTCTTAAGAAAAAAGGACTTGTTGCTTAGTTCTTTTTTTAATTATTTATAATAAAAAAATGAGATTAACTCATTTTTTATTT
Source organism: Mycoplasmatales bacterium (assembly GCA_013215715.1). GTDB lineage: Bacteria > Bacillota_I > Bacilli_A > Mycoplasmatales > Metamycoplasmataceae > Mycoplasma_K. Next base: position 166,794 of record JABSQT010000001.1, on the reverse strand, counting down.
TCCTTTTATGGAATCTAATCTTTGTTTTGTGGGTTCAGAGCATAAGAATGATCCAGAAACCAAAACATCTGCTCCAGCTTTGAAAGCTTGAGGACCAGTAATATCGTTAATACCACCGTCAACTTCAATAATTACATCAAATCCTCTTTCATCAATATATTTTCTTAGTTTTGAAATTTTTCCTAATGCATTTTCATTAAACTTTTGTCCACCTGCTCCAGGTTGTACTGACATAACCAAAATCACATCTATATATGGTATATAGTCATATATTTGTTCAACATTTGTTTTTGGATTGAATGCAATCCCTTGTTTAAAACCTCTGTTACTATTATTTTTTACTATTTCTAAACCAACCTCATATGATTCTGATTCATGATGAAATGTAATTAAATCAGCTATATCTTTGAATTTTTCAATATAATTTTCTGCCGTTGAAACCATTAAATGAATATCAACAAAATGTTTTTCTGTTAATTTTACATTTTTAATTACATCTTCTAAAGTTAATGCAGTTGCTGGCACAAAAATACCATCCATAATATCATAATGAACTCATGACATTCCATTATTAATTAATTTATTTGTGATATTTGCTTTTTCATTATTTTCAACATTAAGTAATGATGCTGCTATTTTTCTCATTCTGAAGCCTCCTCTAAAAGTTTTAGATAATCCTTATATCTGGTTTTCGATACTTTACCTTCTTCAATAGCCACTTTAACAGCACATATTTTTTCTTCTTTATGTATACATGTTCTAAATTTACATTGCTTAGACAATTCTCTAAAATCTGCATAAGAGTGTGCAAGTTGTATTTTAGTTAACGTAAATTCTAATGAAGAAAATCCAGGAGTATCAATTAATTTACCACCAAATCAATCAATAATTTCTACAACTCTGGTTGTATGTTTTCCCCTTCCAAGAGCTTTTGAAATTTCTTGGGTTTTAATATTTAAATTGGCAAGAGAGTTAATTGTTGTTGATTTACCCGCACCAGTTTGACCAGTAAAAACTGATAACTTTTCCTTAAAAATTGGTTTTAATTTTTCAATACCATCTTTATTTGGATTGGAAATTTCAAAAACATCATAACCTTGTTCTTTATATTCCTCTAAATATGATTCTTCAACTAAATCACATTTGGTAAACACAATAATTGGTTTAATATTGTTATATTCAATAATTGCTAAAAATTTATTTAATAGCAATGATGAGTATTTAGGTTCAGCCATAGAAGTTATAACAATTGCTTGATCAACATTCGCAACTTTCGGTCTAATTAATGAATTCCTTCTTTCATGAACCTCATTTAAAAAACCATTTGGATCAAAAGAAACAATATCGCCAACCACAGGATTGATACCTAAGTTTCTTAAATTACCTCTACCTCTTGTTCTATATTCTTTACCATCTTTTTCAATGTCATAAAAACCAGCATTAACTCTTATTACTTGACCACGCATTATTTCAACCCCCATACTAATCCAACTATAACGGCTAACATTATAATAATTATTACTATTAATATCCCAACAAGTGTTCACCTAGAATTTATAATTGTAAAAAAATCTTTTTTCTTTTTACCATCAAGATTAATTAAAGGTTCATATAATCTTTCGTTACTTAATGAATCTTTAAGATCATTATAAAATTCACTCATAGTATTATATCTATTATTCTTATCTTTAGCAGTAGCTTTAATTACTATATTCGCAACTGATTGTGGAACTGAATCAACTATTTTATTTACATGTGGAACTGCTGAAGATTTATGTTTTAGTGCAGTAGAAATAGCATCTTTTTCATTAAATGGACATGTTCCAGTTAACATTTCAAACATCAAAACTCCTAATGCATAAATATCTCATTGACGCGTTGGTTTTTCTTGATCTAAAATTTCAGGTGCTAAATATTGCACAGAACCAATAATACTATCAGCTCTAGTCAACCTATCAGATTCCTCTGTTAATGCAATACCAAAATCTATAATTTTAACTTTCCCATGATCAGAAATCATAATATTAGAAGATTTGATATCTCTATGAATTATGCCTCTTCTATGAATTTCAGCAAAACCAAGTGCTAATTGTTTTGAAAATTCTATTGTTTCATCAACGGTTAATTTCGTCCTTCTTTCAATGTAATCTTTGAAAATAGAACCTTCCACATGTTCCATAACAATATATTGCACTTCATCATCAAATTTTCAATCATATATTTTGATTACATATGGAGAATCGACAGTTTTTGTTAATGTCATTTCAGAATTAAATCGTTTTGTAGCAATTACATCATTTTTTTTATCTGGATGCAATACTTTAATTGCAACTCTTTTGCGATCAAACATATCCTCCGCTAAATAAATTTCAGCCATACCACCTTGACCAATTTTTGAAATTACCTTGTACCTATCATCAATTTTTTCAACCATTATTTACCCACCTTCACTATTGCAATAGTAAGATTGTCTCCTGATTTACCCTTGATAGCAGTTTCAATCAATTCATCACAAATTTGTTCTAATGTATCGCCAGTACCAACGATTTGTTCAAAACGAGGCTTGGATAAATAATCATGAATACCATCACTAGTTTGGATAATATATTTTGTTCCATCTTCAATTGAAACTTGAAAAGCATCTATTCTTGTTGTTTTTTTTGGACCAAGAGCAGAAGTTAATGCTGCACCACCTAAAATATTGGCTGCTTTTTCAGGTGAAAGACCTTCTTCATTTATATAATAATTTCTTAAATTATGATCAACAGTTACTTGATGCAATAAACCATTATAAATATATGTTCTTGAATCTCCTATATTAAATATATAACCATTCCCATTTGGATAAATTAATGTAAGAGTTACAGTTGTACCCATATCCAATAAAGCTTTATTATTTTTGGAAGCTTTTTCCATTAATTTTTTTGCTCTTTTTAAAGCTGTTTTAAATCAAGGGAAAAGATCTTTCGGATCTAATGGGGTATGTTTATTAAATTCTCTTTCAATTGCTTCAATTGTTAGACTAGAAGCAAAAGAACCCCCAGCATGTCCACCCATACCATCACATAAGATAGAAAGAACAATACCATCTTTTTTAAAGATGGCAGCTCTATCTTGATTTTCTGCTCTAACAACTCCAACGTCCGTTTTAACTAATGTAACCATCTTATCCTCTCCTTAAAATAAGCTCAGCAATTTCATTTGCCGCTCTTTTTGGATCATCATTGATAACTACATGATTAAATTTTGGAGCAAAAGAAATTTCTTCTTCTGCACGCGCTAATCTAACCTTAATTTGTTCTTCTGTTTCTGTTCCTCTTGCTCTCATTCTTTCTTCAAGAACTTCAATTGAAGGTGGCGCTAAAAATATTGTTATTAAATCAGATTGATTTTCCGAATAGTGTTTAACAACATTCATAGTTCCATAAGGTTCTAATTCTAAGAAAGCATTTTTTCCTTCTTCTAATATTCTATTCACCTCAGATTTTAATGTTCCATATTTATTTTGGAAATGTTCATTTCATTCAATAAAATCATTTGAAGAAATTTTTTCTTCAAATTCTTCCTTACTTAAGAAGAAATAATGTTGACCATCAACTTCCCCTTCTCTAGGGGCTCTTGTTGTTGCCGAAACTGAAAAACCTATTTTTAATTCAGGATTGTTAAATAAATGTTGTTCAACTGTTGCTTTTCCAACTGCTGAAGGGCCTGTGAAAACGATTAATTTACCTTTTTTCATAATTAGAAATATTATACATTAGTTATTAAATCATTTGACTACATATTAAGATAAATATTGCTTTTTTGTTTATATAGGATTTCATAAATATTTGAATAAAAAAATCACTATAAATATCTTTTAAGTGAATTGTTTTCTTATTGTTTAAAATATTAAAAATAAATAAATTAAATATTACTTATAAATAACACTGTTACTTTGCCATATTTTTTAGACTTTTGAATCATAAATCCTTCTGGTATTTCTATTTTTTTAGGATCATTAGTTTCAAGAATTATATAACCATTAGAACTCAATAAGTTCGATGACTTAACATTTGTTAAAGTCTCATTATAAAGTTGTGTTTGTTCATATGGTGGATCTACAAATATAAAATCAAACTTTGTACCAACTTTTGATTTAATGTAAGAAATAGCATCCATCTTAAAAATATCAACATTGTGTGCAGAAATATTATTTTTATTATATTGGATTATTTCTGCTGCTTTTTTATCTTTTTCAATGGCAATTGCTTTCATAGCACCTCTTGAAACTGATTCGAATGAAAATGCACCTGAACCTGAAAATAAATCTAAAACTATTGCATCTTTTATATCGAATTGAATAGATGAAAAAATAGCTTCCCTAATTCTATCTGTTGTTGCTCTTGTAGTATCAAGACATGGTTGTTCTAATTGTCTACCACCATATTTACCTGCAATTATTCTTAACATATTATTTAAATAATAGCACACTTGTTATATAATAAATTTATGAATTTTAAAATAACAAAAATACCAGGAGATAAAAAAATCCTGAGAAAAAGATTAGAAAAAGTTGAGTTCCCTCTTTCGCAAGAAACAATTCAAGCTGCGGACTGAATGATTGATTATATAGATAAATCACAACTACCAGGTTTTGAAGATAGAGCTGGCGTTGGAATTGCAGCTAATCAAATCGGAATTGATAAAAGAATGTTTTATGTAAATATTCCACTAGGAGGGAAACAGGAAAACTATATAGAATTCTTAATTAATCCTGAATTTGTTGCCAAAGGAGATATACCTGCAGCTTTAGAAGGTGGGGAAGGTTGTCTTTCTGTTCCTGAAAATTGAGCACATACAGATGGTTTAGTTCATAGACAATTTAAAATTATTATTAAAGGTTACTCATATTTGCAAAAAAAAGAAGTAAAAATTACGAAAACCGGTTATGAAGCAATTGTATTCCAACACGAAATGGATCACATTAATGCTGGATTATTTTATGATAGAATAGATCAAAAGAAACCATGAGTAAAAAAAGATAAAGAAGTATTAATTTAAAGCAATTTGTTGCTTTTTTTATTTTTTTTAATAAATGTTAGATTTTATTAATTTATTTTATATTTATTATGCACTTATTTTCCTTTATAATAAAAAAGAGTTGTAGCAATTAGTTTGCTTCGATCATATAAAACACAAAAATAATTAGGAGACATACATGATAAAAACCAAGATTTTCGGTCTTGGGGGTATGCAAGAAATTGGTAAGGCAGCCATCGTTATTGAGCATGGTGAAGAAATTGTAATTATTGACTCAGGAATTAAATTTGCTGATTCATGACAAACAGGTATTCAAGGAATCATCCCTGACTACACTTACTTAAAAGCCAATAATCACAAAATTAAAGCAATATTCATCACTCATGGTCATGAAGATCATATTGGTGCAATCCCTTACTTATTACAAGAATTGCATATTCCTAAAATCTACGCACCTAAAATAGGATGCGAATATATTAAAGCTAAATTAGCTGAAAGAAAAATTAAACACAATACAGAGTTTGTTGAAATCGATAAGGATATGGTAGTTAAATACGACCAAATCACAGTAGATTTTTGAACAGTTCAACACTCAATTCCAGATGCATTTGGAATTAGAGTTACAACACCAAATGGTTCAGTAGCCGATACAGGGGATTTCCGTATTGACTATACACCTATAGGAGCACATACAGATTTTGATAAATTAGAAAGAATCGGTAAAGAAGATTTAACAATTTTATTTTCTGATTCAACAAATGCAATGAGACCTGATCATTCACCAACGGAACAAGGAATCCTTCAAGATATTGAAAAAATCATAAAAGAAGGTAAGAAAAGAGTTTTCTTTACTACTTTTGCATCAAATATTGAAAGAGTTGGAGCTATTATAGAAATGGCTGAAAGATTAGGTAAAAAAGTTTGCCCTTTTGGACGTTCAATGGTAAATGGTATTAAAATTGCTTCAAGAGTTGGATACATTAAAGTTAAACCCAATACTATTATTGATAAAAAACAAATTGCTAAATACGATGCCAATGAAATATTTATATTAACAACCGGTTCGCAAGGTGAAGAAATGGCTGCTCTTTCAAGAATGGCTAGAGGGCAACACCACCAAGTCACAATTGAAAAAGATGATTTAATTATCTTTTCATCATCTGCTATTCCAGGTAATAGAATGAAAATAGAATTATTAATTAATCAGTTAACTAAATTAGGTGCAATTATTAAAGAAAATGGTATTGACGGAAGATTACACACTTCTGGTCACGCTTATAAAGATGAGCATCGAACAGTATTTAGGAAAGCTACACCTTCTTATTTCATTCCATTCCATGGTGAATATAGAATGTCTGTAGCTCATGCTCAAACAGCAATTGAATCAGGGGTTCCTGAAGAAAATGTATTTATCATAGATAACGGACAAGTTGTTGAAATGGTAGATAGAAAAGTTAGAATATCAGGAGAATTCATTGATCCAGGTCCTATTTATATTGATGGTATAACTGCTTCAAAAAGCACAAATAAAGTTATTGCCGAAAGAGAAAAACTTGCTGATTCAGGTTTTGTTAATGTTGTAGTAGCAATTAATAAGAAAAAGAATGTTATTGTTGGTAGACCAAGATTAATTTCTCGTGGAACTTTATTTGTTAAATCTTCTCAAGATTTAATGAAAGAAGCTCAAAGATTAGTGCATGGTTCAACATTATATACAATTAAAAACAAAAAAGATTGAACAGTTAATGATGTTAAAGCAATAATTAAAGAAAGATTAGAACCTTTATTCTATAAAGTAAAACGTAGAAGACCAATCATTATTCCTGTAATTATGTTTGTTGAAGATAAACCAAAAAAAGCTAATGATTCTAAAAAGAAAGTGTCAATTAAAAAGACAAACAAAAAATCAACAGTGAAAAAAACTCCTTCAAACAAAACTAATAATCAAAACCCAAAACCCAAAATTAACAAAACACAAGTTAAATAAAAATAAGCTTAATAGCTTATTTTTTTAATTTTAACTTTAATCTTTTTGCAACTTCAGCAGCTGATTTACCAACAACCAAAGAAACAGAAGTGGTTGTAAACATAGTTCCTGATACACCCTTTAATTTTTCTAATTCCTCTTTATTAACATCTTTTCTATCTTTGAAAATTATTTTAATTCTTTGATGTGTGTTTATTATTTCCATAATATTTTCAGCACCAATATATTCAATAATGGAGTCTATATTAACTTTAATTTTTGTGTCAACAGTTAATTCTTTATTTGAAGTTTGCTTCTTATTAATTCAAATTCAAATTAATCCTAATGTAATTATTGTTAATAAAATAATTTTTATTTTATCTGATGTAGTCATTTTCACTCCTTATGTATTTTGTTTATTATAACATGTGTTAAAATTATACTATATTTAAAAAAGGAGAATAGAATGAAAAAAAGAATAGTGAGTGGTATTACGGCTACAGGGACATTAACTATTGGAAATTATCTTGGAGCAATTAAAAATTTCGTTAAATTACAAGATAAATTCGAAATGTTTATTTTTGTTGCTGATTTACATGCATTAACAACACCAATAGATCCAAAAGAACTAAGAAAAAATAAAAAAGATATTATGGCATTATATGTCGCTTGTGGATTAGATCCAAAAAAAACAATTCTTTTTAATCAATCAGATGTACTTGAACATGGACATATGTCATGACTAATGACCACTCAAACAACAATTGGAGAATTAAATCGAATGACACAATTCAAAGATAAATCTTCAAAAGTTAAAAATTCTAATGGTACAGAAATGATTCCTACGGGTTTATTGATATATCCAACACTTATGGCTGGTGATATATTATTATATAATCCAGATATTGTTCCTGTTGGAGTGGATCAAAGACAACATTTAGAATTAACAAGAAATATTGCGTCTAGAATAAATAACAGATACGGTGAAATGTTTAAAATACCTGAACCATATTTTGCAAAAGAAGGTGCAAAAATTATGTCATTAACTGATCCGAGTTCAAAAATGTCTAAATCTTCCCCTCAACCTAAATCACACATCCTTTTACTAGATGATCCAATGGTTGCTGCTAATAAAATTAAAAAAGCTGTTACTGATTCGGAAAATAAAGTTTATGCTTCACCAGAAAAACCTGGGGTAACAAACTTATTAACAATTTATGCTGGGTTAAAAGATATTTCAATTAACGAAGCAGAAAAACACTTCAAAGATTCTAATTATGGTGAATTTAAACAAGCAGTCGCTGATGTTGTTAAGGAATTCTTAATTGATATTCAATCAAAATTCAACGAAGCTAGAATACATGTTGATGAAATTGCAAAAATTGGTGCTGAAAAAGCAAGTTACATTGCTCATAAACATATAAGAAAACTTGAAAGAAAACTTGGGTTAAAATAAAAATCGCATTTGCGATTTTTATTCAACTGATTTATGATTAAAGTTACCTATTATTCCAGCAACAACTGTCGTTGATATTCAAACATTAGGATCAATTTCTTTTAATTTTTTAATAATTGGTTTAAGCTCAAGAAAAAGCATTACCGTTCTTATTGTTTTAATATCTTTGCCAGTAAATCCTGACTTCATCATTGAAACATTGTATCCATGAATATAACCAGTATGTTTAAAATAGGTAACAATTTGATCTACTTTCGTTGATGAAATAACAACTTCCACCTTTTTATATCTTGGATATATTTTAGAAAGAATTGTAGAAGAAATAAATATGTAACCTAAAGTTCCTCAAGTTATTGGTCCAAAAAGCATTTGTGCAGGATTATCACCAATCGGAACATTCTTCATTATAGTTTGTATTACAATCATCGTTAAAGCTATTGATAAAGATACAAGAGTAGCAACTATTCCAGGAGATTTTTGTTTTCTTGTTGAAATATAATAAGTAATAACGTCAGCACCGCCGGATGAACCACCAGTTTTTCATGCTAATGCTGTACCAGTACCTGTTATAACAGCCCCAACAGATGGTTGAACAATAATAGCTCATTTCTCTTTAACAAGCCCTATAGTTGTTTCTTTTCCTTCTTTTGCGCTAGTTCATTTACCTATATGAAATGGATCTGCATCACTAATACCCGGAATAATCTCCATAAGTTGACCCCATGCTAATTGAAATAATAATCATATAAAGGTTAATATAATGAATTTTTTTCTAACTAAAAAGAAGAATACAATTAAAAAAGGAATATTAAGTGCAAAATAAAGAATTGAAAAATATTTTTGATCTAAATCGGTTATATATGTAAGGAATTGTGGGAAAGCTCCTAATCCAGATGAGAATGTTTTTGCTGACGAAACAAACATTTTTAATCCAAAAGAAAATAAAAATGATGAAATAATTAAAATGAAAATTATTCCAGTTCATTTCTTTAATAAAATTTTATTCATAGTTTATTTATAACAAAAAAAGACTTAAATAAGCCTTTTTATTTTTCACTAATTTCATATTGAGTTGGAAAACCTCTTTTATTTGAGATAACTTTAATTCTAATTTTCTTTTTATGGATATAAATAAGACCTTCTTTAATATTTCTATTTATCCGTTTTTTTAATCATTGTTGTAAGTTAATTTCCTCTTCGATATCATCAAAATAATATCCAGTTATTTCAGAAATTTTAGACATTTTATCAGTACCATCAGCTGTTCATTTATGAAGGCCAAGTTGCCTTACGGAATCAGTAACATCATGCTCATCATAAATTTCTCCAAATAGTTCTTCGATAATATCTTCTAAAGTTATAATCCCAACCACCTTTGAAGATTTACTTGTTTCAGTAACAAATGCAATGTGTGTTTTTTTCAAACGCATAATTTCTAATACATTTGTTAAAATCATATTTTTTGAAACGAAAGGAACTTCAGCAACCATTTCCTCAGGTTTACCTTCTGTCATAAAAATAATATCTTTCAAATGAACTGTACCAATTCATTTTTTATTTTTAATAAATGGTAATCTTGAATATCCTGTGTAATCAAAGATATCTTTTACTTCATCAAGTGAAGTTTTTTCTGTAATAGTTACCACTTGTTTCCTTTTGGTTGATACTGAACCAGCACGAGTAGAATCAAGATCAAGTGCATTCGAAGCAAGTGTAGCCTCTCTTTTTTCAATAACGCCTTCTTTTCTACCTGTATCTAAAACTTGTTTAAGTTCATTTTCAGTATTTGTTATCCCGTTGCCAATATTAATTTTACTTATTGGATAGGTAAAGGGGAAGAATAAGTAATTTAAAATTTCCATTAAAAATACAATTTTCTTTAAATATCCAAAAGCATGCTTCCTTGCTAATACTTTAGGAAGAATTTCACCAAATATAACAATTATTGGTGTCATAACTAAAATTGAAACTAATGTTGCTATCTCTGTTGATTCAAGTAAAGTACCTAATATATAAGAAATTAAAACAGAAGCACCAATATTCACTAAGTTATTACCTATTAATATAGTTGCAAGTGTCCAACCAAATGTCTTTAAATGTTTTTTTAATAATTTACCTGATTTAGTTTTCTTTTTTACTTCTAACGAAATTTTTGCAGGGTTAACAGAAGAATAAGCTGTTTCTGCTGCTGAAAACATCGAGGATAAAAGTATTAATACAATTAATAATATTATCAAACCAATTATAAGTGGCGTACTCATTAATTCTCTCCTTTGGCTTTATCAGTAAATAGTCCTATAGAAGGATCAAATGCTAAATCAATATCACCGATCGCACCATTTCTATGTTTAGCGACAATTACCTTTGTTGTTTGATGCCTTAAATCTTCTTCTGAAGTTTCTTCTGCTTTTTTATAATAAGCTTCTCTATATAAAAATGCGATTAAGTCAGCATCTTGTTCAATAGCTCCAGATTCTCTAATATCTGACATCATTGGACGTTTATCTTCACGCTGTTCAACACGACGAGATAATTGAGATAATGCAATTAGCGGAACATTCAATTCCCGCGCTAATTGTTTTAAACCACGTGAAATTGCAGAAACTTCCGCTTGTCTATTATCACCTGATGAACCTTTTGGCCCTGCAATCAATTGCATATAATCAATAATAATCATATCAATAGGATGATTTTTATGATGTTTTTTAGCTTTTCACATTAATTCAGCTAATGTAAGACCTGGGGTATCATCAATATATAATTTCATTTTTGAAATTTTTTCTTCTGCAAGGTTAGTTTTTTCTCAATCCAATTTAGTCATAACGTTCTTTTTGTATTTATATCCATCAACATATGAAACAGAAGATAATATACGAGCCATTAAATGTTCTTTCGGCATCTCTAATGAAAAAAATGCAACGCTATTATTTTTAGCTGCTGTTGCAGCAATATTTAAAGCGAAAGCTGTTTTACCCATCGAAGGCCTAGCAGCTAATATAACAAGATCACCTTTTTGAAATCCAGAAGTCATAGCATTAAAATCTGTTCAATCAGTTGGGATACCTGCAAGTTCAGTTGAAGATTGACGCATCTCTATATTTTTAATTGTTTTTTTAATAATTGTTGCAGCATCTTCAAATTCACCCATAGCAACATCTCTTGTAGAAGCTAAAATATCTGTTTCAACCTTTTCAATTAATTCGTTAGCATCAACATCTTCTTTATCAAGATCTTTACCTAATTGAGTAACGACTGCTTTTACTTTACGTAAATGTGCTTTTTCTGAAATTACTTTTATAAATTTTGTAAGGTTTGATTCTAAAGCAGCTAAACTAATTAATGTTCCTAAGTATGCCTCAGAACCAATTTCAACAAATTGCCCTTTTTCTTTAAGTCTATTAATGATAGCAGCAATTTCAATTGTTATGTCTGCTGCAGCTAATTCTTCTAATGTTTCAAAGATAATTCTATGTCTTTTATCATAAAATTCTTCAGCTACAATGTAACCGAGAGTATTACCAATTAAGTGTTGATTAGAAAGAAGCAGACCTAAGACTGCTTTTTCAATTTCTATAGCACTATGTTCTTTAGCCATTATTAACCACCTTAATCTGGATTATAGCTTCAACTTCTTTATGTAAAGTTGCTGTAATCTTTGTGATTCCGATTGAAGCAATATGTATATGTGGTAAAGCGTATTTAGAAATGTTTATACCCTTTTCTCTCAATTGTTTAGTCACTTGCTTATTTGTGATTGAACCATGAACTTTATTATTAATTGATTTAAGTCCAAATTCAAGAGTTATTTCTTCTATTTTTCTCTTCATCTCTTTAGCACTTGCCAATTCATTCGCTTCTTGTTCTTTAATTTTTTCTAGTTTTTTATCTAGAAGTCTTTTTGTTGAATTATTTATAGGTAAAGCATATCCTTGTTTAATCAAGAAATTTTTCGCATATCCATCAGCGACATCTACAACATCGTTGACTTTACCATTTTTACATTCTTTAATTATTATTACTTTCATTTTTCACACTCACAATCGCCTGTATTAGGTTATCTGCAAAGATTGATAATGACTCTTCTGAAACTGCTGCTGATGCAGCGAAGTGCCCCCCACCTCCAACTCTCTCTGCTATAAGTTGGACATTAACATCTATTGATCTAGCTGATAATTTATATAATTTAGAACCAGGAATTTTAGCAATAACAAATGCTGCACGTCTTCCTTCTGTTCTAAGAATTTCATCCGCTGCTACAGAAATAACATCCGAATCAGCCTCACCATCATATGTAGCTAAATAATATCCCGGTTTGACCTCTGTTAATTCAGTTAGTATTTTTCTAATTGTTGTTGTTTGGCTTTCTGATAATTTTAATAAGTTTGATGCAACATTTGCTGTAGCTCCAAATGATTCTAATCATGAAGCCGCAGCGAATGTTCTAGAAGAAACTTGTTTTTGGAATTGTTTTGTATCTAGATAAATACCAGCTAATAATAATTGAGCAGTCTCATGTGAAATTTTAATATTCCTTTTTGAAAATTGGATGATCTCTGCAACAATTTCGGACGCTGAAGAAACTGCTGTATCTACATAAGTATGTGATTTATGAATTCCCTCAGGTAATTTAGTAACCCTATGATGATCAAGAATAAATATATTACTTTCTTCAAAACCTTTTAATGCATTTGAATCCTCAGTACGAGAAGGTTCTGCAGTATCACATATAAATACTAATGTAGATGCTTTAGAAAATTTCTCAGTTTGAGTTGGTTTAATAAATAACTCTTTTGGACTTTTAACAAGTTGTTTAATAGCCTTTTTAGTTGTGTTATCAAATGTTGCATTAACAATATATGATTTTTTATTAAATGCTCTTGCCATCTCTACAATACCTCTTGATGCACCAAGTGCATCAAGATCGGCAAATTTATGACCATAAACAATAACATTTTTAATTTTAGGATCGCTTAATCTTTCAACAATAATTTTTGAAATTTGAGAAATTTTAACCCTTGACGATGAAGAAACAGCTTCTGTTTCCGCACCAAAGTATTTATAATCTTGATTTTGATATGCAACGGTAACTTGATCACCACCACGGTTTTGTGATTGAGTAATTGCTTCTTTTGCAAGACTCATTAATTCATTTGGTAATGTTGAGCCAACACCAATACCAACTGAAACAGTTAATTTAACACCATTAATAGATAATGCTGTATTAATTTTTGTAAATACTGAAAATTCATCTTTTATTAATTTATCTAATGTTTCACTATCTGTAAAAATCATAAATTTACCATTTACATACTGACGATAAATAATATTATGTTGTTCAACAAGAGAATCCAACATTTTCATAATTGTTGATTGAATTGCGAATATTTCTTCTTCAGGTAATAATGATTGATATTCTTGAAAGTTATCAATATCCAATTCAGCAACTACAGATTTCTCATTTTTATATTGTTCTAAAATAGAAGCTTTCTCAGTTACATCTCTTAAAATTATAGAGTTTGATTTAGTTATAATACTTGCTTCATAAAAAATATTATTATGCTTAAATGTAAAGTCTGTTTTATTGTTGTGATAGTGATCTTGAAATTCTTTTGAAATATCCCCTACATTTTTACCAATCAATCTATTATTAAATCTTTCTGATATAAATTTTGAAGATCAAATAATAATACCTTCACTATTAAAAATAATTGTACCAATACCAGATGAAGAAATTAATTCCTCTATATAGTAGTCAAATGATTTTTTAATTTCAACTCTTTGTCTTCTTATTCCAATTATAGAACCAAGAACTAAAACTAATGAAACTATAGATATAGTTGTAAATAGTATTAATAATAATGATCTATTCCCACCCGTTAATTGTGTTCCAATCAATGTCATTCCGACTATTAATGTTACAGCTGCTAAAGTTAATAAACTTAGCAAAAATATTTTGTGTTTTCTATTCATAGAATAATTATATAACAAAGATATAAAAAAGATAGTATTATATACTATCTCTTTATTTAAATTTAATTAATTAACGTCTAATTCTTTCTTTAACAAATGGTAATAAAGCTACTAATCTAGCTCTTTTAATTGCTGTAGAAAGAGATCTTTGGTGTTTAGCACAAGTACCTGTTACACCTGCAGAAAGAATTTTACCTTGGTTGTTGATAAATCTTCCTAATAATTCTGTATCTTTGTAATCAATGTAATTAATTTTCTCTAAGTGGAAGAAACATGGTTTCTTTCTTCTTACCACTTTCTTAGGTTTTCTATTAAATGTTGCCATTTTGGCCTCCTATAAGTCAAGCTCTCAAGGAACGTCTAAAGGAACATCCTTTGTTTGAGCTATCTCGTCTTTTTGAACTGATGAATCGTGTGTTGTATTAGTTGGTTGAGGAGTGGGCTGTATTGAAGGTGTAACTTCTGTTGTAACATGTCCCGCTCTTTGTTCTCTTTGCGCTCTTGATTCAAGAGATTGAACTCTATCAGCAGTAACTTCATAACGAGTCACTGTTTCATCGTCAGCGTTTTTGTATGTAGATGAAGAAAATCTTCCTTCAACCGATACTTTAGAACCTTTTGTTAGGTATTTTTCGATAAATTCCGCTGTTTGTCTTCAAGCAACAATAGGAACAAAATCAGCTTGGTCTTCTCCAAATTGTCTACTAATAGCAACAGTGAATCTTGTATATTTAATTCCTGATGCTGTTTGATATGTTTCTGGATCTCTAACTAAATTCCCTACTAATAAAACCTTATTCATTACTTGTCCTCTGTTTTAGAAGTGTTTTGTCTAGCTTGATAAGCAGCTCTTTCAGCTCTACGAGCTTCCATTGCAGCTTTTCTTTCAGCTTGTTTTTTTCTAAGTCTTGGGTATTTAGAGAATTTGTTTTCTACAAATGGTTTATCATAACCAGCTTCTGTAGATAAGTTGATTACTAAGTTTCTTCAGATTTCTTTTACAATATTTGATCTACGGTTTCATTCTTGAATGTTTGAACCTTCTGATTCAACAGTTAACAGGAAAAATTGTCCTGTCATTGATTTGTTGATTTCATAAGCAAGATCTGTATTTTCTAGTTTTTTCACTTCAGCCGCTCCACCGAAAACTTCTTTTGCTTGAGTTTCAATGATTGCTGAGTCAGCTTTAGGGTCCAGAACTAGCATAATTTCATATTTAGCCATATTGGGCCTCCTTTTGGTCTCTGGGCATTATTGCCAAGGAGTAATTACTTACTCGTAAAGTATTATAACAAGAAAATACATGATTTTAACTACTGCATTGAATAAAAAAAGCGAAAACTCGCATTTGTTTATTTATTGTGTTCTTGTATCTTTTTTAAGATTTCTATTTCTGGAAGGTAACCTTTGAAATGAAATACTTCCTTATCTCCTATAAAAGCATATGTTGTTGGTGTTCCAATAACATTCTCTTGTTTAGCTATTTCTTGATAATCAGTGATTTTTAAAGCTGTGGTTGATACATCTTTATATCTTTTATCTAATGATTCTAAAATTGGCTTTAACATATCGCACGTTCCACAATTTTCAGCAAAAATAATTATAAAGTTCATTTTTGTATTTTTTAAATGATTTAAAATTAATCTACCATCTTGTTTAGTTTTAGGTTTAAATTCCATTATTAATTTTGATGGATCCATTCCACTAATTCCCTCTGCTACATTTGTCAAATTATATCCTTGTAAAAAAAGACTTGTAATAGTAAATTGTGATCTACCACCTGAACCACACATAATATAATATTCTTTATCTTTTTTTAAATATTTGGCGTGGTTGGCAATCAGTTCATCTTTTTGAATGTTAATAGCCCCTTTAACATGAGACATTGCAAACTCAGCAGGTGTTCTAACATCAATCAATTCGATATTTTCTGCATTTTCTTGCACTCATAATGCGGGTTCATTTTTCATAATTATTCTCCTTCATTTGTATTTTAATGCTAAGCAATAATATTATATAGGAATAAATTTTAGAAAATTGTAATTTAAAATATTTTGATTAAAAAGTTGAAATAATAATAATTTAAAAACTAAAAATGCACTTTTTTTAAAAAAATAAGAAATTTGATATATTTAAAAATTATCTAAGTAAAAAACTTATCTCATTAGATAATAATTTGGCCAAAATAAAAAACAAATACCTTGTTTTTTAATATATTAAAATATTTTTTTAATAACAGCTTTAAGCTTGTTAATATTTTTACCTTTTGAAGCTGAAGTAATTAAATAATCAACTCCCAATTCATGAATTTGTTTTAAAGTACTTGATATTTCTGTTTGCTTAGCTTTGTCAGCTTTTGTACCCACAATAAAATAAGGACGCCCTACTGCTTCTAAATATTCAAACATATCATAATCATCAGATGTTATACCTATCTTAGAATCAATTAGACAAAAAGTCATAATTAACTGACGTCTCTCACCAAAATATTCTTCAACCATTTCAGACATTTTTTTCAATTCTTTTTTTGGCATTTTTGCAAAACCATAACCAGGTAAATCAACGATCATTTTCCCATCTTCATTTTCAAAATAATTAATTAATTGTGTACGCCCAGGCGTGTTAGATGTTCTAGCTATTTTTTGATTAGCTAATGCATTAATAAGAGAAGACTTACCTACATTTGACCTACCTACAAAACACACCTCTTTTGCATGTGTATTTAATCAATTTGTTTTTTTTGATGCCGATACTATAAATTTTCACATAAATATATTATAACTTATATTTAAAATATAAAAGGAACGAAACAAAAAATAGGCAATTGCCTATTTTTCCTTTATCAACTATTATAAATTGATGAAGTGATCGAATGTTCTTACGTATTGTGAAACGTATGAGTTTTCATTATCATATCATGTAATAATCTTGAATAGTTTTTTACCATCAACTGACATTTCTTTAGTCATTAATGAATCAAATAGAGTTCCGTGTGTAGCTCCAATGATATCTGAAGAAACGATTGGGTCAACTACGTAAGCCATTGAATCTGAAGCAGCAGCTTCCATTGCTTTGTTAATATCTGCAACAGTTACATCTTTTTCTAATTCAACAACAAGGTCAACAAGTGATCCTGTAATTGTTGGCACACGTACAGCAATACCATCTAATTTACCATTTAGTTCTGGAAGAACTTTACCAACAGCAACAGCAGCACCAGTAGTTGTAGGAACGATATTCATTGCTCCTGCTCTAGCTCTACGTAAATCACTATGTGGTTTATCTTGAGTACCTTGGTCACCTGTGTAAGCGTGAACTGTAGTCATGAATCCTTTTACAAGACCGAATTCTTTATTTAGAACGTTAGCAACTGGTGCTAAAGCGTTTGTTGTACATGAAGCAGCTGAAATGATTTGATCATCTGCTGATAGTACTTCTTCATTTACTGAGTAAACAACTGTTTTTAAGTCACCTTTTGCAGGTGCAGAAATAACAACTTTTTTAGCTCCAGCTTCGATATGCGCCATTGATGCTTCTTTTGAAACGAAGAATCCTGTTGATTCAACAACACCATCGATATTAAGTTCTGCTCATGGAAGATCTTTTGGGTTTCTTTCAGCATAGATTCTAATTGTTTGGCCATTTACAATTAGTGAGTCTTCTGTTGATTCAACTGTTCCGTTGAAGTTTCCGTGTGCTGTATCGTATTTTAGCAAGTGAGCTAAGATAGCAGGTGATGTTAAGTCGTTGATAGCAACGATTTCATAGTTTTTGTTTTCAATCATTTGTCTAAATACTAGACGTCCGATTCTACCAAAACCGTTAATTGCGATTTTTTTCATATTAATTTCCTTTTTTAGTTTTCTATAATTTTATAATGTTTATTGTGCTTGTAAGGCAGTATACTGCAGTCTTGAACTGCATTAAAATTATACAATTTTTTAAAGAAAAAGCAAGTATTTTGATTAAAAAAGATACTATTAGTATCTACGATTAGGACCACCAATTGAAACTGATATTGAAAGCGCTTTTATTCTTTCCATTAATCTAGCCGATTTAGCTTTATCAGGGTATTTTGCACCCTGTGTTCTTGATTCTATTTTTTCTAATTCTTCCATAGAATAATTAGACGTAAAAAATGTAGTTTTTTTATTATTCATTCTTGTTGATAAAATTCCAAGAAGAATATCATCTCTAAATCATGCAGTTATTGTTTCAGCACCTATATCATCTAAAAATAAGTAATCAACAGTTCTTAAATCCTCTAAAAATTCTTCGTATCCTGTTTTAAATTTCGATTTAATTATAGAAACAAGTTCAGCAACATTCAAAAATGCCACTTTGTGTCCCGATTTTGCCAAAGTATTAGCCATAGCTTGAGCGATAAAAGATTTACCAATACCCATTTTCCCATATAAGAAAAAACCTTTAGGATTTGTTTCTTGTGCAACTTCCTGCTTAAATTTTTTAAAAAATAAACCAAATTCTATTCGTTCTCTTGTTTGATCCATATCTTCAAAACTAATATTTTCATTAATAGGAGACATTGTTTGGGTAATTATATTATCATTTATGGATAATTTTTTACCCCTTTCAGAAAGAATTTTAGACATTACCAATGATCCATCAGGCGCAAGATTAAAAGATGTTATATATTTTGGTTCTATCTCCTGCTCTTGTTCAGTAAGTATTTCTAAAAGTATAATCATTCCACTTTCTAATTGTTCTAAGTTTATTTTCAGTTCCAAAACTCTAGCTGCAACACGAGGAATGGCTAAAGCTTTATCTATAATTTCTTGTTTTGTCATAATGGATTACGAGAATAAGTCTGAGAATATTTCATCCAAACTCATATCCCCTCCTTCCGAGATGATTTCTGAAGTTGATTGTATATTAACCTCATGTTTTTTTGAAGTCGAAGCTTTCTTCAACTCTTTTTCAATATCATTTGAGGATGTAATGTCTGATTTATAAAAATCATAAGCAATTGTTTCAACGTATTTTGCCACAATTTTATTATTTACATCAAATGAATAATTTTGAATTATATTTAATGATTGATTTGAAAATCCCAAACTTCTTAATGTATCAAATGTTCTTGATAATGTAGGTCCTGCAATATCATTTGTAAGGAATTTTGTAAATAATTCTGCAGAAAGCCCTTTAATAGCTTCTTCTTTATTTTCAAATGAAGGAATTGTAATTTCTGTTGTTTTTTGAATCTTAGTAGTAAGTTCAATATCAAATATTTCATGATATTTAGCTGAAATTTCAATATAACCTGATTTATCTATTGTTTGTGTTTTATTTTCAAAAATGATTCTTTCTAATTCTACTTCGCCAATAGCATTTTTTAATTTATTAAGAAGCAATTTATTGTTTTGCATTTTTTTGATATCTAATGGTTTCGAAATAGCAAATAAAAATGTAGATCTTTCTTGTTGTGTATATGTTCTTATTAAACCTACCGCTTCTAAAGTTTTTCTCGCTGATAATAAATCTTCTTGGTTAAATTTAAGTGAATTCATCAATGACGAAATATGTCTAAAATCTATTTTAAAAGTTTCAATCGCTTCATCAACTAAGGCGTGATATAAAGATACAGCTTTATTTCCAATAATTGGTAAATATAGTGTTCTTATATTCCTCAAATCATCCTGTGATATATGCTCATTAGTTTCTACTATATATTGATTCATTTTTTCCTCCGATTTTAAGCCATTGATTAAGTGGTAATACTATTATAGTTTTATCGAGGAGCAATGCCATATTTTTTTAAAAATTTAGCTATATTTTGTATGTTTTTAGCATAGATATCCACAGTATCAAATGTCCTGAAACCCCTTTTATTAGTGTCTATTAGCGTATCAGAAAAGTTATCCACATTACTAATTTTATTTTTTGGGGGTAAGTCTTTCAAATTAAAGACTATATCAAATAAATTGGTAAAGTTAACAGGAGATCATTTTAATATTGGAATCTCTACAAAATCATATTTATTTTCTTCTAAATGCTTCTTTATAAAGGGGTGTACTATCATTTCAATTTTCTTTAAAATATCAAAATTCTCTTTTATTAGTTTCTTTAATGCATTTTTATTAATTTTTTTGTTAATAACAATATCTTTTCCAAATTCATTAACCATACTTTTAAATATGCTTGAATGTTCATCATTATATTGCTTTAATACCCATGCATCAGTTTCATAAGTAGAATATCCGTATTCATTTAATTTTCTTAGAAAAGTTGTTTTCCCAACATTTGGATTTCCTATTATTGCTATCATAAAAAAATTATATAAAAAAAGGCAGCGCCTTTTAAAATATTATATTTTTATATTTAATTTCATTCTCTTCTGTTTCATTTGAATTTTCATCTTCAAAAATATCATCCTCAATTTTTTCGATGGGCAATTCCACTTGCGAAGAATTGACATTTATTGTGGGAATGTCTAACGGCGGGATTTCTTCCATTAAAGGATCCTCAATTTCAGGGATATCTAATGGAATTAATTCTTCCATTGGTAATTCCGCTATATTTTCTTCATCTAAAGTATTCAATTTGTATTTAGAAAATTTATTAACTAATGATTTCAATTCATATCTTTTATAAAAATCAATTAATTCTTGTGTTACTTTAAACTTATAAGCTAATTCATCAAATGTATAAGGAATTTTAACATCAAATTTCAATGTTGCAATATCCCTACACATAATAGCCATTTCTTTATCATTAATAAGTTTTGTTTGAGTAACTCCTGTAATTTCTTCTATATTCCTATAAATATTTTCTATTGTGCCATATTTTTCTAATAATTTATTAGCACCTTTAATACCTATACCTTTAACTCCTGGTAAATTATCAGACACATCACCAACCAAACCTTTTATATCTGGAACTTGATTAGGAAAATGCCCTTGTGACTCAAAGAAATTATGATTATTAATAACACTAAGATCTCTAACACCTTTATTATTAAATAATACTTCAATATTATCATCTACTAATTGAAGTAAATCCTTATCGGATGAAAGTATTTGAACCCTATGTCCAGCTTTACTTGATTGCTTTGCAATAGTAGCTATAATATCATCCGCTTCTCAACCCTCAACTTCATATCATTTTATTCCCATTTTTTCAATCATTTCTTTAACTATTGGGAATTGTTGGATTAATTCTTGCGGAGTTTTTGAACGTCCCCCTTTATAACCAGGGAATATTTCATGTCTTCTTGTTTTTTTCTTAGCATCGAATGCTATTAAAATATGAGTTGGGCTCTCTGTGTAAATTATATTTGAAAGCATATTATTCATAGAAAGAACTGCGTTAGTTGGAATCCCATCTGATGTTGTTAAAATACCTGCTCTTGAAAATGCAGTTGCAAAATATCCCCTATACGTAAGTGAGTTTCCATCTATTAATAAAATTTTATTCATCAGTTTCCTTTCATGGCTGGGCAAGGGTGTAATTTTTCTTATCATTAAACATATTTACTTTTATTTTTGCTATGTACACTTTTTTATCTGTTGAATTATGAATAAATTCTCATATCCTATTAAATATAGTAAATTCAATTTTATTTGAGGAATCATGAGCAAGTACGACTGCAAATTCTTTTCCATCTTTGCTTCTTTTTTTATAAATTTTATCCACATAAATAGCAATTTCAACAACGTCTTTTGTCTCAAGATCCTTAATTCTTTCCTCTGTAGCATATGGATCTGTAAAAAATACATTATAGTTAAATCCAAGAAATTTATTTTCAGAAATAATTTCATTTTTAATATTTCTTTCACTTTGAATCATTTTCGGTTTTGCAATCAACCCAAAATCAAGAACTTTATCACCATCTTTTTTAAATGTAATCATATCAGCATATCTCATCGCTGAAGGTAAAGTATCCAAAAGTATTTGCATGTGCGCAAAATTTCTTAAAGCATTTGATTGTATCAAAGATGTTATTGCAGCTTCTCCAAGACCCGACAATTTTACACGTGCAACAAAATCAAAGAAATCCTTAAATTCACCATTCGCATCTCTTTCATCTAATAATTTTTTAGATGCCACATTACCAAATCCCTTAATAAGTTTAAGAGGCATATAAATTTGCTTATCTTTATTAAAAACCTTTGTTTTAGAATGATTTATTTCTGGTGCATTTACAATAATTTTTTTTCTTTTAGCTTCATTGACATAAGTCAATACGGCTTTTTGAGAATCTAAAGAGGCATTTAATAAAGATGTATAAAATTCCAATGGAAATCTTGCTTTTAGGAATGCCATTCTATATGAAATTATTGCATAAGCTACTGCATGAGATTTATTAAATCCATATGAGGCAAAAGATTCTATTGAGTGATAAACATTATCAATTGATTCTTGTGTTTGACCCTTTGCTAATGCCCCATTTGTAAATTCCTTTTTAAGACCATCAATTAAAGCTACTTTCTTTTTACTTATTGCTCTCCGAAGAATATCAGCTTGACCAAAGGGCATTCCAGCAAATTCTTGAGCAATTTGCATAATTTGTTCTTGATATACAATAATTCCATATGTTCTTTTTGTAATTTTATCAAATTCTACAGAAACACTTGGAACCATTTCTATTCCTTTTTTTCTATCAGCGTATGTTTTTATAAATTCCATAGGGCCTGGTCTATAAAGTGATAATATAGCGGTTATATCATCAATACCAGCAACACCTACTGATGCTAATGTATTTTTCATTCCGTAAGACTCTAATTGGAATACACCATTTGTATCTATATCTGAAAGTAGTTTGTTTGTCATTTTATCATTTAATTTAATTTTTTCAAGAACTAATTTTCTTTGAAAGTTATTATAAACCTCTTTTTGAATATCTTGTATTATTGTTAAATTCCTTAAACCAAGGATATCAATTTTTAATAAACCATTTGCTTCCATGTAATCCATCGAATATTGAGTTTGGTTGTAATCATTTATCCCATTAATTGTTGGAACTGAATTAGAAATATCATTCTTTGAAAGAACAACCCCAGCAGCATGGGTTCCATGATTTCTTGGAAGACCTTCTATACTTTTTGCAGCTAAAAATAATTCTTGCATTTTTGGATCTCTATCAATATGAGCTCTAAAAGAAGAAACTTTTTTATATGTTGATTCCAATGTTTCTCCAAGCCTAATCATTTTTGAAAGAATATCAACTTCTCTTGTAGATATTCCCATAGCTCTAGCTGAATCTCTTAACGCCATTTTGGCACCTAATTTTGAGAATGTAATAATTAATGCAGTTTTATTCGCTCCATACTTATCAAACATATATTTAACAACTTCATCACGTCTACTATCTTGAATATCAATATCAATATCAGGCATAGTAACACGTTCGGGGTTCAGGAATCTTTCAAAAATTAATTCAAATTGAATTGGTTCTATATCTGTAATTCCTAAAATATATGAAACAAGTGAGCCAGCAGAAGAACCTCTACCAGGTCCAACAGCAATATCCTGTTCTTTTGCCCACTTAATTAAATCTCAAATAATCAAAAAATAATCTGAGTAACCTAATTTTTCTATAATACCAACTTCATATCTAATTCTTTTTACATATTCGGTATTTAAAGCCTTTTCTTTTAATCTCTTTCCAACATTATCTTGAATTATTAATTTTAAATATGCAGATGATGTTAACCCATCATGAGTAGGAAAACTAGGGAGTATATTTTTAACTTCTGGAAATACAACATTACATTCTTTCGCAATTGCAATAGCTTGTTTAATCATAAGAGAACTAACTCCTACTGGATTATAATTGTAAGGTTTCATATTAAATTCTTTTTGTTCTGAATTTTTAATATAATTCAAAATCGTTAAAGCTTTATTATCTTCTTCCTTTAAAATTCGAGCTTCAAAAATAGCCACGCCATTTGGATGTTCACCTTTTTCAATACCAACATAATAATTGTGAATTTGTAGTATTTCACCTTTAGTTGCATAATAACCTAAAGTTGGATGATCAATTAAAAATAGATCTTTCACAGGGATATCTTTGATTTTAATTTCTTCCTCACGAACTTTTCTTGATGAAAGCCTTACCAAATCTAAGTATCCTGCATAATTTTTAGCAAGAAGAACCATCCTAAAATCTTCAACATCAAGATCTAAACCGATAATTGGTTTAATTCCATTTTTTTTACATTTATCAACAAATTCAGCAACACCATACATAACATTATGATCTGTTATTGCAAGAGTATCCATTTTATTTGCTTTAGCATATTCTATTAATGAATCTATCTTGATTGTTGATTGCAATAAAGAGTATTCAGTATTTGTGTGTAAGTTTACATATCTAGACATACTTATATTTTAACAAATATAACAGATATAAAAAGAATAGAGTTATAACTCTATTTTTTCAATTTCCATATTTGCTATACATTCATCTTCTAATTCAAGTAAATTACCAAATTCTTTTTCTAATCTAAATGCTTCTTTAGGTGTAGGTTTTGTAACTGGTGCTTTTGGTGCAAATAATTCACACGTTTCAGATGCTTGAACAATTGAAATTTCATATGTACCAATTTGAATACCTTTGTTAATTGTTTCTATTTTGTCAGCTGTTAATATCGGTCTTAAAATAGGGACCGTTGCTTGTTCTTGGATAGTATGAATTGATTCAAGCGTTTGAGAAGCAACTTGTCCAATATTTTCACCATTTGCAATTGCAAGAAAACCTTTTGATTCAGCTATTTTTGAAGCTATTCTATAAAATGATCTTCTCATAAGCGTTATTTTATATGATTGTTTAGAAGTTAAACCAATTGTATGCATTAAATCTGTATAAGTTAATCTGTAAACATATGATTTACCTTGATATTTATTAAGTAAATTAACAATTTCAGTGATTTTTTCTTTTGTTTTGTTATCCGTAAAAGGAGGAGTTATAAATGATAGGTAATCAACATGCAAGCCACGTTTCATTAATTCAAAAGCCGCAACTGGTGAATCAATTCCACCCGAAATTAAATGTAACACTTTGCCGTTAATCCCAACTGGATAACCACCAAGTCCTTGAGTTCTTTCACAAAATACATATGACTTACCATTCCTTACTTCAACTTCAATTTTAAGATCTGGTTTTTTAACATCAACTATTAAATTAGTATTTTCTAATATATGACCACCAAGTAATCCATTTAGTTCTTGTGATGTTTTTTCGAATTTTTTTCAATGTCTTCTCGCTGCTATTTTAAATGTTTTAGCTTCAGGAAATTTTTGAGCTAATTTTAATGTTGCATCTTTAATTGTGTTGATTTTAGTGTCAACTGTTACAACTGGTGAATATGAAGAAATACCAAAAATTCTTTTTAATCCTTCCATATTTTTTTCAGAATAATCTAAAAACATTCTGTCAAAAAGAACTTCAGGTTCTACATCCATTAATTTATTTATATTTTTTTCTAATTGTCTAACAAAAGACATTTTATTCTTTCCCTTGGTTGATAATTCACCAAATCTAATTAATATTGTTCCGTACATTTTTTCTCCTTTTAGTTGATGATGCCAATAAATCTTCAACAGCATCAATTATTATTCTTAATGATGATGCATATTTACCTGCTAAGAATTGTTTTTCCCCTTGTACAAATGCTATATTAAGTTTAGCATCCATCGCTCTATTTGGCGCAAATTCTTTAATTAAATTCCTAATCATTTTAGACATTTCAATTTTTCCACCTACAACTTTATAATAAGAAGCTACGTTTTCCATAAGATTTTTAGAATGTTGTTCGGCTTTTTTAGCATTAAAAGGCGCAATAACCAATGTTTGTTTTAATAACTCTTTTGTTTCTTCAATATCTATCAATTGTTGTTCCTCTTGACTAGATAATAATATATTTGAATCTATAACTTTAGCCCTCAATGAAATCATCGCATGTTCTGCTTGCATATATTTATTTTGAATAGTTCTTTTGGTTAAATCATCCCTTCATAATAATTCATAAAGTTCATTCATCATATTTACTGCAGAAATATTTTTATTTAATAAAATTTTCATACGCGATAGTTTTGAAGTAAATGGAATGTTTTTATCATAAATTAAATTAGAGAAAGACATTACAGTTTCATCTAAATCAGCTATTTCAAACTTTAAGTTTGTCATTATTTCTGTAATTTCAGGATTTAAAATAATTCCTTTTTGTGATTGTTTTTTAACTTCTTTGCGAATTTGAACATATTGCTTAAGAGTGGAAGCGACTATATTTTGAGAAGTCATAAACTCTTTAACAAATATATTACGTGCTTTAATTTCAGAATTAATAATTCTTTCAATTGCTTTTATATTTTTAATTAAATAAATAATTTCTTTTTTTACACTTTCTAATTCTAAATCAAGAAATAATTCTTTAGCTTTATTAAAATTAGCAGATAAATGTTTAACTGAATTTGTGAAATCAATGTGAGATAAATCAACTTTTAATGAAGTTTCAGCATGCTGATAAATACCAATTAATTTTTTAATGTAGGTTGGAATTGCATCGTATAAAGTAGCTTGTATCTTTGGACCTTCATTAATTATTACTCCAAAATCAATAATGTCCTCTCTGATTTTTTCAATTAAATCCGAGGCTTCCCTTGTTTTTCCTTTTTCAATTAAACGATCAAACCTTGTTGTTCTTTGAGTTATTTGATTATTTAATGCATCAATTTTCAAAGAAACTTTATCTAACCTAATTCTTTTTTTAGCATAGCTATTTGAAATAATCCTTCCTTTTTCTCTAAATAATGACATTTCATTTCTTAAAAACTCTTCTTGTTTGAGTACTTTATTTGCAGCTCTTGAAATTTTTGAAATTTTTGAAGTTAATTTTGAATTTATTAACTCTATTTTTTCTAACTCAATATTTAATGTTTTAGAATTCATCTTTTTATAAGCGATTTGTAATTCTGAAACTTCTTTATCAAGTAATTTAAAAGTTTCGTCTATTTGATCAAAATCTTTTGAAAGCTCTTCAAATAATTTTTCATATTTTATATTTGTTTTTGCAATAATAGAAATTCTTTGATACATTATTTCTACTTTTTTTAATCTTTCGCGCTCAACAAAAGTGGATGTGGACTTAACCAAATCTTCGTGTTTTTTTTGGAACATAATCCTTGTAATAAGCACTATTAATGCTATTCCTATGATTATAATTACTGGGATTCCAACTGATAATAAAATTACTTTTCACATTTCCATAGTTACATTATATAAAAATAGTGTAAAATAAAGGAGCATATACAGCACTTAATTATTTTTTGATTAGCGTTGTCAACACAGGATTAGTAGTAAGCTTGCTGAATGCCGAACCTATTTGTGTCAACACATCATTAAAGAAATTAAGCCTTAGTTATGCATATATAAAGAAAACTAAAGGAGATACTTATGGCAAGATATACAGGCCCAACATTTAAGAAATCAAGAAGATATGGTTTCTCAATCCTAGAAACAGGAAAAGAATTCGCAAAAGGAAAACAAAGACAAACTCCTCCAGGACAACATGGAGCTAGAAGAATTAAAATGTCAGATTATGGTTTACATTTACATGAAAAACAAAAAGTTAGATTCATGTACGGAATTAATGAAAAACAATTTAGAAAAACATTTGAAAAGGCATCTAAACTACGTGGTGTAGCTGGGGTTAACTTCCTACAAATGCTAGAAACAAGATTAGATAATGTTGTTTATAGAATGGGAATGGCTGCTACAAGACGTCAAGCAAGACAACTTGTTAACCACGGTCACTTCACATTAAATGGTAAAAAAGCTGATATTGCTTCAATGCAAATTAAACTTGGAGATGTTATTACTCTAAAAGAAAAATCAAGAAAAAACACTCAAATTGTTGAAGCTATGGAAGCAAAAACTCCTGCTGCTTGAATTGAATTAGATAAAGCTACATTTTCAGCTAAATTAACAAGATTACCTGAAAGAAAAGAACTTAATTCAGAAATTAATGAAGCACTTATTGTTGAGTACTACTCAAAATAATAAAAAAGATTATAATAACCTATGGGTTATTTTTCTTTATTCATAATAAGGATATAAAAATAATTCGCAATGCGAATTATTTTCTAATTGCTAAGAAGTAATTTTTCTTCCCTCTTTTAATTATGGCTAATTTTTCTTCAAATGCA
This sequence comes from Mycoplasmatales bacterium, assembly GCA_013215715.1. GTDB lineage: Bacteria > Bacillota_I > Bacilli_A > Mycoplasmatales > Metamycoplasmataceae > Mycoplasma_K. The sequence goes on along the minus strand of JABSQT010000001.1, from coordinate 138,214 downwards.
AAAGGAATATCTTGTTCTTCAGAAATAATTTTAATACCATTAATAGTAATTGCACCATTTTTAATAAATTCTCTTGCTTCTCTATTTGAAGAAACAACTTTTGAATCTACTAAAAGTTCTACAATAGTTTTTGAAGTAACTTCTGTCGTTGGTAATGAACCATTTAATTGCATAAGTTCCTCATTCGTTAATTTTGTAATATCTGATTTACCAAATAAAGATTCAGAAATTCTCAATGCACTTTCAAAATCTTCTTTTGAATGGATATCAGTAATAATTTCTTGAGCTAATATTTTTTGTGCTTCTCTTTTATAAGGTGCTTTATTATGATCGTTCATTATATCAACAATTTCTTCCATTGAATATCTTGTTAATCAAGAAAGTAATTTTTGTACATCATCATCTGAAGAATTTATTAAGTATTGATATAACCTATAAGGTGAACATAACTCTTTTGAAATCCATAAAGCTCCACCACCTGTTGATTTACCGAATTTTTTACCATCTGAACCTGTAAGTAAATTTGTTGTCATACCAACCGCTAAATTTTTATCTCCGATAGTTTTTCTAATAATTTCAATACCTGAAGTAATATTTCCTCATTGATCAGAACCACCAATTTGAATCATAACTTTATGATCATCATATAGTTTTTTAAAATCTCACCCTTGAATTAGTTGATATGAAAATTCTGTAAATGAAATACCTGAATCAATTCTTGATTTAACCACATCTTTTGCAAGCATATAATTAATATTCAATAATTTACCAGCATCTCTTAAAAACTCTAAGATATTCATATCTTTATAAAATTCAAAATTATCAATAACCTCTAATCCAAATGATTCCAATTGCTTTTTAATGGCATTTTTATTTTTTAATAAATCTTCTTTTGAAAGAAGATTTCTTTCTTCAGATCTTCCTGAAGGATCGCCGATCATACCCGTGGCACCTCCAAGAACTGCTACTGGGTTTATTCCATATTTTTTAAATCTTTTAAGAATAGAAATTTGAACATAATTCCCTAAGTGTAATGAGTCTGCTGTAGGATCAAAACCAATATAAACTCTTGCATCTTTAGGTAATTGCGCAAGTTTTTTTTCATTCGTAATATCTTTTAAGATTCCTCTTTGTTTCAATTCGTTAATTAATTTCATAGTCTAATTATATAAAAAAATAGTCTATTAAGACTATTATTAAATTAATTATTTTTCTGCTTTTCTAAGTTTTGAAATAATATCAACTTTTTTATCACGAGATGTTATTGTAACCTTCATCTTTTTAGCCTCATCTTTTAATTCCGCAACTGTCATTTCATCATAATTATCTGTATAATGTTCTGCTGTTTCAATTTGAGTTCTAATATCCCTAATTTTCTTAGATGCAACCTTTATAGCCTCTTCAGTGGCATCTCCAACTTTTTTAGCATCAACTTTTGCAATTGTTTTTTTAACTTCATTAACTCTCATTTCAACATTTGTTCTAATTTCATCAGATTTAATTGATTCAGAACCAGTAAGAGCTGCTTCAAGTTTTTTAAAGATGTCATTAACAACAGGAGATAAATTATCCATTTGTTCTTTAAGTTTTTTACGGTTTTCTTCACCTTCTTCTGATTGCAAGTGCACACCAACAGCTGTTGCACCAATCAAAAACAATAATGTACTTACTTTCATTATTTACCTCCTTTTTCTTTTTTATCAGTTGTTTCACCAGTTGCAAGATCTTTTAATCTCTCAGCTACAGCATAAATAGTATCCCTATTCCTTGAAGCTAATTTGATTGCTGATTTAACATTCTTTTTAGCAACTACTTCAAAGGCATCTAAATAATTCGCTGTTTTAGAAATTGTTTCAACCGTTGAATTTAACATTTCTGATTTATAAGTTAAATCTTCAATTAAATAATCAACTTTTTTATAAGTTATTGACATTCTTCTAAAAGCGGCAATTGCATATAATATTGCAAATATAAGTAGCACAGTTGCTACAATTGCAATAATAATTAAAACTGATGTTGCTATTGTCATATATTTATACCTCTCATTTCTTTAAATCTATAAAACGAATTCATCTCCAGGATTTAAATCCTCAACAATGTATGCTGCTCCATTTGTTTTATTTAAACCAAGAGTTTCTCCACCACATAACATCCCCTCAGAAGCTACACCCATTACTTTAGCTGGCTTAATTATTGTTCCTGAAGGTAATATTGCTCCAAGTTTAGCAACAACTATCTTAGCCCCTTCAATTGAATTTGTAGTATTGGTAACAATAGTTAATTCTTTGTGCGCTTGAACTTTTAATACTGCCAACCTATCTGAATTAGGATGTATTTTTCTTTCTAAAATTTGACCAACAACTAACATAGAACTAGTATTAAACTTTGATAAATCTAATTTCAATTCTTTTTTTAATATTGTGATTATTTCATTAGTAATTGACTGAGCACCTTCTTTTAATTTTAGTATAGAAGATGCATTCTGTATGTTAACCCCAACGATTTCTTTTTCTTCCTTAATTAATACGAAACCATCATGTTGTTCAACATTTATTTTCTCTTTATTTGAATCTTTAAATCAAATTATTGCTTGATCTTGTAAAGATGTCTTATTTCAATATATTAAAGCCATATATTTATTATATATGAATGCAAAAATTGTGGGGAATAAAGTTATTAAAAATACTCATAGTTCAACAGTAATTGCTATAATGTTTATATGAAATTAGGAATTATAGTAGATTCGTCTTCTGGTCTTTCGAAAAAAGAAGCAGAAGATAGGGGTTGAGGTTTCATCCCTTTACACATTTTTTTAGATAAAATAGATTACGCTGATGGTGTTGATATTACAACACAAGGAGTATATGATAGATTAACATTAGAAACCGATGTAAAAACATCTGCATCAGCACCAGGTGAAGTTTTAGCAGAATTTGAAAGAATGACCAATAAATACGATCACATTATTGTTTATCCTTTATCTTCTAAACTTTCAAGTCAAGCAAATAACTTAAAAATGTTTGCTAAAGAATTTTCAAATATACACGTTATAGAGTCACATGGTCTTTCAAGAATTAATGTTTCTCAATGTGAAAAAGCAGAAAGATTAGCACAAGAGGGAAAATCAATAGAAGAAATATTAGAAGAACTACATAATTCTAGAGATGATTATTTTGCAGTTTTATTACCACACTCACTTGATTGACTTGTTAAGGGTGGTAGAGTAGGTTCAACCGTTGCTTCAATGGCTACAATGTTAAAAATTGTGCCAATGATTTCTTTTAAAGATGGAGAATTAAATAAATATGGAAAAGGAAGAACTTTTCAAAAAACAATAACAAAAGCAGCGAAGGATACTGTGAAGAAATTTGGAATCAATAATTGTGATCTATATGTATATCATGTTGGGAATAAAGACATAAAAGAACACTTACAACGAATTGAAGATGTTGTAGGTAAAAAACCAATAGAAATATTTTTACCTTCAGCAATAGCTTTACATGTTGGTTTAGAAGCTGTTGGGATTATGGCATTAAAAAAATAGATATTCTATTTTTTATTTTGCAAAAAAAGAGCAAAAAAAATGGCAGGGGTGACAGGACTTGAACCCACAACATGCCGGGTTGAAGCCGGCTGTTCTACCAATTGAACTACACCCCTACGTGTAATGCTAAATAATTATAAAATAAAAACGACTTATTTGGTCTATTTATTTTAATTTTTTATAAAAGTGAAAATTAAAAAGTTACTATTTAGCAACTTTTTCTAATTCTTTAATTATCTCACCAACAGTTTTTTCTTTAAGTGATGTAATTACTTCTTCACTTAATTCTCCACCAATTTGTTCTTCAGCTTCGATCACTAAATCCATTAGATCTAATGAATCAATTCCTAAATCAGAAATCTTTGTTGCTACAGTAACTTTGATTTTTGTGTTTTTAGATAATGTTTTAATAATTTGTTCTTTAATATTCATGTTGTTATTATACCAAATCTTGAAACTTCAATTTCATATTATATATTTTTGTTTCTTGAATTTTTGATTTATAAATTCATGAAAATTTCAACTCAACATTAGTTCTATCTCTATAAGCTATCTCTACCTTTATTTTTCCTTGTGAAGTATTAATTCTCATGAAAACTAATTTAATCATTTTAGCAATCATTTCATCATTTATGATGGCAACCTTATCCTCCATGACAATCTCATCATATACTTCATCAAATGTTATAGTCGGGAAAATTGTTTTTGGGTTAGATTTATATAATTGTTCTTCGTTTTTTGAATCATGATTGTTCTCTATTTTGTATTTTCTATTATTTTTAACGATGTAATATGAGCCAACGGCTACAGAAGAAATTAAAATAGGTAAGCCTAATATAATAATTTTTTTAATTTTATTCATCACTTATTCTTTCGAGTGATTTAAGTGATAAATCATTTAAAATTATTTTTTTAAATGATTCTGCATTGAAAATCATTGTTTTTTTAATTGGAGAATTTATTTTTGTAGGGTTTGTAATTCTTAAAGAAACCAACCCTTCATACATATCTAATATTTTATTTTCAATATTATATTGTCTATAAACCTCTAATTTTTTATATGCAACATTAGGAGAGAAAGTTATATGTGTATTTATTTTCCCTTTTTTATTAAGAGGAAATATATACCCTTGAACTGATTTATTATTAGGTTCAATCATCGTTCTTTTTTGTTTGAAATTATAATATGAACAATTCTTTATGGACACTTTCCCAAGATTATGAATACTTTTTTTATTAGTATCAACTCAAGTTTCCATTTCAGTTTTTTGTGCAGCTTTCAGCCCACTTATTTTCCCTTTATGAAAATCAAAATCTCGTTCTATAGATATATCTTTAGTGAATATATCTAAAAGGCGTTGAACTTCTTTATTTCTAACACGATCAAAAAGGTCTGGTTTCTTTTTTTCGTTTTTTGTATAAACAAAATCATTATATGAATAAATTTCATAAATATCCTTAATAACCCTATCTTTAATAGGGAGTGGTTTCAATATTAAGTGGTTATACATATTCCAATGTGCTTCAGTAAATTCATGTGTTCGAGGATCGAAATAAAAAAAGAAATTAGAATTATTTACGCTTTTTATGTCTATTGGATTTTGATTAACATTTACTTTTTTATTTTCTGTATTTTTATGAGCTTTTAAGTTTAAACTAAAGCGTAGTATTTTTGAGTCTAAAACATTATTAGTAGCCACTACAGTTATAGAAGAAAAATCTTTCAAATCACTTGATCAACCATCTAAACCACTATCTGGATGAATTTGATAAATCCCCTTAACGTTTTTCAAATGACTCAATTCACTTTCTTTATATAATTTACCGTTTATTCGCACATATGATAAATCATATTCACCATTCATAGTAAAAAATTTAATAATAATAGAATACTTATTAGAACGTAAGTGTCTTCTTATTCCTATGTAAGTACCAGGTCTAAATAAAATATCTTCACTTCTAAATCATTTTGGATTTTTAGCTATTTCCACACCAGCTGAATTGCTATAGGACATACTCATAGAATAATTGAGTTCTTCTTTTTCTACAACTTTATTTTCAGGAATATCCTTTGGTGCAGCACCAAATAAAATTGGTATCATTTCCACCTCCTTTCACTCTTATATGTATGAAAAGCATTTTACTTATAAAAATAAAATAAAAAAACAACCACTTAGGTTATTTTTCAGTTTCTTTAACATCGCCTTTAATTGGCCCTTCTTCTTTTGGTGCATCAGCTTGCGCTTGTTTCATTTGGTCTGCAAATGCTTTAGCTTGAGCTTCAACTTCATCTAGTTTTGTTTTTAACTCATCCATTTTATTTTCTTTTAATAATGTTTTGAATTCATTAATTTGTTTTTCAGTCTCTTCTTTTTGTTTAGGATCCATCTTGTCACCTTGTTGTGCCATTCCTGATTCTAATTGATTAATTAATGCTTCTGCACGGTTACGTGTTTCTGCTTCTTCTTTACGTTTTTCATCAGCCTCTTTATTTGCTTCAGCTTCTTTAACCATTCTTTCAATTTCATCTTCTGAAAGAGAAGAAGAATTTTCAATAGTGATTGTTTGAGCTTTTTCTGTTTTTTTATCTTTAGCAGTTACTTTTGTAATACCATTAGCATCAATTGAGAATGAAACTTCAATTTGAGGAACACCACGAGGTGCTGGTTCAATTCCTGAAAGGTTGAATTGACCTAAACGTTTATTATCGTTAGCCATTGGTCTTTCACCTTGAACAACTGAGATTGTAACTGCATCTTGATTTTCAACTGCTGTTGAGAAGATTTGTGATTTAGTTACAGGAATAGTTGTGTTTCTTGGAATAAGAGGAGTTGCTACACCACCCATTGTTTCGATACCTAGTGTTAGAGGTGTAACATCTAACAATAGAACATCATCAATATCTCCAGCTAGAACACCACCTTGGATAGCAGCACCAAGAGCAACAACTTCATCTGGGTTAATTGAACGGTTAGGTTTTTTGTTTAGAACTTGTTCAACTAATTCTTGAACAGCTGGGTTACGTGTTGAACCCCCAACCAATAGAACTTCATCAATATCAGAAGCTGATAATTTAGCTTCTTTTAGAGCATCCTCAATAGGTTTTCTAGTTCTTTGAACTAAATGATCTGTCATTTTTTCAAAGTTAGCTTTTGTTAAAGATGTCTCAAAGTTTAATGGTCCATTTGCAGTCATAGCTAAGAATGGTAATGAAATTGTTGATTCAGTTACACCTGATAATTCAATTTTAGCTTTTTCAGCAGCATCTTTAAGACGTTGCATAGCCATTTTGTCTAATTGCACATCTCCATTTTCTTCTTTAATTTTTGCTTCAAGTCATTCAACGATTGCATCATCTCAGTCATCTCCACCTAATTTGTTATCTCCTGATGTTGATAGAACTTCGAATGTTCCATCAGCAAGATCTAGAACTGAAACGTCAAATGTTCCACCACCTAAATCGTAAACAAGAACTTTTTGTTCTTTATCAGTTTTGTCAAGTCCAAATGCTAATGCTGCTGCTGTTGGTTCATTAATAATTCTTTCAACATTCAATCCAGCAATTTTACCAGCATTTTTAGTTGCTTCACGTTCTGCATTATTAAAGTATGCAGGAACTGTAACAACTGCTTTAGTGATTTTTGCACCCATTTTTTTCTCAGCGTATTCTTTCATGTATCCAAGAATCATTGCTGAAATTTCTTCTGGTGTATATTCTTTACCATTTGCTTTAACTTTTTTATTTGTACCCATTAGACGCTTTACAGATGCAATTGTATCTGGGTTTGTTTCCATTTGTCTTTTAGCTACTTCACCAACAATGATTTCACCATTTTTAAATGATACAACTGATGGTGTTGTTCTTTTTCCTGTTGGGTTTTCAAGAACTTTTGGTTCTTTATCTTCGATTACTGAAACAACTGAGTTTGTTGTTCCTAAGTCAATTCCTAAAATTATTTCTTTTGCCATAATATTTTCTCCTTAATATTTTATTATTTCCCTATGATTACTGTTGCGGGTTTTATTACTCTGTCATGATGTTTAAATCCATTTTTCTTAATTTCTGTTACTTTGTCAGTCATTTCTTTATTTTTAATTGTTGAGATAGCATCCATTGTTTCTGGATTAAAGTTTTCTCCAACGTTTGGTGTGATTTTAGTTAATCCATGTCCTTCCATGATTGAATCAATTTGTTTTAATAACATCTTGAATCCTACTACATAATTCTGAACACCAGGATCATCTTGTTTTTCACCAAATTCCACTGCCAATTGTAAATTTAATCAAGGTTCTGTCATTTCTTTAAAGAATTTTGAAGTAGCAAATTTCTTAATGTGTGAAACTTCTTCATCCATTTTTGCTTTATGCTCATTCTTGAATTCTTCTACCTTTTCTTTTGCTTTATCTTGGAATGTTTTAGCTTGTTCCAAAAATGCTTGTTGAGCTTTCGTATTTTCTTGTTTTAAATCAATTATTTGTTTTTCTAAGTTTGCATTCTTTTCTTTCAATAATTTGATTTCTTTTTCAAGTTTCTTTTTATCTAAACATTCTTTACATTGTTTAGTTTTCTTTTCCTTTTTTTGCTCTATTTTAATTTCTACTTTTTGTATAGTTTCGTCTTTATTTTTTTTATCTTTTTTATCTGACATATTCATATCATATCATATTTTTTAGCACTTGTTGCATAAGAGTGCTAAAAAAAGACGAACACGCCTTTAAAACTCTATAAATGCTGCTTCAGAAACAAACTCAATAAATACTTGATCTTTATTTTTAAATTCAGTATATCTTCCGTCTTTTGATTTATATTCTTTATATTCTTCTTTAATAGCAAAAATAGCATCTTTAATTTGTCTAGTCTTATCTTTAAATTTAAATATTGATAATGTTGATGTGAATAAACCTGTTATCGCTGTAATAATAGCCATTATTAAGAAACAGTTTCTCGCTCATTGTCAATCATGTGTGTTATAAGGAGAGTTTTTAAGAGTTAACATAGCCCAAAGGTTAATCAATACTAATGTTGCAGTAAGAATAAATATGGTGCTATTTATTAACACATTATAAAATCTAGTTTTTCTATATTGCATATTAATAATATTCCAAATACGTAAAACTCCTTTATCTTTTTGGAGTATTTCAACTATTTTATTTTTTTGCATTTTTACTCCTTTTACGTGTTTCTTTAATTAATTCTTCAACTTCTTTTACACTATCATTTGTTTCATCAAGAGCATCATAATTTCCACAAATTTGAGCAACTCTTGTATATAGATTCATTTCTCTATTTTCAGAATCATCAGAATAGAATCCAGCTTTATTTATATATAAAGTAATTTGTCCTCTAATGCGTTGATTTATTTTCATTGCTTCTTGATATTTACCTTTAATAACAAAAAAGTTGATAAATGAAGTCAACATAGTTGTAGTTGCAGAAACTCCAGTAACCATAAAGAAGAATCATGCTGGTTTTTGTCCCCCAAATAATAAAAGTGAAAATATTAAAGCTGTTAATATAGCCATTGTGGCAGCGGCTAAAGCAATTGCAACATTTAACCAAATAAATAATTGTCTAAAAATTATTAAATCTCTTTTAGAGTGCTTTCTACGAGCCTCAACATATTCCATTGGTGAATCATGAAGATGATAAATACTTTTTCTTATTTTTTTATTCATCTTTATCCCCAATCAATGTTTTCACAATAATTTTTGAAACATTTGGTTTCTTTTTAACTTTAAATATCTTTATTAAATCCTCTTGGATTTGAGTTTTTAAAAGTATTTCTTGTTCATCTTTACTTTTACCTTTATAAATATATGAAGCACTTTGATATTTCATATATTCATTTTGAATAGTATCTATTGCTTTTTTATACTTATGGTCTTGTTTAAAGTTTTGAAATAATGCTAAAACAAACCCCATAAAGAATAAAGTAATTGTAATTAAACAAACTAAGGAAGCTGGAATCAAGATATCAGCACCTACTTTTTTAAATGAAATTCCAATCAGTGTATAAATAGCGATTGCAACTATTGATATATTACAAAGTCCCACCAAGGATGTAATTATTGTTCATCATATTCTTGATTTCTTTTTAGTTTTTTCTAATTTTGAAAGTTCTCTCTTAACATAACTACCTATACCTTTACGTTCATTAACTGGGCTTAATTTAATTTCTTGTGTTGTAGGCATTATTTTTCTCCTCCATTAACTAATTCATCTAATAGTTTTAAAATAGGTAATGCTTTTTCATAATCAACTCTATCAGGACCAACAATAGAAATTTCCATAGAACCAGTTCCAATCTGAATTTTCTTAGAAATTAATGCTTGATTATCTAATATTGAAATCTTTAATGTTTCATCTTCATTGTCAGCTTGATCTTCAATAGTTTCTCAAATTGATTTATTTTCTAATCTTTCCATAATATTTATAAGTTTTGCTCTATCTTTAAATTCAGGTCTTTTAATAATATTAGTTCTTCCATAAACATGTGATGTTTGTTTTGTATGAAAATCAAATACTTTTGTAATCATTTCCTGTATAACAAATTCAAAATCCTTAACTTCTTCTGAAACAATGCTAGTTAATGCTTCGGTTTTAATAGCAAGATTTTTCATTGGAGTATCAACTAATCTATCTTTTAATACCCTAACTGCAATACGTATATCTTCTAATTGCGCACCATTTTTAACAGATACTAATTTTGATTCCACCCTTCCTGTTGAAGTAACAATAACAATTGTGGCATTTTGTTCATTTAAAGGTACGAATTGAATTGATTTACATAATTCATCTGCAGCATCAGTTTTAGTAACCAATGTTAAATCAGTTATTGTTGAAATAGCTTCTGCAGCTTCTTCTAAAACTTGATCAATACCAATTGTTCTTTTGGCAAATATTGATTTAAGTCGTTTTTGAATTTCTACAGATACATCAGTATTCTTAGAATGATTAGCATATAATAAAAATCCTTCCGCTGATGGTATTCTCCCTGATGATGTATGACATTTTTCTAAATATCCTTTTTTTTCTAATATTGCCATTTCATTACGCACTGTTGCTGGTGACACATTTAGTCCGAATTCTTTTATTAAAGAAGCTGAACCAACTGGGTTACCACTTGATATATACTCTCTTGTTATTAAAAGTAAATATTCTTGTTGTCTTTTTGTTAAATTATTCATAATAATATTATATATGAAAGGGTTCTTTTTAGCACTCTTATATACTAGGGTGCTAATTAATATCATTCCAATAAATTTCTTGCATTTTAACCATTGAAAACAATATATAATATTGATATGAAAAATTTAAACGTAACTATAGAAATCCAAAAAGGATCAAACATTAAATATGAATACGACAGATCGAAAGGTAAAATTGTCGTAGATAGAATTTTAAGAGATGGATTTAAATATCCAGCTAACTATGGCTTCATTGAAGAAGCTCTTGATTGAGATGGGGATGAACTAGATGTATTAGTTTACTCAGATGAAGTATTCCAAGCAGGTGTAGAAGTTAATGCCAGAATTATTGGTGCGATGAAAATGATTGACGATGGTGAAACTGATACAAAACTGATTGCAGTTCATGCTGATGATTATAGACTTGCTAATATTGAGTCAATGAATGATTTACCAAAAGAATGATTAAAAGAAGTTGAAACATTTTTCTCTACTTATAAAAATTGAAAACGTGAAGGTATTACTTCAGTTGCTGGATTTGAAGGTAAAGAATGAGCAAAAGAAGAATATGAAGAGTGTGTTGAACTAATGCAAAAATATGGAAAAATGGATAAAAAAGAATTCATCACTAAAATGATGAAAGAACACCCAGAAAAATATGTTGCATAATAAATGTTAGTATTTTAAAAGATAAGCTTTTGCTTATCTTTTTATAATATACGTTTAAACAAAATTATTCAAAGTTTTTAACACCAGCAATTACAATTGCTTTTAAACCAACATGCATTGTAATTACCGCGGGTAATGAAATAACAATTGCTTTTTTACCTGTTAATTCTTCAGTAACCTTCACATGTTTTTCTAATTCAGGATGAGAAGTATGAATAACAAGCAATTTGTATTCTTCACCCTTAAAGTGCTCTTGAACACCTTTTATGGCTTTAATTATTGTTTTATTGTAAGTTCTACCTTTTCCATATTTATTTAATTCCCCATGTTCAAATTTAATCATTGGAACAATTTTTAACATATTAGCCATAGATGCTACATTTTGTTTAACTCTTCCACCCTTTACTAATCAATCAAGTGTTCCAGGAGCAATAATAGCAAAAGCATTATCTTTTGTTGATTCTAATGCTTCTAGTATTTCTTCAATAGTTTTACCCTCAGATGCAAGTTTTTCTGCAAATTCTGCACTTCATTTTGCTTGTAATGAAAGTGAGTGTGATTCGAAAACATGTACATTATCAAAATCTTTTGCAAACATTGATGTTGTAGAATATTGTCCTGAAAGACCTGATGATAATGGATAAAAAATTACATGATCATATTCTTTTGACATTCTTTCGAATTCCTCAAGTATATCCGCAGAAGATGAAGAAGATGTTCTTGTTACTGTATCAATAGTTAATTTTTCATAAACTTCTTCAGCAGTAATATCTCTTCCTTCTGCATAATCAATATTATCCATAAAAATGTGTAGAGGTAAATAACCTCATCCTTTTGCTCTCGCTTCTTTTTCTGATAAACCAGATGCAGAGTCTACTATTATTCCTAATTTCATATTATCAATTATACATACATTTCAATTCGAAATAATAAAAAACACCTTTAAAAAGTGTTTTAATTATTATTTAATGAAATTTTCAATTTTGTCTACGATATTAATAATATTTTCCTCTTCTTGATAATGATTATTTTCATCAATATAATAATTTTCCATTGCATATTGATTTGTCATTTCTTCAAGACCTTTTGAAGTTAAGATGTTTTTAATAAATGAATCTGGTGTTATATTTTTTTGTCTTTCAAGTAATTTTTCAATTATTCCATCTTTGGCTTTTGGTAACTCTCTTAGGATATATTTCATCATATTTAATTTAACATCATATGTATTATCTCCTGCTTTACCAACTATTTTATTTTCCATTTTATTAATTGAAAATGTACCATCTATTGATGTTGTAGGCATATAGATTGTGCTTGCAGTTGAAATATTAACACCATAAATATTCTTAACATTTTGTTGAACTTTAATTGTTTCATCCTTAGAAATATAATCAATCCCATTTATGATTGTATTTAATCATTCTAAAATAGTAATTCTAGCTTTAACTTTTTCTTCTTTAGTTGCATAAGGCATCTTGAATAATTTGGCTATTGTTCCAAGAACACGCTTTTCAAATTTAGATGATTCAACACCTATTTTTGTCGATCATTCAAATACTCCTGCGTCATATTCACCAGGGTGATCAACGGTATTGTAATATTCAGCTTCTTTAATAATTTTTTGAATTTTATCTGGGAAATTTTTAAATGGTATAGTTGCAAATAATTCATTATTATTAAATGTTGTTTTAACTATTGATTGTATTTCTGGATAATCTCCTGATATTAAATCAATATAAGCATCATTATTCAATAATATATTTGCGGCATGCATTGTTGTTCCATTAGGATCTAATGCAATTTTCCCCAAGTCAAACTTTTCAATTCATTTTTGTGCAGCTGAAGATATTGAATCACCTTTAATTAATTTACCATTAAACTGACCCAATACCGGTTCATATAATTCAGGATTCTTTTTAGAAAATTTTTCTAATTCAGTAATAACTTTCGCATTATTATCTTCAACTTGTTCTTTAATTGAAGCAAATACAGTTGTTGATAAAGACATTTGTAATGCTGATGCATTTGAAAATGCTGATAAATCATTTTTATTAGCTAATACATATAGCAACCCCGCTTTAGCAGCTTCTTCCTTATTTTCAGATATTTTACTTGCGTTCTCTTCGAAATATTTTGAAACTCTACTCATATCTGTATTTTTATTAAAATCCGTCGTTGCGTATGAAGCAACACCGAGACTTGTTACAGCAGCAAGTGTTGTTAGTGATGAAGCAACGATTACGGTTTTAGAACCGTTAAATGCAACATCTTTCTTTTTCTTTCTTAATAAAATGATTAATCATATTATTGATATAACCATTAAAGCAATGAGCGATAATGCTATCGCTGATATTGCAAATTCAGTTGAACTACCAAAGAATGGTTTTCCCAAATCTGCAATTCACATAATTGTTTTTTGATTTACACTATAACTATCCATTTGTTCATTAATAGTATTCTTAGCATTAACTATAAATGCTACACCAATCATCAATGTTATTAATGCTAAAATAGCGGTTATTATTGAAAGTATTATTGATACTTTCTTTTTTACTGGCATACTCTTCATCCTTCACTCCTTTTATTAAAAAAGGTTTTATGTTGAAACCTTATTTACAAATATAATTTTATCATAATCCATAAATTAAAAAAGGTATAAAAAAAATAACATATAATTGTTATTCTTTTCAAGATGCAACTAATTTATCACAAAGAGCTATAAAACCTTCTTTTTCTTCAGTGGTAAGTATTTTACCAATTGTTTTTGTAATTCTTTTTCTAGCTTTACCATGTATTGCATAAGCTTCTTCGCCTTTTACATCGAGTGTTAGCATCATGATCCTTTTATCATTTGTGCTTTTTTCTTTTTTTACTAATTTTTTCTCTACTAAAGTTTTAACAGTATTTGAAAATGCACCCTTACTTAAGCCCATTTTTTTACCAATTTCCAACATTCTTTTACCTTCATTGTTCTTTATAAAAACAATGTAGATTAATTCTCTATGCGAAATCTTTAGACCACGCCTTTTAAGTTCTTGTTGTTGTACTTGTTGTACTTTAGTTTCAAAAGTTAAAAATACATTACTTAATCTTTTTGTTTGTTGTGCGTTCATAAAAATATTATATAGTGTTTTATAAAAAAAGTGATTTTTTTAATGGTTGGATGCTTTTTTTAGTTTTTTTATTTTATATTATAGAAAATTAACATTATAAAAAGAGAATAAAAAAGCAGAAAGCTTAATTATGAAAAATCATCTAATTCAACTTTAAAAAATGCAACTTTACCAGCGAATTCTTCTGCATGATAGTTTTGCGGGAATATCACTTCAATGATTCTTATTTCTCCTTTTTCCATTCCTATCAATTGTTCCTCAAATCCTTTATAGTTTTTACCTGTTGTAAAATCTTTACCAGCTCCAATAAATGAATTTGATCCGATAATCAATGGATAAACTCTTGTTGACGTTCCACCTGGAAATGCTGTAGAAGTTTCATATGAATTTCCACCAATTCTTCCCTCAAATTTAATTAATGCCCTGTTATCTCTTTGTAATGACATATATGCTCCTTATTATTTTTTTAAATTATACACAATATCATTCTCGATGATTGACCAAGTGTTTTTAAATTAAAAATATTTATAAGAATTTATTGTAAAAAAATCTTTTTTTATATTATAATAATATAGCACTTCACAAATGGGCAAATACCCAAGTCTGGCTGAAGGGACTGGTCTTGAAAACCAGCAGGGGCTTCACGGCCCGCGGGGGTTCGAATCCCTCTTTGCCCGCCATTTGTAGAAACTAGGCCTAAAGCCTAGTTTTTTCTATATCTATCATTATAAAATAACTGTTTATAAGTTAAAGTATTGTGTCTCTTAATTAAAGAGTCAAATTTTGCGAAAAAAAACATCCTACCAATAAGGATGATATGGTGGACCCAACAGGACTCGAACCTGTGACCGATCGGTTATGAGCCGAGTGCTCTAACCAACTGAGCTATAGGTCCACGTACGACGGAATAATTCCATTTGGTGTCACAAGAGAGATTCGAACTCTCGACCTTCCGGGTATGAACCGGATGCTCTAACCAACTGAGCTACCGTGACATGGTGGAGAGGATGGGAATCGAACCCACTACCCCCTGCGTGCAAGGCAGGTGCTCTAGCCAAGTGAGCTACCCCCCCAAATGGTGAAGAAGAAAGGATTTGAACCTTCGACCACTACGTCCCAAACGTAGCGCTCTACCAAGCTGAGCTACTTCTCCACGGTTATTTCACATATATGTTGGTTTTCATATAGTGCTTTATTATTATATATAAAAAAATGACTTTTTTGTAAAAAAATATTCTTTTTCATTAAAGTTATTTATTTATACTTTTCTTTTTAGTGTATAAAGTTCATTTTAAGAAAATCACCAACAATAAAATACACTAATATATAATTAAAAAAACAACCTACCTAGTTGTTTTTAATAATTCCTTTATTAATGTATAAACCATTATCATTGCACGAACATCATTTTCACAATATTCTTTTAATACAACTTGTTTCTCTTGTCATTCTTCATCACCAATAACATTAATAGCTCTTTGAATAGCAGCGTCCATAGCCATACCACCATTTTGAATAGTCAAATCCTTATATGGCTTAATCATATCTTTAAATTGATAATTATGTTTCGTAATGTATTTTTCAATTAATTTAATTGAATGCTTTCCTTTTAATTCTGGAATAAATATAACAGGCAAACTATCTTTTGAACTTGCAGCAAATGGTTTTGCAAGATCAACAGTTCTTTCGATAATTCAATAAACTTTATCTTGAACTTCTGTTCAACCAGGGTAATTCATATCTCTTAATGTTGCAACCATTTCTAACATTCTTGGATTTTCATACCCAGCATTAAATACAACATAATAATCTGCACCATCAGAATAAATCATATCTATCATTTGAGGGAAGTCTGTATAAGAAAAAGTTTTAGGATCAAAGATATGATTTATCCCTGAAGTTTCTTCCATATTATTTGTTTCAATAATTGAAACTTGAAATGTTGCTTGTTGGAAAGGATTAAAACCATCAATTGTTGGAAATGGTAATGAAAAACCTTCAAAGTCATATCAAATAACTCTAGAATTATCTAATTTAGTTACATATGACATAGCGTCATCTCTATCAGTGATTGAAAGAGAACGATTTAACAATGCATCCACTAGAACGCTATCTTGAGCTATTTGTTCAAGTGTTTTACCTTCTTGTATATCTTTTTTCTTAACAAATTTACCATTATATCCTAAGAATTCAGGGTGTAAATATTCTATTATCGTTGAGGACATTGGATTTGGACCCATTCTTCCATTATCATCTGCAGTTAAACCATTTTGGAATTTTGCGGTTTTTGCTTCTCTGATTAATCTTAAGTAATAATCAATTCCTTCAAAAATAATAGGATTTTTTTTAGGACCAAATGGTACTGCACAAGCTACAATATCAAATATTGTATGTGGTTCATCATGAACACCTTTTTTATTAACACCATTACCAGTTTTCTTCTTGCGCATTGTTACAAAATCATTATGCTCTTTTGCGTTTTTATCGTTTCTTGCAGTTGAAGATGTATTAACTTTGAATGTTTCATAAAATCCTATCTCAAAAGCTTTATATTTTTTTGTATCTAAAACAAAATACGATATTTCATTAACGGGAACTTTACATTTATCAACAATTTGATAATCAAAATATGGTTTTATAAGATCTATCTTTTTAGTAGAAGAAGAAATTTTCAGATTTGAAATCTTTTTTTGTTTTTTATCATAAATAGTTGGAACAGAAAAAGCATCACCATATTGGAATACTGGTTCAAATATTATATCTATGCCAGGATTTATCATCATTTTTTTTGTTTCTTCTGCTCTTTCTTCCATAGACATCATTTTAGGGGTTCAAGCCGTTCTACCCATAGAACGTACATATTCAAAGAATTCTCTATTAACTTTGTGAAATGTTTTAGTTTGCACTTCAGTTATCGTTGGGGCAATAACATCTATAATACCTGGTATTTGAAATGTAAATTGATCATTGTCATCTTCATTTTTATCAAAGCCTAAATCCTCAATTGAATGTCATACAAAATATGGTTGACTTGTTAATAATTTCTTAAGTTTTGAAAACGTTATTTTTTCTTCTATTTTTTCCATGTTTTAATTATAAAGAAAAACAACCATAACAAGGTTGCTTATTAATTTTGTTTATTAAATTTGATATAAATCAGCCATTTGATTAATTAAAGATAATAAAGGATTGATAAATTGTCTTAAACTAGTCGGAATTGGTAATTTCTCTGATAATTTTTTTAATAAATTATCAAAATCATCTTTATTTATTTTTTCACCTTTAGTAAAAGGTGTAACTTCTCTTGTTAACACTCTTTTAAAAATGTGGGATAATTTTGCAAATGTTGGATCTAAAAATATACCTATTATTTCGCCAGCTTTTTCTAATCCAGGTGCATTTGTTTTTTTATAAATATTTTTTGCTTTAGAAACACCAGGAGCAGGTTTATTTTCAAACATTTTCGATATTAATTCAGAAATTATTTCAGAAATTGGTTTTTCTGGAAAAAGCTTCAATGCTGATAAATGTTTCTTTAATAATGATTTCAGAGATTTTAATGTTTTTGAAAGAAGATTTCTATTTGTTTCACTAATAAATCCCAAAACTATATCAACTTGTGGTATTTCAATTTTTTTATCTTTTACAAGTTCATATGTTTTACCTCCAAAAGTTAAAGAAGCACTAAATTTTGAACCATGTATTTGACTTAATAATGCTGATAATTCATTAGTAGTAATACCTGAATTTCTAATAGTATTTGAAGATTCATCTATAACAGAATTTATCATAGTACTAATAAGTTGACTAGGTGTTTGAGTTATAGCCATTATTGAAATAGCTAAACCTAATAAACCGGAAGTCATATCCATTTGCGATTCTGGTTCTTTAGTTAATATTTGATTAATAGAAAAATGTTGTGTTTGAAGTTCATCTTTATGTTCTAATATTTTTTTATCAAATATTGCAGTTATTATATTTTTTGATAAATTATATAATCCATTATCTTTTTCTAATTTTTGTAAAATAACCTTAGCTTTAAAAGCTTTTTTAGATATTGATTCTAAAAATTCTTTTATTGTTTCAGAAACAACGTAATATAAAGGATCAATATACTTTGAATTTTTAACATCAAAGAATTGTTTTCCGTTTTTTGTAATGATTAATTTATTATCAATATTTTTTTGTGTTGCGTTTTTCTTAGCTTTTTTGATAATTCTATCTAAATTAACATGCGCATCAACACTCTCAACACTTGGTGTTCTTTTAATTTGTTCTACTGACTTAACATGTTGATGTCTTTTTTTAGTTTCCTTTTTTCCACAAGATACTGCTGTAATGACAGGCGTGGCTGCTACTATTAGTGCACTTGCTGCACCTAATGATATTTTTATTTTTTTATTCATATATGTTTTCCCCTATTAGCGATTATGTGTATTTTTCAACACCGGCATATTATACTTTTTTAAATTTAAGTAAATTGTTATTGATAATCTTTTGGTATGATTACACCTTTCTTAATAGTATCTTCAATAATCTTGCCATTTTGTGGGTTTTGAATCATTCATGATTCTAATCATGATAATCCTGGAGTATTGTGAATATACTGAATAGCACTAGCAAATCCAGTTTGTAATAATACACTAGTATTTTGAATTGTTGTTGTTCCTAAATCAGGAATCATTTTAGCAATCATACCTTTAATTGAACCTGTTTGTTGATTTATAAGTTTCATTGCTGAGTCACCCAACTTCGCAATAATATATTTTATATTTTGTTTTGAACTTTCGCTAATTTCTTTGTCGGTGCTTTTTGCACCTCCTTCTGCGGATTTTAATAAAGAAATTACTAAAGGAGCCATATTTTGGAGTTTTGCCATTATAGTTGACATGCTTAGTGAATATCCGGTGTAATTATTTTTTGCTTCAATAATTGGTGCTGGTGAATTTGGAGACGATGGTAATAATGTATTAATTAATTTATCAATTATTTTAGAAGTAAACATAAGTAGTTCTTCTGGTCTAGATTTATCTTGTACAATTTGTCCTTCTTTATCTAAAGGTACAGGATGATATTCACCGTTTAAACCTATTTCTAAATAATCACCCACTATATTTTCGTAATTCTTTTTAAGCCTTTTTTCAATATCTCCTTTATTTGAAATTTGAGAGTTAATACCTCTAATTCCCGAAAGATTGGCTAAAATTGTCCCAGCCATTTCTCTATAACCTTTTGGACCTGGATGTATATCTAATAATTTTGGTGCTAATATAGTTGCTTTTGCATCTCATTCATTTGGAACATTTGCATCAATAAAATCAATTGTCTTGAATTGTTTTGATATTGATGAAGAAATTGATGCCAACATACCCATTAATTTATTAGCAATACTTTGTTTTACACCATTTTTGTCTGTTGTCTCTACCATTTTTAGTAATGGAGCTAATTGAGCAACTGGCATCGGATAACCAACTAAAACAATTTTAGCATTTGAATTCATTTCTTTAATTTTAGCTATTGTATGTAATAAATTTAATTTTGCCTTTTCAATTTCTTCTTTCATTTTAACTTCTGATCCAAAGTCTATAAAACCATCTAAACCTTTACTGAAATCTAATCCACGTGGATTTTTCAATAATTGAGGAATTGATAAACCACCAAGTTTTATACGCCCTAATATATCATTAGCGCCTATTGAAATAGTTATTAAATTAGCATCTTTAATTTTTTGTTGCACTTTTTTAAATCTTTCTTTTTCTTTACCTTGAACTAAAAATCCTATTTCCATTTTCTTTTCTTTACCTTGTCTTGAAAGTTCATATTGTGGATCAACTAATCCTGCAAGAGTTTCCGTTGTTGAACCGGCGATTGAAAAGTTATTGAAATCTCCTAATACTTTTTGTTTTTGGAATGCTCTAGCTAAATAAGAACCATATGATATCCCACTCACTTCTTTTGTTTGCGGGTCATAATAACCTCTATGTTTGTCTGATAAACCCTCAAGTAAAGTGAATCCAGATGCAACAGAATCTCCCAAGGAAACTAATTTTATTGCTTTTGAATCAATAACCTTATCTTTATCATCATCAAATTTAGCGATTTGTTTTTTATATGCTTCCATTTTTTCGTTCCTTATTTTACGTTCTTCTTTTGATATAAGTTTATTGTTTTTATTGTCATCTGCTGAACCACGACCTTTTCTGTGGTGTTCTTTTTCTTTCTTTGAACCACATGCAATTGCAGTAGTTACAGGAATTGTTACAACGGCGATTGTTGATGCAATTCCTAGCGTTATTTTTTTATTCGTTTTCATGTTTCTCTCTTTCATTTATCATATAAATATAGTATACACTTGAAACTATACTCCCAATTATTATATATAGAAAAAACAAAAAATCAAGAAAAAAAGTTTTTATTTGAAACTATTTTTTTGAAAATTAAAACTTGGATAATCCAAGTGATAAAAATACCTTTATTTCTTTTTAATTAATTCATGTAATTTTTTTCCTCTAGCTTCTTTAAGTTTGAAATTTGTTCCTTCAAATTCAAATGTAGTCATTTCTCTTTTAATAAATTGAGAATATTCTTTAGATGCTAAATTGATGATTTCATCTTCATCTTTAAAATAATCATTGATTTTATCTGCTCATTTCTCATTTAAATCAACAATGTCTTGTTTAAGATTGAAATAAAGTCTATAAGGAGCAATTAAGTCATAAGGTTTAATAATTCCATACAGAGAATCGATAATAACTACATGTTCATTTAATCAATCTTTATCATATTCATCCAATTTTAATTCTTTATACACATGTCCTGCATACATTTCTATTGCATAGTAAAGTTTTTTACCATGTTCTTGATGCATATCATAAACTTCTTGTGTTTTTTTATCCGATAAACCATAAAGTTCTTTATGTTGTTCTAATGAAAGAGCTTTAAACTTAGGAAATATTTCTTTTGCAGTAAGGATGTATTTTGGTCTTGGAGCAATTGCATCTACTGGATTTGCTAAGTTAAAAGTTTTCGCTGGTCCTATAATAATTTTCATATTTTAATTATACAAAATAAAAACCCCATCAAAAGATAAGGTTTTTATTAGAAATATTTCACAAAATTTATTTTATGCAATAAATAAACTTGTAACTGCCATAATACCCAAGGCCATAATTACACTTATTAAAAAGTAAAATATAGGGCCTCAATTTTGATATCATTTTAATCTTATTTGTTTTAAAGGAGGTAGTTTTTCATTTTTCGATATTACTAACTTCTTATATGATTGCGCTCTAAAGAACATTACAATACTTATAATAGCAATTATTATAAAAATAATAAGTGTAATAATAAATAATCAAATTGGCATGTGTGTATGCATAATACCTCCGTTTTATTTTTTTTGCAGCGGATTCACCGTTGCATATTTTTCATTTTTTAAAATATTTTCATTCTTATTTTTTAATTGAAGTTCCCCTTTTGTTTCAGGGGTACATACAACCATAGTTGTTATATTATATTTCTTTTTAGCAATTTCAGCTAAATTTGCTTTTATAATATCTTGACCACTCTTAACATAATCACCTTGTTTTACAAAAGATTCAAAGTATTGTCCTTTTAATTTAACTGTGTCAATACCTATGTGAACTAATATTGAAGTACCATTTGGAGTTTCCAAACCATATGCATGATTTGTTGGGAATATGGTTGTAATTTTACCAGAAACCGGTGCTGAGAATGTAGTCTCTTTTGGTTCTGGAAGAATAGCAATACCTTGACCTAATAAACCTTGTGAGAATGCTGGATCATCAACTTTAGATAATTCAACTATTTCACCTTCAACTGGTGAAACTAATATATCAACCTCTATTTTTTTAGATTTTTTATTGAAATATCTTTCTTGTTGTTTAATTTTTAATATATTAATTTTTTTAGAAAAATATTGAGGAGCATTCTTTGTGCCGTTTACAATACCTTTACCTAAAGAAATTGTTCCGTTTTTAAAATTAATAAGTTCTTGCTTATAACCAGGGAATAAATTTGTGAAATATGCTTTTATAATTCAAACAATTAACACTAGAATATATGTAAATATAGTGAATACTAGATAATGTCATCAATATGCAACATAAAAAGTTGATACTCCGTAAAAGGCATCTATCCTTCATATAGTTTCCCCAATAGTCATAAACATAATAGCGATTATTGATCCAACAAAGAAAGAAATCGTTATTTTATTCTTCTTAAAAGGTAACTCTTCATCTTTTTTAAATAATTTAATAGTTCACTTTAAAAGTGAAAGTAATACCATAAGAGCAGAAAAGAGAACTATGATGAATATTCCATCTCATGTTCAAGATACCCCTCTTGCTCATACATTTGTACTTTGAAATGACATTAATTACCTTCTTTCGGGTGATTTAATGAACTTCCACCTTTTACGTAGAATGTTTGTGAAGCATCATTTTTATTTTTAAAGTAATAAAAGTAATTTGTTCTGTGTCCAAGATTTTCAATTCAATCTGATATAAAATAATTCGAACCTTTATTTCCAGCCCATGTACGTGATAATACTTCAACATCTCAATTTCCATCTTTACTAAATAAATCTTTGATGATTGGTTGCTCTGATTCTACAAACATTTTTTGTTTAATAAAATCCGTTATTTTAGAAACTTTTTCAGAACCTTTGAAAGTTTTATTTAATTCTTCATCTTTTGTTGTATTTCAAAATCCAAAATTATAAATTTGTTCTACATTATTTTTTTGAGTTGTGATTTTACCATTCTCCAGATTAACTTTACCTGTTCATTCCGGTGTATACACTCCATTTTTAGTTTTATTTAATGGATATATTCCTCCATTTAAATCAATATTTTTATTTACATTAAACATTTTATTAAATGCACCATCATCAATAATTGAGTGTTTAGATGAATTAACCGTCTTTTTCCCACTTAATATTGTTTCATTAAGAATTTCTTTTAGTTGGCCAATTGTTTTAACAGATTTAGCATCTTTTATTTTTTCAATAGCTTTAAGTCTTTTCATTTCTATAGAAGGATCATCAGTTTTTGAAGAATTATCAATAGGAACATTTATTTTTAAAGTCATGAATTTTTTCATAAACCTTCTTTTCATAGGTGTTTGTAAATCAGCTCTGAATTCAGCATGCAAATATTTCCCTGCAGTTGCTTTTTCACCTTTAATAAATTCACCATTTTTTACAAAGACTTTGGTTGGATAAATAACAATTGTTCTATTATAGATAGTACTCATTTTATTTAACAATAAATGAGTTTCTTTACTTACTAAAGAATTTTCTCTAATATCGTCAATTGCTTCTCATAAAAGACCTGCTCCATAATTACCAGTTCCTCCTCATTGTTCATTAATAAAAAATCTTCTGGCGTCAGTTTCAGTAATTATATTTCTCATTGAAGAATATTCTTTTTCTTTACCTTTAACTTTTCACTCTCCATCAACATCTTTTGTTGCATAGGAGTTATTAATAACTTGATTAGAATAATATTTTTTAAACATTGAATCTTGAATACTTGTTTGAATAGTTTTTTGAATTATTGCATATTCTTTTGAATCGAAATCTTTTTTATCTAAATGCATATCTTTTTGTTCTTTACTAAAATCCATATTACAAGAGGTAGTTACAATTGGAACGGTTGCCATAACAGCTGTAAGAAGACCTATTTTTATTTTTTTACTTCTTAATAGTTTCATTATTTACCTCCATTACTTTGAATAAAGTTTTTATACATTAATAAATACATTCCAGAAGATCAAGAAAATCCTTTTGCATTTAAACCCTTACCTGTTAATGGATTATAGTTTTCTCGTATTGGAGCACCTTCCATTAAACCATCTGCATGTCTATATAATTTATCAACCATATATGTTGCTTCATTATGGAATCCACTTCTTTCAAGACCTTGCACTCCAAAATAAGCTTGATCTAATCAAACTGGACCACGTCAATATTGATCTGGTTCAAATTTTTCATTATTTTTAGCTGTTGTTGGGAATGGCATGTATGTATTAAATCCTTGTGGATCCATAATAAAGTTTCTAACTCTTGAAGCGTGTTTTGTAGTTGCTGCTTTAGCTCATAAAGGAATAAATCCTTCTGGTCCAGCACCTCGATTTGACAATAACATATCTTGACTTTCGATACGTTTATTATTTACACCAAGTTTTCATTTTAAATCATAGTAGAAGCCTGTTTGCTCATCATACATCTTGTCATTTATATAGTTACCCAAGAAGTTCATATCATTCTTGAAAGCTTTGATATCACCTTCAAATGACTTACCAAATCCTCTCATAATATCTTTTGTTTTATCAAACTCATGAATTTGAGTTAATCTATCCTCAATACCTGGTTTAACAAGATATTTATATGTCTTAGAATTTTTATCATTACCTGATAATTCGCTATACTTAACACCCATTTTTTTAAGTTGTTGTGCAAGTTGGATCATATATCTTTTTTCAGCATACATATATGAATTTAAATCAACTGATTCTTGTTGAATAACATATCCATTAGCAGTCCCATCTTTATTTCTTTGAATGGTATATTCTAAACCATCGTCAAAGTTTTTTGCATTTTGATCTTTTGGTGAAGAGCCATTTGAATCAAATCTAGGAGCATTATCCATTCCAGATTCTCATGCAACTGCTGTGGTAATTGTTTGTTTTGAATTATTAACTCAACTACCTGAACCATCGAAGATAGTACCTCCATATTCATTGACACCATTGTGGTCTCCATCTCTATTTGAATATCATCACGCATGATAAGCAGCAATTCTGTTATACATAAATTTACCAAAATTAATAGCTAATTCTTTATATGTTTTACCTGTATGAGGATCTTTGTCATTAGGATTCAACTTATTCATCATTGTATCAATAACATTATTTACTGCTCATGCAGATAAAGGAGGTTTTGTATCACGTCAGTTTGTTTCACCTTGTTCATATGCAACTAAATCAGGAATCATACCAACATCATTTTTCGCTCGAACTTTTGAATAGTTTCATAATTTTTTTGATTCAGGATCTTGTGTTACTTGATAGTCATACATAACTTTGATGTTATCAATAGCAAGTTTGGGGTCAAAATTAACTTCTGCTGTTGCTTGTTTTCATGTATCTCATGATCAAAATTCATTAAACCATTGAATTGATAATGAAGGTGTAACACCTTGATGTTCTAACATACCAGCATTACCTCTTCAGTTACTTGTTAGTGTTTCCATAGCTTTAACCGCTACTTTTTGATAATCAAAGTTTTTATCTGGATCATTTCCAATTAAATTTTTAATATATGTTTCTCACCTATCAATTGATTTTTTAAATAATCTATCAGCACTTTTTACATTATCTAATGCTTCTCCCGCTGAACCTTTGCCAAATATTTGACCAATAACTTCTTCACCTTCTGAATCACCATGCTTTTCATATTTAAAACCTAATCTTTCTTCCGCTGTAAATGTAAATGATGTACCTACATACATATGATTAGATGAATTTGGGGAAACAATAAATGGTTTTTTAAGAGTCGCTTCATAACTCCTATCATTAGTTGTAATATCTACATCTTGACCAAATTTCATATTTCATTGTCACTCATCTGAATGACCTAAAAAGTTTCCAGTTCCATTTGGTTTGTTAAAATTAATCGTCATAGTATTCTTCATAACTTTTCCCTGAGAAGAATCTGCAATTGGAGTAACATCTGTTAAAGTTGCATTTGTTGTTGAATATGAGAATGTTTCAATACCTTTAATTGTTCGTTTTGATACTTTAGCCATCTTAACTTGTGAAATATGACTTTTCATATATTCTAAATCTTTTATTTTTGCAACTTTTCATATATTATCAGTATCAGGTGCATGCCCATTTTTACCTTCAGCAAGAATATATTTAGATGAACCAATTTTTGTTTTTAAATCATTTTTAACAGCTTTACTTTTTGTATAATAAAGTGCTTTACCCCCACTTGAAAGTATTTGTCCATATTTATTACGTTTAAATGCATTTTTAGTAACTTTAGCATTTGAAGTAAGGGTTGTTTTAATGGCATTTTGTGCACCTTTAAATGTTTCACCGTGTCATGAAAGTTTAAATGCTTTTTTACTTGAAGTTTTGTTTACAATATTATATTTCACATACGAAGTTTTATTTTGCACAAAACGTAAATTTAATTGAACTGTAAAATCACTAAATTCAAATTCTTGTCATAGCCCTCCTGGGTATTGCTTAATATGAACTTTATTTTTTGGAAGTGTTCCAAACGCTCTCTTTACTTCAGAGTCTTCGACTACATTTCCATGTTTATCAATATCATATTCAGATATTTGAAGAATATCTAATGATTTACCAATTGATCTTGGATACTCTTTACGAACAATGAGCGGTTGAGTAAATCCTCCTCAAAATCCTTTTGATTCATAATCTGGAAGCGCAAACGCATGTCAAGAACCTAAATCTGCAAAAGGTGCAATTCTTGATTCGTATTCTGATTCATTATAATCTACAGGAACTCCCATATTATCAATTAAATTTTCGAATTTAGAGACTATTGTACCATTGTTCTTTTTAGCATTGGATTCTGCCATTGCAACAAAGATTGCACCTGAAGCAACTATTGTTCCGGTTGCTAATCCTAGTGTAGCCATTGTTTTTAATTTCATTATGATACCGCCTTTTTAACTTGTGAATCTGATTGCTCACTTTTTTGTTTTTCTATATATTCTTTAATATTTGTTTTTATAATATCTGCTTCTCCGCCAAATATAGATTGGGTTCCATTACCACTTATAATGACAGCAACTGCCCCAAGTCCTTTAAGTGTTTCAACTTGAACTTTTTTCGGATTTTTAACCGCAACTCTTAATCTAGTTGCACAAGCATCAATATTATCTAAGTTATCAACTCCACCTAAACCTCGAATAATATCCAATGTTCTTTGACCACCAGGAACATTTGAATCATTACCTGGTTCTCCACCAACTGGTCCATTTTTACCACGGACATCAGCTTTTGTATATAATTTCATTTCGCCAGTTGTTCTACCTGGAAGTTGAATATCTTTTCACTTAATAATTCAGTAAAATAGAGTTGCTTCAACAACGGCATAACCAAGTCCTTCAATAGGAACAA
The DNA here is from genome assembly GCA_013215715.1 of Mycoplasmatales bacterium. Taxonomy (GTDB): domain Bacteria; phylum Bacillota_I; class Bacilli_A; order Mycoplasmatales; family Metamycoplasmataceae; genus Mycoplasma_K. The sequence goes on along the minus strand of JABSQT010000001.1, from coordinate 110,518 downwards.
GTCATCATTTAGTATCGTGGCCATTTATTGAAGGTACAATACCAAAGATTATTCAGTCAAGCATTCCACCAGAGAATGTCATACCTATTTTTATTCCTGTAACATTTGCTAATAAATATGATGAAGCAAATATAGGAACATGAACTAAATAGTAAAGTGCTGGAGATACAAATAAGAATGTAAATTCTAATGGTTCTGTAATACCTGTTAAGAACGATGTAAGTGCAGCTGAGAAATAAATACCCATCGCTGCTTTTCTATTTTGTTTAGGAACTGTCAGTCACATTGCAATTGCTGTTGCAGGAAGGGCGAACATCATAATTGCAAATTCACCTGATTGGAATCTACCAATGTGTAATCCCGCAGCTCAAACATCCTGAACTTTTAATTTTCCATCTGCAAGCACCGCCATCATTGCTGATTGGTCTCCTTGTGCTGTTAATGTTGTAGCTGATTTTACATCTGCTGCTGATACAAAATCTGAAATTTGACCACCAGCTGATGTTCATCATAGAGGGGCATAAAATACATGATGTAGTCCAAATGGAATTAATGCACGCTTCGCAAATCCAAATACGAATGAATCTAACCCTCCTGGAAGTGAACCTGATCACTTACCAAATTCTGTTAATAAACTACCAAATCCTGGTCATAAAATGATAAATATTGCTGATAATGGGAGCACTGCAATAAATGCAATTATAGGAACAGCTCTAACCCCACCAAAAAATGCAATAAATTTTGGTAATTGGATTTTGTAGAATTTATTATAAATTGTTGCAACCAATGCACCAACTGCTATACCACCAAATACACCAGTATTTAAAGCACCACCAAATTGACCCATTCCTGATTGGGCACCTATTCCAAGAATCGGTGTAACAATTGAAGGTGTAACTCCAATCGCTCCTTTTCAGAATCATAAATCATATGTAAGCGGCATTTTTTCAATTGTTTTAGCATCAAATACTGTTATATCTGATGTATGAATTGTTGTACCAAATCTTGCTGATAAATCTTGAGCAAGAATATCTTTCATACCAATGTGGTGAGCTCCAAACCCACCAACTGTAACACCAGTAGTATCATAAGGTGGTATGTACCCATGATTTTTCATTGTAAATACAAAATTTTTAAAGTCTGTATTTGCAACACCGGTTATTGAAGCTCCGTTATTTGGGAATCTTTTTCAATTTAATTTAAAATCTGCAACTATTCTTCATTCAGTGACACCTTGTCTCATAAATGCAGCCATAAACATATTGAATACTAATCATGCAATAATTGCAGTTAGACCAGCAACACCCGCATCTTTAGTAAATGCTATAGCTACTGAAACAGCAAATAAAGCAGGAAGATTTTGGAATGGTATATTCCCAGTTGTTCTTAAGACACGACCAAATCATCAAATTCCAGAATATTCCATAGATTGACCAACAATTGTTGTACCAACACCCAAGAATAAACCAGCTACCGGAAGTAAAGCAATTGGTAGCATGAATGCTTTTGAAAGTTTTGATAAAGAGGCCATAACTTTAGCTTTCTTTTGTTTTCAAGACATATTTTCCTTTCATAAAATAAACAGTTTTTTACTGCAAAATAATTATCTATTAGGTTTTGATGCTATCATGACCAAAAAAATAGCACGACCGTGCTATTTTCTCTTTTTCTCTACTCATTTTTCTCAAATAACCATGCCAACATGTCTCATAAGTTCTTTTTTTAATAGACTCTTATATTCATATTCTTCAAAATAATTTAACGAAGGTACAGATATATTAATATGTGATAAATCTTCTATTTTTTGATTACTATCAATATTTATCGAGATTACTTTAACCCCCATTTGTCTTGCTCTTTGTGCTGCGCGAGTACATTCTTCAGCTCCTTCTGGCGATGAAAGTATAAAAACAGTACTTTTTGGATGTAATAAACCAAAAAACTCCTCAAGGAAATATGTATGGGTTGCAAATAAACCGGATGCTGTAAAATTTCATGTTAAATATTGTGCAATATTACCAGCCATCCTATGCCCATAAAAGATAAATGTATTCTCCTCATCTAATAATAAGTCAATAATTTCTTCCATACTTTTTTGAACCTCTAATTTAGAGATAGTTTTTTGTGAATTGATAATTTCTAAATTTATCTTTTCTTGAAATGAATCAATTGATACTTTTGATTCTATATGTTGTTCAAATATAATTGAATTTACAAATCCTGCTCAGGATTCAAATCCATTTTTCTTGATAAATCGAGAAACTGAAGAATGATTACAAGGAACAATATTCGCAACATTTGTTGCAGACATTTGATGTATTGATTTTGCATTATGCATTATTGCTTCGTAAATAAGTGAATCAGTATTTGAAAACTTAATACCCGAAGACATGGCTTGGCTTAATTTTCTAAGCGACATTTTAACTCCTTTTTATAATAACTTTTAAAACATAACAAATTAATTATTGCATAGAAATTAATTGGTAAATGTGTTTTACTAAATTCAAATAAAAAAACACTGTAATTTTACAGTGAATTAGGATTTATCTTACCAGTGGCCAACCATTTTTCTTGAAGAGCTTGTCATTCAAGTTCATCACGACATAATAAGAAGTCAATTAAGTCTTTATCTCTTCTTTCATCATACTGAGGAGAGATTCCTTCTTCAGTATATTTTTTATATCAAATTTTTACAGTATTGATATCATCTTCAACTTGCGCTTTATTAATTTTAAAAGGTCAAGTTTTTGTTTTACGTTCTTGAATTGGGTATAACTCAGGTATTTCGTAATCTTCTTCTTCTAAAAAAGTCCCAACAATGGCATATGTTTCTAATCCCATTAAATAAGTATATAGTTGAGCTTGTTTTAAGTATGATTCAGGAATACCAAAACGTGTTCATTGTTCCAATTTTTTAACACCGGCTGTTTTTACCTCAATAACTACATTACCAGGTTGAGCAAGACCATCAGGAAGACCCCCAATAATATCATCTTTACCAGCAAAATAGTCATAGTTATATTCTTTTGCATCAAACCCTTTCACAGACTCCACACCAGGTTGTGATCTTATTAAATCAAGCACCTTAGGCTCAACTGCAACCCCTGCATTAATATATTTTTTATTTAAAATAGGCATATCTAATCAAGACATTCTTGCGAATGCTTTAAATGGCGATTTAAATTGATCCGTTTCTAAAACATCACCAACTGATGAACCACCCATTTTTTTAAATCCAAATCTCCCTCATAAGTTTTTGTTTTTTAGTTTTTCATGAAAGCTTGGGAGTAATTTCAATACTTTTTGTTGTGTATCAAGCGAATACTCTCTTCCATTATAAAAGTGTCTTTTAATATTCATAGTTTTATTATACCTTGTTAACTTGTTTGGGATATCTAATATTTAAAAAATATGATCGAGTGTTAATTATTGCTTTCTTTTGGAAATTTCTTGAATAAATAAGAATATAATTATTTATAAGGCAAAAAGGGGACAGATGAACAAGCAAAAAACAACAAAAAAACCATCATCAAAAAGTAAAATTGAAGTAAATAATAGATCAATCTTATTGTTTTATACATTACAAATATTCATTGAAATATTCGCGGTTTCATTAACTATTGGTCTTGTATATAGCAAAATTGATGAGATACCAGCTGGACTTATAACTTTCATTGGAGGGATAATATTTGCAATATCAGCTACATTTGGACTAGCAACCATTATTTCAGTACCCATAAAAAATACACACACCTATAAAGCACAAGTTGCTGCATTTGTAATGGTTTTAATTTGTACTCTTGGTATTCTCATATCGGTTAAGTCCCCGTTATATGGTGTTATATCTTATACTACTTTATTTATATTAATACCTTTCCAAATAGGACTTGTGTTATTCCAATATTTTAATTGAAAAAAAATGAAAGGACTACAAAAAGGTATTTCTTTAGCAATATTTATTCTTACAATTATCATTGCTGCTTGAATGCTTTTAACCTCAATCATATTCCCAATACTTTGAATATTCATTAAACGTCCTTCATTAGAAACAAGTAAAGCAGAAAATATATTAGCAACTGCTGAATTAGACAAAAAACAAGGATACGATCCCTTTGCTTCAAAATGAGATGTTGAACCAAAAAAATCTCCAGCAACTTTTAAAATTGATGAAAATATTACAAATATTTATGAGTGAGCGCCTAAAATAGATCCAATTCGGAAAAATGATAATTTAGTATTATTTATTCATGGTTTAAATGGAACCCGTTATACAGCTATGAGATATGCTCAAATATTCTACAATGATATTAAATCAGTAAGTAAAAACAAAAAAATTATAGCTGAAAAATATAAAATGCTTTCATTTGATATGCGTGGTTTTGGAACAAATAGAAACCTTCATAGAACTTATGCGCTTAAAGAAGCGGATGATTTAAAAAATGCTTTTAAAGCAGTTATTAAACAATATTCACCAGCGCATTTATTAATTTATGGTATTTCAAATGGTGCGGCAAGTACTATATCATTTGCCACAAAATATCAGAAAGAGATTGCAAATTCAAAAATAGATGTGAAGTTCATAGAAGAGTCAGGATATACTTCTCCTCAAGCAGAACTAGCAGCAATGACAGATCAATTTCATATTTCTCATAGAATAGTTATGCCACAAGCTTTCCCGTTATATAGATTACTTACAGGAACATATTGGGGAGAAAGAGATTTCTTACAAGAAATAAATGTTGTGAAACAACCATTAATGATTATTCATGGTGGCAAAGATTTTATTGTTCCACCTTCAATGGGATTTAACTTATGAAATAAAAGACATGAAGAAAAATCTTTACCTACTTCGGCTTTATTTATGAAAAATGCAGGACACGTTAAGATAGGTAGGCAATTTATAAATGAGTTCACAATGGGTATTAATAAATTCTTACGTGGTGAATATGGCAAAATATCAATTTAATTGATATTTTTTTATATAAAAAATGGAGCCGAAGCTCCGGTGTCAAGTAGGAGAGAATACCTAAGGTGAACCTAGGCGGTTACTTCCTTCTTATAACACTTTAATTATTATATAGTTTTTTTAATAAAAGTCAAATAATTCACATTTACCTTGATAAAATATATAAACCGTTAATGATTTTTAAGTTATTCTTTTTAAGATTATAATGATTCATTATCTTGTCAACATATTCTTTATGTCTAAATATAAAAGTATTGGTTGGATCTATTTTACTTCAATCGTTATACATTTCTGCATATTCAATAGTTCATTTGAAAATACCATCTTTATCAATATTTTTTTGAATATTTTCAAAATTCTTTTCAAGATATTTTATTCTACCTTTCATTGATACAAACATATCCCCATGGAATAACTCTCTTTGTCCTTCAGCAGTCATTATAGTATTTTTCTTTCTACCTTTTGTTTCCATTATAAAAATAGGTAAATCGGAATAAACTTTTTTGTTTGGATTATTTGAAGTAAACTCTTCAATTGTTTTTCATTCACTATCTTTGATTCATTTGTAATTCTCAGCAATATTAGTTGAAGGGTTTGAATAGAAATATTTTGGTTTTGAAACTTCAACTACTAAACCAATCGGTAACAATGTTGCAATAACAAGTGTCATAGATAATTTTCAATTAAATTTCTTTCATGAATAATTTTCATATATAAATATCACAAATAATGACAATACCATCACACTTATCGGTTCAGTTGTTCTATAAAATATATATGAAGGAACACGAGAAGAAATTCTAATAATAATACAGTAGAAAATAATTGTAAGTATATATCCCACTATAATTTTTATTCAAGGTGTAAACTTTTTATTTCATAGTGCATGTAATATAATTCAAGCAAAACAAGGAATCATTCATATGTAACAATCCGTTAATATTGTTGCAAATGTTTTGAAAGAACTATCACGACGGTCAATGAAATAAATTAATAATACAATAATCATTAAACCAACAATGGAGAAAATTGCTAATGATATATTTTTTTGTTTTTTTGTTCACTCCTTATCTTTTTGAGATTCTTTTCGTTTCATGAATCTTTTTTGAATTTGAAATACAAAGCCATCCATTTCTACTTCTTTAATTAATTTTGTATATGATAAAAATAATGTTGGAGCAAATAAGAATGGAATTAGCATTAACTTATTGGGTAAACTTAATAATGCAATTGCAAATATAATATTTGACATTATAAATATAACAATAAGATCAACAATATTTTTCAATGTAAACTTTTTAGAAAATAATACATATATCAATGCGATAGGTACCAATAACATTGAAGAGAATGAGAATATAGTGAATGCAATAGGTGTTAATAGGAATAATTTTATATTATCCTTAACAGCAAACATCACAACAAAACCTAAAGAAACAATTACTCAATTCAATGACGATGTAACAAATGGAAGTGTTAGGGAAGTTATTAATGAAACAATAATAGTTATCAACCAAGTAAATCAATCCCTTCCTTCTCGTACATCATCAATTATCTTAAATAAGGCTGTAGATAATATTGAAATTACAATAATATCACCACCAACACTAAATACATTTATAGGTTTCGGGAATAATGCCGCAAAACTATAAAACGAAGTAATACTATATACAGGGTTATTAGTTATCATTTTATTATCTTGAATATAATTAGAAATATATGCATATCACAAAGCATCTGTGTTCATGCGTGTAAATCATATTCTCACAAAGAACATCAATCCCATTGAAACATATAGAGGTAATATTCATTTAAATGTTTTTACGAAATTTTCTAAATTTATTTTTTTATTCTTAATGGCAATAAAACCAAGGAATGAATAAAGGAATGTGTAACCAAGAATAAATAGGATTCTAATAGCTCATATATTAATCACTCAAGAATTTAATACATTAATAACCAATAACACAGAAACAAAAGAAACGATGTATATACTTACTATATGTTGTTTCTTCCATAGCAATGAAACTGTAAAAGGCATCAATAAAGTTGATATTATGAATAAAATTAGCATAAAAAAATTATACCTTTTTAAGCAAAAATATAACCTTCTAATATTTGGATGTATCTATCAAATGAATAATATTCTTTAATTTTATCAACTTGTTTTTTTGTTGGCAAGGGTGCATCTATAGCTTTTTTCAATTGCAAAATAAACTCTTGTTTATTGTTTGCTATATACATAATATCTTTGATATTTTCATCAAAAGAGTCTCATGAAGGTGCACTAACTAATAAATTTCCCGCACAAGCAGATTCTATCATTGATAAACTATAACCCTCTATTGAGCCAGTGTGTAGACCAATTTTCGAATTTGATAAAACTTCTAAAGCATTATTAGTCCTACCCATATATTTTAAATTTTCTGGCTTCTCTAAAGAATCTCAAGTCTTTTTATAATCATCAGTTATATTCCCATATAAATATATATTCTCTTTAATTTCTTTTGCAGCATCAATGATTCAATCAATATTTTTTATGTGAGCTATCCTACCCATAAATGTAATATCAGTTCTTTTTGGATTTAAAGGATTCATCTTCCCATTTAAAAAATTAGGGATAAACTTAAATTCTATTGTTTTAAATTTATTGTTTAAAATATTTTCTGTTTTAGGATCTAAACAAACAACCCTTTTTATTTTTGCTTTTAAAGCATATTTTTGCATATTGATTAATTTGCCCATCAATGCTCCGCCACCATATTGGTGATGCATATATAATGTAGTTTTTTCTTTGTTCTTTTTAGATAATCATTTTAAAACTAAAGGATTTTGAACAATTATTACATCTTGCTCATTTAAATATTTGTTTAATTTTCTCTTTTTTGAAATATTTATAGGAAATATAGTTTTCGCTACCCTAAATAAGAATAAAGGATTAAAGCTAAATTTATTTGTACTTACTTCTTGACTTTTCCTTAAAATAATTTGTTCCACACCATCATTTACTTCATAAGGAGATTCTACTAAGGGTTTATCAAGAGCTATTCTCATAACATCATGACCTTGATTTGTTCAATAATTGGCTAATGTAGTAGACATTCTAGAAAGACCACCAGTACCACCTAATGAATAATGCACTATTGCTATTTTTTTCATAAAATAATTATAAACCTTAAATAAAAAAAGGCAACATTAATTGCCATGATCTGCTCATACTTGTGGAGTTTTTCAATCCCCAAATTCTTTTTCTAATTTCTTTTCAAAGTTTTTATAAACAAACACTTTTGTTGGTCCAAAAGGCACCTCTATTATATCTTGGGTATCTGCAAAATTAATTAAAGTTTTTTCTCTTGCAATAGGTGAAGATAAGTCTGCATAAACATTTGAACCTTCTTTTTTCATGCTATTTTCAACGTCAAGATAAGTCTTCTTTTTTCAAAAAACTAAGTGAGCAATAGGTTTAGCTATTATTGTTATTAATCTATGTTTTTTATTCCTAAAACTTTTAATACTTGACATTTTAAGAACTTTAATAAGCATTAAGTTCGTTTTTGCTTTCTTGAAAAAACTCATTTTTTCAACAGTTGGTTTAAGGATAAAAATATCGATAGGTATATCATTTCCATTTTTATCTAAGAATTTATAACCATTTATTGGATCATATCAATAACAATTTCATCCAAATTGCTTTTCAAACTTTTCCGTAATTCTTAAGAACTTCTTTGAATCATTTGCGGTTATTTGTAAATCAACATCATCATCTCATTCAATAATACCCTTATCCCTTATTGCTCCTAATAAAGTTCCGGAAGTTGCAGTTAATTTTAACCCTTCTTTTTCATAAAAGTTTTGTATTATTTCTAATTGTTTATAAAGTTTTTTGTGTAATGGTTTCATTTTTTTCTCCTTTATCTTTCTTAAATAATATAAATCATAAAGCTCATAATGATGCGAAACCAGTAATAGCAACCATAGTTATTTGTACTGGATTTAATCATGTTTTCATTCATCCATTACTAAAATCAAACCCTCTTTCATAATGAGTTAACAATCATCATTGAGAGAAAGCGACGAAAGCTATGGTTGCTGCGATTATTATCAATCATTTATTATTATTTTTTGTCATAAGCGTAAAGCCTCATTTTTTATATACATATATTTCAAATGCAATTAATTTAAATGCCATAGAAATAATTGTAGCAATTACAACTCCATAAATAGTAAACTTAAATACTAAAGCAATTGAAATCACTAAATTAATAATCGCTTCAATAGCAATTATTTTTCAAGTCCCCTTAAAATCACCCTTAGCTTCCACGATAATTCTTGAAGGAGTGGATAATAAGTACAAGAACATTGTTACAGCAAGAAGTAGTGAAATAGTAGGCATGAAATAATTATTTTTCGAAAAGACTAAATCTATAGCAATCGGAGTAATAATCACAATAGAAATGAAAATTACACATGCAAATAAAATTGATGAACCATATAATTCTTTAATAATTTGACTTTTATGTTTTTTTGAACTCAAGTTTCTACCAACAAAACTTCTAGTATTTTCGATCATAGCTACAAATATATTTTTAAAAATAGAAACAACTGAACTATACAGACTATAGAGGGTTAATAGTAAAAATGATTTAGCTTGATTATTAGAAGCAAAAGAAAGTGTTATTGCATCTGTTGAAAACACAATCATTGTTGATAATTTATAAATAAATGTATAAAGTATAACTGAATGTATTTTTTCAATAAGAATAACATCTTTCAATATTATTTTATTAAAATACTGTTTTTTCAAAATATAAATACCTGCATAAACTATTATATTAGCCATCTCTACAATGGCGATAGCTACAAGTGCTAATATTGATTTCTTATCAATGGGAAGAGTAGTAGCGGTTATTTCATGAGTTTTTTTTATACCATTAATAATTTGTTGTTCTTTTATTAAATCTTTTTCCTTAAAAACAAATACAACTATACAAATTGCAATAGAATATGAAAATATTTTAAACGCTGCAAGCGCAAGGTTTATAAAATAACTTTTGTTATCAGATTGAAGTAGTGTTACATATCTAGCTAAAAAGAAATAATTTATAAAACCAGGAATAACATTAATCATGAATAATGAAAATATAAACATCACTTTTGAAGGATTATTAATATCACTCGAAATCATTGAGAAAGCTGCAGCACCAATAAAACCAAGTATAAGATATATTGAGCCAATAATTTTATACATTTTCTTCATACTATTGTAAATTTTTGTAACTTGCTCATAATCTTTATTGCGAAGTGGTTTGTATAATTTTGCAGCAATACCAATAGTCATACCACCTTCAGCTAATGAGAAATATGAGATTATAGTTAAAATTAATTTTTGTTTACCATTTATTGTTGTTCCAATATGATTAATTAAGAAAAAAGTAAAGATGAAAGCTAATAAAGCTGTAATCAAAGTTGCTAATAAACCAGAAACAACATTTAAGTTCCTATGTTTTCTTTCTAATTTAATATCTTTTTCAGAATTTATTTCTTCTTGTTTAAAAGTCATAGATTAATTATAACAATATAGTTAAAAAAGTGCATACATTAAAGATGCGAATTATAAAAAAATAAACGTACAAACGTTTATTTTATTCAATATTCATCTTATCTACGGTAAATTTTACGGAGTCTTTCCCGTAAGGTGCTTCTATAATTTGTTTTACAATTTTATTGTAGTTTGAAGTTCCCAACGGATGGAATTCATCGGGATCAATAAGTAACTCCCCATATTTTTCACGGAATTCCTTACAAAAATCTCTATCATATTTTGCATCTATTCAATAAACTTGAATACCAGATTTAATATATTCAATCGGTGCAGATGAATTATCAGAAATAACATACTTTAATTTTAAATCTTTTCTTTCATCTGTTGTAACAATTGTTCAGCCTTTAGGGATGTTTTTTATTTTTGTTCTTGGGTGCAATGATACATATTTATTTTTTGACTTTATTGTTGGAAATTTAATTTCTGATTTTTCATGTCATGAAGGCAAAAATAATACATCTTCTCCTTTCTCATATTTATTCAAATGAGGGAATCCATTAATGATAAATTGAGTTTTTTTCTTACCATTGTGATTAAACACTCTTTCAATTGCCTTTGCATCATACTCATCATGAGCAAAACACATATCAATTTGTCTATGTTGACTATCAGCACATATTTTACGAATAAATCTTTTAATACCTTTAGTTTCATTAACTCAATCATTACCCATTGTCTTAACACTATAGCCATGATTTAAATAAAAAACTTTTGTATTTTTAGAAAGCATAAACATTTTTGAATATGTTCCAGAAATTAAATATTTTGCTTTAGCTAAAACAATTGGCGCCTTAATTGATCAAGGATTTATAATTTGAATTTTCTTATTTGCATGTTTACTTGGAACAACCCCAGAAATTCAAATAATTTTATGAGTTTTTTTAAATCTCTCATATACTTCAAGGAAAATTTCTTCCTCGTATTCTCCTCATTTCTCATCCATAAATGATTGAAAAATTATATATTTCTTTTTAAACCTTAGCGCTTTAAAAAACTGATAATAAATTATATTGAATAATGTTAAAATGGCTTTAATTTTTTTTCATTTTTTTCATTTATTTTTTAACATAAAATAATTATATTATATATATGCAAAGATTTAAAGAATTAGGAAAATAAAAACATCGAATGATGTAAATATTAATCGATTCTAACTATGTATAAGCTTTTTGTTGTCTTTGTTGTTACGTTAAATCTGTTGATGTAGTGTTTTGCTACTAAATCAGCATATTTTTTTCTCCTAAACATAAAAACATTTATATTTTTAGCATTTTTTGAATTGTTAGTAATGTTCTTCTTGTCTCAAACATCTCATCAAGTATCAGTTTGATTTGTTCCAAATCTAATATTTTGAAAATGATTTTCACTATAATTAAGAATATCAATAGAATTTGCTAATGTATAATATTCAACTTCTTTTTTAACTAAGACTTTGTTTTTAATATCAATTTCAAATTGTTTTTTACCTTCTTTTGTCAACTCTTTTTTATCTGCATTTCAATAGTTTGGATTGCTAATATATTTAGCATTATAAATAAGGATTGATTTTCAATTTTTTTCTTTAATTCCAGCTAGCCTATCTCTCATTTCTGGGAAAAACATATCCCTCATGCCATTAGTAAAGAAAGCATGTTCATCTCAAACTTTTCTAATTGTTGAAATTGCTATATCGGAATAAATAACATCGTCTTTCTTCATATTATTCAATATATCTTCTCTTTCTTGTTGAGTTATAAATTTATAATTCATTTCCACATTAGTTGAAAGGGGGGAATATATGGTTGAAGGCATCGTTGCACCAATAACCATCGCCACATTACAAATTGAAAGGGTCGTTGCCGAACCAATCATAAATGTTGATTCAATTTTCTTGTTTTTATCCATTTCAACAACTCTTAATAAACATACTAGAATAATAGACATTGAAAATGGCAATGAAACTCTATCAACTAAGTAATCAACTGTTCCTGGCAACTGTTGAACAATTGCATAAATAATCATTACACACACCATCGAAAACACTCATCCAAATTGATAAGAAACTTTTTTGTTATGTATAGCATCAATAGCAAATATTAAGATTGCGATCGGTATACTCAACATCAACGTTGTTTCTTTTGCTCCAACTATTTTAGCGAAGTGCAAGACATCAACAATATAAAGAATCATAATGATTTCAGCTAACAATATAAATGATGAGGCAATTATATACATTGTTTTTTGAAAATGTTTTCATTCCACAAATCTTCTCATTCTAATATATTTAAATTTGTAAATTGGATTTTGAATTTCTTTTTTACCAATTTTAATAATCCACTCTTTTTCTAAAATATAGTATAAGATAGCATTTGAAAAAAACATAATAGTAAAAAGTACAAACCACTTATAATTTACATCAATTATATTCATAATCATAAATATTCCAAGAGAACCTAAAATTGTTGTGGATATAATCAATTCTTTTAAACTTCATTTTTTAAGAATAGCAATAAATATTGCAGAAAGAGGGAGTATCAACATTGGAGAGAATGAAAATACCGACATTGAAAAAGGTATTAATAGTAAAAGAATGACATTTTTGCGTGAGGCTAATATGAATAAAAGTGTTATTGATACAGCACTTCAATTTACCCCCGATGTTTTTAATGATAAAGAATAGATAGAAGCCATACCAACTAAAATAGATATAATGGCTAATGCAACATTTGATTTATTTGGTAAATCTCTTATTATTAAGTTTAAAGCAATTGAGAATAATACTACTTGAAGTACTTCACCATAAATGGAAAAAAAGTCCACAGGATTCTCGATAAGTGCTGCAACATGATAAAAAGTTGGTGTTTTATATCAAAATGATAAATCATGTTCAGCGAGTGTGCCTTCTCTAATTCATACAGCATTCCTTGCATAAGCAATAGTGTCTGAATTAATATGATTTATAAATAGTCTAATAATAGTTGCACTTATAATTATTAAATATAATGTTCATATCCAACTAAATGATTCTCGAATTTTTTCTTTTTCCCAACATTTCCTTTTTTTCCCGAAATAAATCATTGGGAATAATGAGAAAATGATTAAGACTGATGATAATGCCACAATAGAATATCCACCACCAATTAAATGTCTAAGTAAACTTTCTGATGTATTAATCACTAAAAAGAACATTATGAATATACCCACAATGTATTTTATGATTTTTTCTTTACCCAAAGTAACTGTTAATGCAATTGGTCAAATTAAAGTTAATATTGAAAAAAATATAATAGTTGCCATATTTACTCCTTATTTTTAATTATACATTGAAATCAAGAAATCATTTTTTCGTTATGGTATTGGTTTATTATTTTATTTAATAAGCTCCAACATATTTGAATGATGTTCTTAACACTCCATTTTATAAATATACCCTTATCGTTAGTTGCTACATACAAAATGAATTATAAAAAAGCGACTATTCGCTTTTCTTTATTTTTTTCTTAGTTGAAGATTTTTTATTAGTTTTATTTTTAATTTGTTGTTTTTTAATCTCAGTAGTTTCGATGGTTGTATCTTCCTCTGCCTTCTTTAAACTACTAAAAATCAATTTAACTTGTTCCATTTCTAAATTAGTTATAGAAATACCAAGAAGTATTATGAGCGATAATACTCAGAATCATCATGTTTTAATAACATCTAAATCATGTTGGAAACCTTTACCCGATATTGAATTAACAATAATTATTAAAATTGGAGCAAATATTAATTGAAGTGTCATAAGTGCTGAAGTAGTTTTACCCGTTGCAAATTTAATACTTATAAAGTAGAAGATTCTTGCACCAAATATAAATACAGCAACAGCAATCATTGATAACCCTAATTTTCAATTTGTATAAAATTCCGCATATCTATGTCATCCGTATGCTGTTTTTGTTGTCATGTATGAAACAATAATTGCAAGTGGTATAGCGATGATAGCTGATGAAAATAATTTTATCCCTAAGAAATTCTTTGAATTTAGGTTTACTGTGTTTCTTGTAAGTACATAATCAGCTAATATATTTTCTAATGATCATGCAGTAGCAGCACCAATAGCAAATAAGAAACCGATTGCGAAATGTTTTTTATCTTCAATTGTCAAGCCTTGTGCTGCAACAAGACCAATACAAGCAAACATAACAATCATTAAACCAATAATAAACATCATATTTACTTTTCTTTTTAAAAGGAAACGTTCTAATAATGTTGTAAAAATTAAAACAAGTCCTAAGTTGATAGCATCTGGTGTAGCGGCTCCAATAAATATTGAAGCTACCGTTAATAATGAGTACCCAATTGGTCCTCCAAATGAACCTGCAAGAACTGATAACCAACCCCACTTAGTTTTAAATGTTTTTCACATATCACCAGTAAAATATACTTTTGGTGTTAATATTACTGAAACAAAGAATGTGAATGACTCTTTTGCTGCAACAATAGCAAAACCAAGGGCAATTTTTTGTCAATTGTCTGTTTGACCTTGATAAATCAATACTGCAATTAACGCTGGATAGAATGCATAATTAATTGCAGAAAGTACACCTGCAAATACACCTATAAATTTATTATTAAATCTATCTTTTATTGCATTAATCATGTTGTGCCCCATCTCAATTTAAATATGAAGAGTCTTTTGCACAAAGTTCTTCATATGTATCGATCTCAGTTATATCATCTTTTTGGATTTTGTATAATCTAATATTTTTATTTATATCTTTAATTAAGTCTAACGACATATAAGCATGATCTAAATTATTGTATTTTGGATTTTTCATAGCCATTGGCAAGAATTTTTTATAAACCTCTGATAATTCCCTATTTATATATCAAATTCCTTTTCATATAAAATTGTTTTCTCCTCCAGCTTCAATTCCTACAATATTTTTTCCTCTAGTCTTATATGTTCATTCAGCTGTTGGACCTTCATGATATGAACCCATTCATAATGAGTCTTGAACATGTTTTAAAATAATTTTATCATTTCAAATTGGTGAATCTCCCTCAATAATGATTGTATTTGAAAGTTTGTGTGCAACTGTTGCAATAGAAGCTACTGTATCTTTTTTATTTCAATCTTTGTTATAAACTAATTCAACATTATATTTTTCAATTAAATAATCAAATTTTTCTCTTAATTTACCAACAACTATAGTTATATCTTTGATCCCTCTTCTTTGGAGCGTTTCAATCGTTGTTTCGATCATTGGTTTTCCATGTAGTTTAACTAATGGTTTTGGACAATTATCAGTAACCGGTGTCATCCTCGAGCCTCAACCAGCTGCAAGAATAATTGCATTTTGTATTTTTGTGTTTTCTAATTCTTGATTTCCACTTTTTGTCAATTGACCCTCTTTATTTAGGAGCCCTTTCTTTTGTAATTCCTTTATATCTTTATTTATAGTTCCAACACTTACTCTTAAGTTTTCTGCTAATTGGCTTTGAGTGTATGTTTTACGTTCATTTATTTTTGCTAATGTGTCTAATGTCATATTCACATTATAGCAAAAATGTAAAAAAGTGAATTTTTTTTCATTTTATAGTGTCACTATATATTATTTCAAATATAAAATAACTAAAAAAAATATAAAATAACTAAAAAAATACTATAACCCCCTCTTTTAAAATTAAAAAAAGACACAAGGCCTTTATTAGAATTTGTAATTGTTAGTAACTTTTAAAATATTCTCAATTTCTTCTTCATTATTATTGTTATTGGAAATTATTTTATTAGTACCAACAATAATTGAATTTGAAGGAACATCTTTAGTTACAACAGCATTTGCACCA
The DNA here is from genome assembly GCA_013215715.1 of Mycoplasmatales bacterium. GTDB lineage: Bacteria > Bacillota_I > Bacilli_A > Mycoplasmatales > Metamycoplasmataceae > Mycoplasma_K. Next base: position 94,145 of record JABSQT010000001.1, on the reverse strand, counting down.
ATGGTAACATTATCCCCGATTGTGATATCACTTATTATTGTTGAGTTTGATCCCAAAATACAAAAATCACCAATCGTTGTTTCTACACGACTTTTATTAGTGCTGATTATTGAAACCCCTGGCATTACAATACATTTTTTTCCAAAATTAGTTTTTCTTATATGAATTCCATGAGCACCATGAGCTAATATTGTCCCTTCTCCAAATGTTGATTCAGAACTAATAAAACTTGAAGATTTATTAGTTCATTTCATTTGTAATCCTTTATAAAAAATCTTAGTTATCTTAAAACGTGATTTCAACATTTTTTTATGGGTTTTGATTATTTTCTTCGAATTATATAATTCAGTTTTAAACAGTCATTGAGCTAACATTATTAACTTCTTATTCATTTTTCCCCCTTATGCTTTCTAAAAACAGAACAATATTTTTTGACTCTATTTTCTTTTTTTCTTGTTTTTCTTTAATGAAAGGAAAATTTTTAAAATTTTCCATATAATTATTTCTATCAACTATAAAATGAGTTTTTGAATTAGTTTCCACAAAAATAGGAGTAGTCCCGTAAAACAAACCATCTCAAAGAACTGAAGATTCATCACTCACTATATAATTAGAGTTCGTAATTTCTTTTTTATAATTTGTTTTTAATGGGGAAAGCATTTCAAAATCAACTTTCCTTTCATTTCATTGAGTTATTAATTGATGGTGGGGAAGTAACTTTACATTAAATCCTTTTTCCCTTATTTTATTGATCAAGTCAATTCAAAATTCAAAGTCAAATTTTTCACCATTCCTATTTCATGAAGGCATAAAAAGAAAAGTGTTGTTTTTGGATTCATTTTTTAAGATATTAAAATATCTTGGCATACCAACTTCTATAATTTGTTCTTTTGAATAACCTAAATCTAAAAAATGTTGTGTTTCGAATTCAAATGTTGAAACAATAAAATCAATATAACTCTTCATTTTATCAATACTTGCACCCTTTGAATTTTTATCAGTTACACCATGTTGCAGAAATAAAATTTTGGGTTGCCTAAAGAATTTAATCTTTTTATAAACCGAAGGGTAAATAGGTGTTGAAGTTTCTATATTTGAAGTAGCTACAATATCCGCAGTAGTTGTGTGCCAAATATATCTTCATGATCCATATTTTAAAAATTGTTTATTGGTTTTATCTTCCATCACATAAAAAACTTCCATTTTACTTTGGTCCTTTATTTCATCAAATAGAAACTTACCATTATCATTATGCTTCCAAGCTGTATCCATACAAATAATTTTTATTTTATTATTTTTCTTCTTATAAAATATTCAAGAAAAGGTAAAGATCAAAATTAGTTTAAAGGTATTTGTAATCATTTTACGCATTAAATAGTTCTTATAATTTTTTTTCATAAATAACAACCTCCCGATCTTCATATAAAGTATTTATTCTTTTCATTCCTTTTATCCACTCAATTAAATAGACGTTTGTTTTTTCCAAAATAAATAAATCATATTTGTTTCCAATATTTTTTATTGCATTTTTATCGTCATTTTTATAAATTGTATTTTCATCGACTAAACACATACTTGTATTTTTCACATTTGGTTTACTTAAAGTAGAATTATAGTTATCAAACTTAGAATTTGTCATTTTGGGTGAATCCTTGATTATTTTTAAAATTTCTAAATCAGTATAAACTTTTTTATTATTAAGTTCTAGTTTTTGAATAGCATGAACTTGATTGATATTATAAAATCCTGTTAAATTAACCATTTGATTTGAAAATACTACATATTCCCCTATCGATCCAGTGTATGCAAACGCAAAAGATGCGGTTAAAATTAATGGTTTGAAATTATTTAGTTTGATTTTGTATGAAATTATAATTAATGATAACAATATTATAATTGGTGAATCGAAAATAAACATAGTTGTAATTCTGTCATAAACATATTCTGGAAAACCAAAAACACCAACCATAAAAATCAATGAACAAAATATCATTATTGTTGTGAAGAGTGTGTAAATAGTCATATTTCTAGTTTTCTTCTCAATAATAGCCAACATCAACATAACAAATCCAAGGATTCAAGAAATAAATATTACAATTGTATTTATTGTAAATTTTGGATGTGCAATTAAATTTTTAATAGGATAAACCGATCTTCGAATATTAATGTTTGTTTTTTCTATCGACAATGAATATTGTATGGATAAGACAGTAATAACTATAGCACCTAAAATTAATAATGATGAAAGTACAAGCCATTTTCAATCGATATATACTATAAATTTTGATATATCAATTGTTTTTGGTTTCATGAAGATTAAAAAAATCAAAGTCATTGCAAATAAAATATCGGATCCAATGATATATATCGTATTAGAAAATAAGTAAATCGAACACGAAATCATGAGTGGTACAAATGCGAAATTTCGAGAAGCAATTTTTATTTTCTTAATTATAAAGATAGAATGATAGAAGGTGAATACAAGTGCAAAGGGAGCAATTATCAATACGGTAGCAGAAAGTGCTTGTAATGCAAATATCGTCATTAAAATATAGGAATGTTTCTTTACTTGAACTAAACTAATTGCAATCACAAATAACAAAACTCCACACATTCAATTTCCTTGTGAAATTCTATTTCTTCATAAAGAAAAAATAAGGATTAAAGCAATTGCAACAATAACCTTTGAGATAAGATTAGATAAATATTCCATCTCAAGAAAGGCAACAATAAATAATGTTACAACAACAAATGTGATAATGCTTTTTAGAAAAATAGCTGAATAGAAAGAATCAGAAATTACTGAAGATACATATGGGAATAACATCATCTTATAAGCAGGAAATATTTTTATAAAAGGATGCATTGATGCCACAGCCCCAGTTTTATTATAATTTGATATTTCTATGAATCAATTTGTATCTACTGATTCCAAAACTTTAAATGAAAAAATTATAGAAATTAAAATCAAAGAACTAAATAATATAATCAATTTAAATTTGTCTTGTTTGATTTTTTGAAAATTAAAATTAAAAATAAAATTAACTTTCTCAACCTTCCTTAATAAAAAGGATAAAATTATAAACGTATAAACCAGAGTGAAAATTAATATTGCGATTACTTTATAAAATAAAAAACTAACTCCTAATATTTGCAACATCAATAATGGTAAATAAAAGATTATAATCATTATCAATGATGAAGTTAAAAGGTTCTCCCTCCCTTTAAGTACAGCAGTGTAATTAATAAAAATACCTGAAAAACTTAATACAATTAATATGTTTATAACAAATATTGATAACATATCTTTATTATACAATAATAAGCAAAATAGTCTATAATAAAACTATGTTTTCAAAGCTAAAATATAATGAAAATTTGGATTTCAATTCAGCTAGAATAAATCCTAAAATAACCGCGATAACGGGAGTTATTTCAATTTTTATAACTGCAATCATTACAATGATATTTTTACGCTTAACAATAACTTTATTTGGGGATTCAATTAATGGATTAACCAGAAATATACAAATGATAATTTCTTATTTTTCATTAGCGGATGGGGGTATTGGAGTTGCAGTTCTGGGACTTTTATATAAAGAAATAGCAAAAGGGAATAAAGAGGGAATAATTAAAATATATTCTATTGCACATAAATTCTTTAAATACGTTTCTTACATATACTTAATTTTTATAATCTCATTAGCTTTATTGATGCCAATCATCATTGGACACAACAACACCATAAGTTTTCTATATATATTTTTAATGGTTATGGTTTTTGGGATGCAATTTTTCATACCATATCGCTTCACAACAAAAGATAGACTCATCTTAAATGCTGATCAAGCTGGAGCTTGAATTAATATCTTTAATATATTAGCAACCATTTTAGTGTACTGATTAGCGATCATAGTTGCATTTTATTGTAAATTATCACTTAAAGAAGAAATGCACAACGGGCATAAGATAATTAGTGTGGATGGCAACTCAGAAAAAGCAATGCTTCTAACATTAGTCCCCTTCGCAATTATTTCGGCAGGAAAAACAATTATCGGATTAGGATGCAAAATAATCACTAGATGAAAACACCCTTGAATAAAAGTTGATAAAACGGTTAAATTAAAAGGAAGCGGGATTATAGGTGATTCCATGAATGGCTTAATTTTAAAATTATCTGCTTTAGTTATTTTTAGTACAGATGATATAACCTTATCATTACTAACTCATAAAAATAATTCTTTAAATTACACCCTTACTTTAATTTCAATTTATGCAAGTTATGTTATGTTAACCAATACCATTAGGTCATTATTCACAATTCTTCTTTCACCTTATGAAGCTGTATTTGCAAGGCATTACCATTCAGATGAAGAAAAGGCTAAAAAAATATTTCAAAAACTAATGATAACCTCATGTATTTTTTCAATTATTTTTATATTACTAATGAGTTTTAATTTAGCTTACCTTTCAAAATGATTTTTTGGGATTAATAGTAACTTATATTTTAATCCACTTTTAGCTTCTATAGTGACAATAAATGGATCTTTAGTTATAATGAGATTCCCTTTAGAAATGGCTTATGTTTCTACTCAGAAATATAAAAAAATTAAGCGAATTTACATATTGGAAATGTTATTAAATCTAATACTCTCATTAAGTTTGGTTTGAAATTTTGAAGTTTTTGGAGTAGCTGTTGCAACTTTAATTTCAATGCTTTTAATGAATTTTGCACTTATTATATTATTCAATAGAACTTTTGGGGAGTATTTAAGTAAAAAACATTTTTCTTACTTTATTATAAGTGTTATTTCAGTGATTTTATTTTCATTTGGGGTAGGTTTAATTGTCAAATGTATAATAGGCCAATATATTAATACACAATTATTTGTACTCTATAATATGTTTATTACCTTTATTGCAATCGTTTTAATTTCTCAAACAGTAAATTCATTGAAAAAAATTGACAAAAAAATACCCGAATAAATTAAGGGTATTTTTTTACTAGCTTACTTTATTAATTCTTTTTAATAGAATTTTTTGTAAGATAGAGATTGGAAATCTTAAAACAAAATAGAGCAAGATTAAATTATACATCCATGATTTAGTCCTTGTTTTTCTTCAAAGTTTGAATAATGAGATTCTTGTATTTTTAGAAATTTTTCTTCAAAATTTCTTGGCTATCTTAGGCTTAGAAGATAGCACTTCTGTTAAAGTGAAATAAAATGATGCTCCCATTTTTATTAATTTCTCTTCTTCTTTTTCAAATGAATTTATGCTTTCTATAATCCCATTTGTCCTATTTTCAAATCCCGTATGGAATCCCACTCTTTTTACGTGAGTTCTTGATAAAGATGTCGATACTTTTCTATACTCATAAATTGTTTCATCGATAATTTCAACTTGTTTCATAGACATGATTTTTATGTGCCTATCTATTTCTCCTAACATTTTGAATTCATCAGAATTAGTTCTAACAATAGTAGATGATCTACTATAAGGTATTGAATTAAAGAACACAAATTTATTTTTTGTATTTTGAGAGTATATTGGATATTTTATTTCTTCACCCTCTTCATCAATACGCTTAGTTTTTCAAGCGATTGCATCCACCTTGGAATTCTTATGAATGGCTTTTTTTAATTCATCCAATAAATTAGGAGTGAATAAATCATCCGAATCTAAAAAAGTACCATATTTTCCTTTTACAAATTTTAAACTTTCTTGTCTAGTAGGGTGTAAACCCATATTATCATGATAATGATATTCAAATCTGGCATCTTTTTTTATTTGTTTCATACAAATTTCTTTAGAAGAATCTTTTGAACCATCATCCATTAAAATGAATTGAATCTCATTATTTGGATCTTTAATTTCTTCTAATGATTTTAATGTGATCGGCAATCATTTTTCCATATTATAAATCGGAATTGCTATTGATAATAATATTTTTTTATTCATATTTTTTCCCTTTTTTTAACTCTTTACTATATTTCTTATAAAGATGAGTTTTTCGTCAATAATCTAATTTATATAAAATATTCTTATTTTTACTTATTTTATAAAACCCTAATGCAACCTTAAAATCCTTTAAATATTCTTCATTAATAAAAGTTGAGTCTTGACCTCCAAGTATATTCACCCTGTATTTAAATAAAGATTTCTTTATTAGATATGATTTAGGTAGTTTTTCTTTAAAAAATTTAAAGAATGTGTACATATCTTCAACTCTAACTTTTTCTACAAACCTAAAACTTGGATTTTTTTTAATATTAATAGCATACGTAACTCCATAACTGATTCTAAAATATAGATTCATAGGGAATTTCACTTTTTGTATTTGGTTTGTTTTTTCATCAAGGTAATCAAACTTATACCTAATAACATCTTTTTTTGTTTTGTTAATTGCATTTAAAACTTCTTCAACAAAATAAGGATAAACAATATCATCAGCATCAACGAAAACTACAAAATCAGTCATTGTATTTTCTATACCTTTATTTCTGGCAGCACCTTGCCTTTTATTTTCTTGGGTAATAATATTGAAGTTTTTCAAATCTTTGACTTTTTCGGTGGCAATTTTTAAGGAATCATCTGTAGAACCGTCATTCACTATAATCACATCATAGCTATACTTAGTTTCTTGATTTATCAAAGAATCTAAACATCCCTCAATAAATTTTTCTTTATTGTACATTGAGACAACTACAGTTATTTTATTCATAAAAAAATTATACACTATAACATAAATTAAAAAGTCTATTTAAATTACATTCAAAATCAGGTATAAATTGCTGCAATCGGACAAAATAAAATATATTATCGCCTTTTTAAACTCTTCTAAAATCTCTTAAATTAGTTATATCAATACACCTTTTATTTTTTAATGTGCATTTTTGTTTGTTTGTAGAGTTTAAATCGAGATTATTTTATATTTCATTATTTTTTATTCCCAAATTCTTTCCCAGCATTTTTATACTTTAGAGAAAGTATAAATTAATAAGCAATCATAAATTCATTTATCATAATTGATTAATTTTTCAAATATATGACAATATTATTTATATAAGTTACTTCTCTTTATGTTGTAAAAACTATATAATTAAAAATATGAAAAAAGAACTATTAAAAAAAATATATTCGGATTTTAAATTTTTTTCAGATTTTTTTGAAAAAGAAGGTTTAAAACTCAAAGCAAATGGAGGTACACTATTGGGGGCCGTCAGGGAAGGCGGCATAATTCCTTGAGACGATGATATTGATTTATCCATCTTGGAAGATGATTTACCGTTATTTTTGAAAATTGCAAAAAAATTAAAAAAAGAGCATGGTTATGAAATGCATTTTTCAGATATTGGTGCTTTCCAATTCAAATTAAATGGTAAACCTATTTATATAGATATTTTTATCTTTTTTAAAGTTAAAGAAAAATTATCTTTATTTAATAAGTTAAATATTTATTCAGTCATAGCAAAAAGAAAAAACTGAAAAGAAATTAGAGCGATGAAATTTAAAAAAGAAATTTTTGCTGCTTCAATTTTAAAAGTATTCGTATCTTTATTACCAATAACTAAAGACTTTGAAAAGGGGATACACAATAAAATAAAGGATCCTAATTCGAATTTTTATGCACTTGTTTCAAACCCCAAATGATGAAAAGAAAGTATAACTCAAAAAGAAAATTTTGGTAAAGTTGTAAAATTAACATTTGAAGATGACTATATTTGATCTTTTGATAATTATGAAAAAGCCCTTACTCAAATGTATGGGTCTGATTGAAAAACACCAGTCCAATGAAAAGACCATAATAATAAATAATAAAAATGTCTATAAGACGTTTTTTTATTTATTATTATTTTTTAAACCAATACTTTCTATAAAAATAATTATCTTCCAGATAGTTTTACTTAGCGATTTTTGTATTGCTTTATATTTGTTTTATTGTAAGGTGTTGTTTGTAATAATATATAACAGTCATATTTTGTTAGATTAATTGTTAATCTAACTCTTTTTTAAGATGAATTATTTTGCTTTGATTTTCGAATATATAAAATCTACATCTTATTAAATGTAGATTTTATTAATATTTAAAGTTTTTGTAACTTTTATCAATGGAACATAATTCTTCAAATGTATCCAATTCAATTATAGCTTCGTTCTTAATTATGTGTACCGAGATAGGGTGGGGCTTTATTGTTCAAAGAATTTGTTCCGAATATAATTGATGATTTTCCTCATATCGAACCGCTTCATTTAATCTAGCAGCATATTCTAAAGAAACCTCTTTATTTAAATATAAGATATTAACTATAGATATACCTTGAGAATCACCTTTATGATATCCGGTTATTTTTCCATTTTCTATATCAAAAACGTATTCTTCAGTTGGTTCCACTTCTTTTTTTCCTAGAAAATGAGGTTCTGAATTAACTTTTTTTATAATATTTTCGTCGTATATTAATTGATCACCCTCAATAACAATTGTGTCACCAAGTAAATGGGATGCTTTTTGTAATGTATATATATTATTTGCTTTATCTCACATATCATTAAATAAAAGTTCAACATTATATTTTTCTTTTAAAAACTCAAACTTTTCAGCCATTTTACCTACAACAATTGTTATATTTGTAATGTTAGCTTTAATTAAAGCTTTTATTTGGCTTTCAATCATAGATATTCCATTAACCTTAACAAGAGGTTTAGGTATTTTATTTGTAACTGGTGCCATTCTAGAACCAAATCCTGCAGCAAGAATTATCGCATTATTTATTTCAAACATCTTTAATAACCCCCATAATAGATTCCATTTGCTTTTGGGTACCAATAGTAATCCTTAAACCCATTCCTCCACCATATTTTCTTATTAAAATTCCTTCTCTTTTAATTAATTCTATCCAAATTTTTTCAGTTCATTGATCATCTACAGGAACATAAATGAAATTACCTTGTGATGGAACAAATGGTAAGCCAATAGATTTCATTTCTGATTGTGTTCATTCCCTTGACTTAATAACTTTTGATTTAATTTCATCATAATAATCAGTATCTTTGATTGCTTGATATGCTATCTTATAAGAAGGCTTAGATACGCTTAATCTTCTTATGTTTGATTTAATGAGCGATATCATTTCTTTATCAGCCATGATATATCCAATTCTCAAACCTGCTAAAGCATACATTTTTGATAATGTCCTAGTTACCACAACATTTTTATGAGTTATAAGTTCTTTTAACATTTCATTTGTAAAAGTCGCTTCCACAAATTCAATATATGCAAAATCAATTATAATTAATACATTTGGTGGAGTATTCTTAATAACATAAAGCATATCTTTAAAAGCAAAATATTGTCCAGTTGGCATATTTGGATTTACAATTACAATGATTTTAGTTTTATCATTTACTTGATTTACCATTTTTCTTAAATTATATTGATAGTTTTCATCATGTTTTACTTGATTCATTTCAGCACCCATTTGTTCAAATGATGTGTAATAAGATCTAAATGTATTATCAAAAATAACCACATTATCACCTTGACTTAATATTGATTTACCAAAAAAATAAATAAAGTCATCACTACCCGAAGATGCAAAAAGATTTTGTTGATCAATTCCATTATTCTTAGCTATTTGTTCATGAAAAAGATTTGTATTTAATCTAGGGTAAAATATCACATCTTCTTTTTTGATGTTATTTAATGCATCAAATATTTTTGGTGATGGTCCATATATATTTTCATTTCTGGATAATTTTATTAATGGTTTTTTAGTTAATTTTTGAATTTCTCCCATATCATCTATTGCAATAACTCTTTTAAAGTTGAATTCTTTTTTAAATATAAACATAAAATAATTATATAGAACTATGGAGTTTTATTTAAACTAATTAAGGCATTTTAAATATTCTTGATATTAAAAAAATACCGCAATGGCATTTTATTTAATAATTTTATTTTTTTCTGAAAAATCTTTTCACCTATTAGCGATAATCAAACACTCTCTTGCTTTTGTAATTGCGGGAGGTTGAATAATCCTTTTAAAAGATTCACCTTTTGGATTTTCAACATTTCTGTTGATTCACTTTTTGAATTGTTTATTAATTTTTAATTTATTTAAATCCTTAGGAGAAAGTAGTTCAAGTTTTTCATTATTGATACCTGTTTCAGTAATTTTTTTGATAATATCAAAATACTTATTAAGCATATCATCTTGTCTTCTTGATCAAGATTCATATTTCTTAATTTGTTGAGGTAACAATGCCTCGCTTAAATTATTTTCAAGGATGAATTTAATTATTCATTGATCTTCAATTGATGTAATAACATTTTTGTTTAATGAAGACATAAACATTCTTTTAATTTCAGTTGGTAAGTTTTGTAATATTCTAATAATATTTTCTTCGCCAATTGTAAAGTTAAATGTTTTATTATCATTTAATGCAAAGATAACTTTAGATATTTCAATGTTCTCAAATATAAGTGGTCTTCTGTTAACAATATTATTAATCATGTTAAGGTTTTTGCTTGCATATTTATTAATTAAATCAAGGATTAAACTATTTGTTAATGAATCAACAAGTTTATTATTTAAAAAGGCAGCTTCTAAAATCCTATCTTTATATTCATTAGTAATAATTTCTTTTTCTTGTCAAATCTTTTCATAGAATAAAGGGGTTTTGTCTCATACCAATAAGTGTGTTGACTTAAAATGCTTATCTTTAGTTGAAATTGTAATAACTCCATCTTTAGCGCCTTCTTTTCAACCATTATAAAGAACTTCTTCAGCAAATATTTCTTTTAATGCTTCTTTTGTTAGAACTTTACAATCGATATTTTCTTCGCTAACTTGTGGTTCATTAAATTCTTTTGCATCAAATGCCGTTTTCTTTAATTGTCTAGCGATTTGATTATAAGCTTCATGCTTAGTTTCAATCATCACACCATCAATTTCAATTTGACCATTAAATCTAAAACCTATTCTCACATTAATAAATTCAACCTTGCCTTCTGGATATCCCTCAGATACATTTTTAAGTCTTTTTACACCACCATCACCTTGAAGGTGTTGCGAAACAAATCTTCTTAAGTTATCCGGCATAGTAATTAAATCTCCATTAACCCTAATTACCCCAAGATCTTCATAAACATCCATAACAAATTTTTGATCTTCTAATTCAATCATTGCTTCTTCTTCAAAAACTCTTTTTAAAAAATCTTTGTTTTTATAAGAATTGAATGTTGTGTTTCTATTGAAACCTTTTATCATTGAACTAAATCTTCTTTCTACAAATGTAGCAAGATCTCCAATAAGGCCAACTTCTTCTAAAAGAGTTTTAAGTTGTACATTAGGTTGTTTCATTATCAATGCAATAACTTCTCTTGTAAGCGGATCTAATGATGCGCCTATTTCATATGTGTAATTGAATGTAGTTTGCATTCTTTTTGTTTTATATAAATATTTAATCATTGTCTACCTCCGGTTTAATAAATGAGTTATTTTCTTTTGCATACTCAATCATTTCCGCTAGGTAAGCTCTTGGTTCGCATTCTGGTACTTCATACATAATTGAAGATAATTTATTTTCACTACCAATAACAATCAATAAATCTCTTGCTCTAGAGATAGAAACATTAAGACGTCTAAAATCACTAATGAATCCTTTACTTCCAGAGTTGTCTGCAACCACAGTTGAAAGAATAACAATATCAGCTTGATCACCTTGGAAGGCATCAACAGTATTAACTTTGAATGATTGGAATTGTTCCCTCATCATATGTGTGTTAATACTTTTTTGAATTTGTTCTGTTTGAGCACCATAAGTAGTTATAACTGCAACTGAATATTTTTTAGGGTTATCTAAAGTTCCTAATAGTTTTTCAAGCGTTTCATTTATGATATCAATTTCACGCAAGTTGTATCTTGAATTTGAAGGACCAGTAAATGCTTCTTTTGAACCAGAAGCTGATATAAATGTAAATGGCTTGAATGTTGGTTCACCTTTATATTTAATAACCGTCTCAGTTTGTCTACCGATTTCAAGTTTATTATTGTAGAACATTGCATATTGTCTAGCAATTGGTTCTACAGAACGATAATTAATATTTAACATAACTGCTCTTTTTCTTTTTCTCATATCTTCATATTTATTTTCAAAAATTGAAAGACTTATATATTTTGCAATAATATCTTCATTTTCTTTTTTGAAGTCTCCATCAAAAGTACTTCAATTAATTTCTGACATTGGATCAAGTTGTTTTTGATCTCCAATAAAGATAACTTTTTTAGCCATTGTTGTAAATCTTATAATTTCAGGAACATTTGATTTAGAGATCTCATCAATAATTAAGACATCAAGATGTTTCAATCAATCTTTTCATCTTTTATTTTCAATAGCTGAAGATGTTGTTGTTGAGCCCACAACTCTAAAGTCTCTAGGAGCATGGATTTCTTTAATGTTTGGAATATCCATACCATTAAGATTTCATCCAGTGATATCTTCAATCTTCTTACTAATTTGTTCACCTATTTGCTCTTCAGAATATAAACTCTTATTTCTATATTCAATTTTTATAGGTAAATATGGGAATTCTTTATTTTTATGTAGTTTATCTAGTACGTTTTCTACAGCCACATTTGTTTGAGAGGCTATTAGAACCTTTTTCTTATTAGAAGCATAAAAGTCCACTAATTTCTCGATTAAGTGTGTCTTACCAGTTCCTGGAGGACCTTGAACAAAAGCTATAGGTGTGTTATCTGAACAAATTTTAAATGCTTTTCTTTGTGATTCGTTTAAGTTAGTTGCTTGCGCAAATTGTTTAGCTTTAAAATCGGGGATTCACTTTTGTAAAGGTTTGATGTTATCTCATCTTCCTTTATTAAATAAATATTGAAAAACTTCATTATTACTTACTGTATCATTCTCGATATCTTCCACAACTTTTAAGATTGTTCTATTTTTAATTGTGCTTGCAACATTAATAATATGCAGATGCGACTTATTTAAAGAAGTATGTCTTCCATCAATCATTATTTTAAATGATGGTCTTCTTGTAATTGATTCAGCAATAGCGAAATCAAGAGGAGAAACTCCAGAGTAATCACCAGTCGCAATAAATTTCTTTCTATCACTCATTGGTAATTGACCTTTTGATTTAATAACATCTTTAATTGTTATACCAACATTTTTAACTCCAGTTACTTCAATAACCATAACTGTAATTTCATGTGAAAGGTATTGTTTCTCAACATGTTTAACATCTTTTTGTTCAACATATCTTTTTCTTCCTAAATGTCTAATGAAACTTAATTTTCTTTTATCTCTTTCTTTTGAAATTGAGTTATCAACCAAGAAACCATTAATTAGTCTAATTTTATTGGTTGGAATATCCATAGAGGTAACTTCTTCTTCTTTGGATAAAATTTCTGAATAAACACTTAGCGCTTTTACAATATTATGATCTGATAAATCTGCATTTATCTTATCTGATCGATCCATGATTTGTTTTATATTAAATGAATATTGTTCATCAGTTGATTCTTCTCTATTAATTTCAACTTCGATTCCATCAAATGATTCTGATTTATTTATATGTCCGAAAAACGTTAATAATTTTCCTGTTTTTGTTTCTGAACAGTAAAATAAATTACCGCCTAAAGTAAGGAACTTTTTATTTATTTTGAAAGAAATAATAACGTTATTAACACCCTCATTTAATTTTTCATTTGTAGAATTGTTTTTAACTACTAACCCAATGTTAGATGCTAACATCACTTTTCCTGTTGGATTACCATTGAATTGTTCTATCAATTCTTGCATTTCTGGTTTAATTCTTTTTGTAAAATTTTTATTTAAAATTATCTTATTTAAATATATCTTCATCTATCCTGCTTTCATGTTATTCGTAGTCTTAAAATGATTTTATTCATTTGCAATCTGTCTAATTATTTTATTAAGGTATAAAGTATTTCTATCAATTACGCGTTTTTTAAATCTAACTAACTTTAATTAACTTTAACACATAAAGGTAAAAAGTGTATAAAAATAACCCTTTTAGGGCTAGTTTCCACCTATTTTTGCATCTTTAATGTAATATGGGTGTACTTGGAAAATATCTTCCTCTTTTTTGAATAAAGGAAGATATGAACTAGGTTTTTTAATTAATTCATCAAATGTTTGAATTGTTGATTCTTCAAAAGGAACAAGAGTTATTTCATCTTGTAATTTTCCATCTTTTACTTTTGCAAAATAAGATTTTTTACTACGTGCATCAATATAAATTTTTCTAGTGCCAGTTGGACCTGCTATAAGTTGAATTGAACTAGTTGTATGGAGGTTTGCTTTAGTTATTTGACAAATAGATCTTGCAAATACCAACCCCGTTCTTGCGCCAGTGAATGATCCTGGTCCTAAAGTGATGTAAAAATCTGTTATTTCCTTTGTTTTTATATCACCCATAACTTCAAGGAATACTCCTGGAAGTGCATCAGCTTTTTTTACTAAATTTTCACATAATTTATATCTTAGAGTTTTATCTTCACTGATAAGCGCAACATATAAATCTTTATTTGATGTATCAATTATTATTTTCATAAAAATATTATACATTTGAAAAGACTAATTATTTAATTAAAAAAATACCAACTTTTGTTGATATATCTTTTTATTATTTATATATTAATTCACTTGGTTGGTTGTATTGTATGATATCAGGTTTAAATCCAAATAAATCTGTATTTTTGAGTTCATATATCCCAGTTTTAGTTCCAACAATTGTACCAGCATCCGAAGTAGCTAAGAAGCCACCTTTCACATATGATAAATCTGGAGAGAAGTCTGGTTTAATACACACTTCTTCAAAACTTTCTCCATCCAACTCCATAAGTCCTGTGCTTGCTGTACCGACATATACAATACCTGGAACATCTAGTGTTGGAACTACGTATCCAACAAAACCATCAGTTAAATCTATCTTTTTATTAATCATCTTTAATTCCAATGGTTTATCAGATTCAGGAATCGTAGTCTTAACCAGACCTTTTTTTCTACCCATATATAAATCAATCTTGCCGTTTAATTTACCATTTTCTCATTGTGGTACTTGAGAGATAAATTGATAACTACCTTCCGATATCTTTGTTTTCTTTAAACCAGTTGTAATATCTGGTTCAACTCAAAATAATCCATTATCTGTCCCAAGAAGTAAACGGTCTTCTAAAGCTTGATCAGGTATTATTAATGCTGTTTGAACTTTATGCCCAACAGATATTATTGGATTTGCACTAATTGAATTAGGTTTATTTGGATCAAATGTATAAAATCCCCCCTTTTTATAAATAGCGAATGTTTCACCTTTACCTTTTTGGTTAAACCTAATCATTGCAGATTCTCTAAAATCACCATCAAGAATTTTTTCAACTTTTCTTTTTGTTTCTATGAATAATCCATTTTTGGTTCCAGCAAAAAGTGTTGTTTTATCTGGTCATTGATACATAAATCCGCCAGTAAAATCACCCACGATATCTCATTCTGGTCGGTGGACCAATTTACCTGTAACTTTATCAAAGGTATTTAATCCATCTTTATTACCAATAGTTCTAGTTCAAAGTGAAATATCATTTGTATGCTTACCATTAACAATTGGTTTAAATTCAAAAATCATTGAATTTTCTCATTCATTCTTATCAGTGGTTGCAACTAATTTTTTCATAGGGATATACTGATTTAATTTCTTTTTAAGTTCATCAATTCTTTTTTCTTTTTCAGCTATTTCATTTTCCTTAGCTTTAGCATCAGCTTCTAATTGTTGCTTTTCTTTTTCAAGACTATTTATTTCATCTTGTAATTGCTTATCATTTGTATCATTAATATTTTTAGAATTTAAAGCATATCAAATTCCAACAGAAGTTCCAGCTGAAACCCCAACAACCAAAGTTCCCAGGCCTAGCATTGTTCAAGTTTTATTAAGTTTTTTCATTTTATCCCCCTATAACCCTCTATTTTAAATTATACTCCTATGACTGCATATATTTAATTTTTAATATTAAAACAAAATTAAAAAACAACTGAAGTTGTTCTTATTTTATTTCATAAATGTGTTCATTTTTTTCATTCATTGATACTGCCACCATAATCGCATCTTCAAAAACTTCATCTAAATTTTTTGATCATTCGATAAAAACAAATTTATCCTCAAAATAATCTTCGTATTCTTCTAATGTTCCAGAAATTTTATATGCATCTATATGAATAAATTTTTCATATACTTTCATAATATTAAATGTTGGTGAAGTAACTACCTTTTTTTCCCCTAAAGCTTTTGCCATAAATTTAATCAATGTTGTTTTACCAGCGCCCATTTGACCATTAAACAAAATAAATTTCAATTTTTCTTTTTGTATTTTTTTTACCAAATTATAAGCAATAGCTTCTGTTTCTTGCAGTAATGTTGAGATATATTTCATATAAGAATTATAAAGAAAAAATAGACTTAAATATATTGTTTTATAATAAAAAGAAAAAGAGGTTTTATGAAAAGAAAAATTAAACTAGGAATAGGAGCATTAGCTGTTTTAACAACACCTATTTTAACCGTTGTTTCTTGCAATTCAAAAAGAAGCACTTTAGACTTAAAGGATATAAAAAATAGGGTGGAGAAATTAACAACACTTTCTAACAACCATAAAAATATCTTATTATTTTTTAATGATGAGGTAACTGGCGATACGGCATATGAAATGTTGAAAAAAAGAAAAGATATACAAGAAAATTTATTGGATTTTACTATATATAAAAATACCGTTTCTGATCAATATACCAATTTCGGTATTCCTGCAATTGTCGGTGGATGAGATTTCACACTTAGAAATCAAGATATAGGAACTCTCAAAGATAAAACAAATTGAGAATCAATTAAATTAGCATATACCAATAGTATGAGTATGCTTTCAAAAGCTGGTTATTCACAACAATGACATTCAATGCAATATGCAGATAAAGAGAATGATGATGATGCATTAGATAAAAATGTTAAAATAAATTTCCCGAATCAAAAAGATTTAACATCAACCAGTACCACAGAACTTAATAAAATCTATGGTAATTACAACACCTTTGAAAGTTGAACTGCAAATGCTTTAAGATCTTCATTAACATTCAAAGAACATTTAAAATCAAACAAAACTAAAAAACCTATATTTAAATTTTTCGGTAATGAAGCTACTCACAAAAATTTTGCAGCACTAGACAAAAAAACTAATCAACCTATTGCTGGTGTTAAATCTGATGAAGCAATTATTTATTCATTAAAATATATAAGTGAAATTGAAAAGAAAATTAAAAGCATGGGACAAGATATTTGAAATAACACAATGATAATATATGTATCTGATCACGGTTCAGCAAGACAACCTTGAGGATTAACCTCTAATAATTCAAAAGAAATGCATCATATGAATAACAAAAATGCCCGAATGAATAATAATTGAGTTATACATGAAAAAGAGAATGTTAAAAATGTATGAACAACAAGAATGAACCCTTCAATTATGATTAAACCATTTAAAGATGGTACAAAGAAAAGTGAGCATTTAAAATTTGATGATGAAACCTTCTTATCAAATAGGGATATACCCACAATCATAAGGAATGCTATTAAAAGTTATAATAAAAATTTTACTTATCAAGTAGCAAATAAAAATGGGACAGATTATCCTTCCTTTAGAGAAGATCCATTAAACCAAACAACTGATAGAACTATAAATATATACCCTGTTAAAGAGAATGATTGAAAGCCGCAATATAACAAAAAAAATCACTCAAACCTCAGTACTCGAATTAGAGTTACAAACAACATTTTCAAAAGAGAGAATTGAGAATGAAGCGATTATAAAAATACGCACTGAGAAAAAATGTGAAATCCAACAACTCCTTAAAGGAGTTTTTTTTATTATTAAAAAAACAACCTTAATTAGTTGTTTATCAATCTTGTTTTATAATAGGGACTATTTTATCAAATTCTTCCAAAGTCATATCTTTATACTTTTTAATAGAAATCTTAAGTGTAATAACCAATAATACAATAGTGGTTATCTGCAATCCAATAACGGTTCATATAAGAATATGAGGTAAGGTATATGTATAAGCTAATACAGAAGATGTAATAATACCAACTATGAATAATCCAATTAATACACTATGGAATCATTTTGGTCTCAAATATCTTGTATCTCTATTGTAACTCTTGAATGAATATAGCACGAGTTTAGAAGTTGTTCAATGTATTGCATTACCAATAGATAAAAGCAATATAGCTGGTCTTGTGTGTTTTTGAATAATCAATGATAATCCAGCTGAGATAAATAACATAGAAAAGAAATGAAGCAACATTACAAATGTATATATTCACATTGATTTATATGATTTTTTTAAATGATTGTAATTTAATAAATCGAAATATAATCAAAACATCAAAAATATTTGGAAAATTGATCCTAATAAAAATATGAATGAATTTGTACTATGAGATTTTTCTTGTGCAAATGATGAAATAACTTGTATAAGCATTTCTCCAAGAAAAGCTATATAAAGTATTGAGTATCTTTCTTTTAATAAATGACGACTAATAGTTGGAAAGTGACACATGTATTTTTTTGTAAATGAATACATATCAGCAATCATTTGAATAATAAATTCCGAAGCTCACATAGCAACAAAGAATTCTTTTCATTTTGGATCACCCAATGAATTCGGCCCTTCTGAAATTATCGGAATTATTATTTTGATCATTATTAAAATAAATGCAATAACCCTTGCTAAACCCTTAATCATTAAGTGTCAATAAAAGAATTTATCCTCTTTATTGAAATGTGCTGCCGATAATAATATATAAGCCACTACAACCATTAATACTGCATATGAAATTGTATTTAAATAAATTGTATAAGCATCATTGTGAGAATTATGCACATATCCCGCTGTTGCCATTAATGACATTGGTAACATACAAGAAATTATTACTAACCTGTGTCTTAAATCATGCACTTCAAACTTAATACTATACATCGTTATAGTACGTCATATTAACAAAACGGAAAGGGTTTGAAGAACAACGAAGGAAATTGAGTGCCATGTATATTCACGATCTTGAAATTCAGTTATTAATTTGTGCCCAATACCACCTATTAAAGCAACAACAACAATATCAAAGAACAGTTCCAATAAAGAGGCTGGACGCTGTAATTTAATTAGTTTTGGTTTGTTTCAAAAACTTGAGGCATTTCCTAAAATCATGTATATATTTTATCATATAGAACAAAAAAGAAAAACACCATGAATATTGGTGTTTTAAAATATTACAATGCATTATATATTAAAGTTTAAAATCATTTTGTTTTGTAACATAATCTTTTAAGACGTTTAAAGGTATATCATTATTTCTTAATACAGTTCCAAAGAATTTTTGTTCTTCTTTAAGTGTTAATTTATCATCTGATTTTAATTCATGAGCATAAAATTTTGTATATAAATCACTGATAACTGTTTTTCCCGTAAAGTATGAAGTAGCTTGACCTACATATTGTAGATATCTTCTTGATTCTGATTGCATATCTCCTACACCTAGTGCGGAATTTTTAGCCATATAGTCACGTTCATCTTGGATTGACATTCCAGTTCCGATTGCGAAGTCACCTTTTGCTCCTGAGTGCACACCAGTGTCTAACACTAGACGCATTGCTCTAAGTTGTGATTCATTTAAGTAACCACAATATTGCAATGCATTATATTCCGTTTGATTCTTATAGATGTTACTTCCTTGGAATTTATCTGCTAGATTTGATGAATCAAATTTAACACCTTCTGATCCTTTAGCAAAGTTTGGAACACCATTATCTGGAACACCATTTATATCTTTTGATGCAATACCATAAATATTCATTCTAACTGATAATCATTCCGAGAATAATCCTCAACCTTCTGAATAAGCTGTATAACTAAATCTTGGTGCTAGAGCATCTTTATGTTCTTCGTAATAAGCATTTTGGAAGTGGTGTCCTGAAATTGTTTCATGTGAAATTAATGTTTGCATTGATCATTTTGTCAATGCATAATAAGGATCTACACCAAGAATCATATTAAAACTACCTGGATTATATGCTCCAACACCTTCACGTGATCTTGTTCCATAACTTGGCACCGTAAATGTATAATCATGTTTTACTGGTGCGAAATGTTTTTTAATGGTTGCTGATGCATCAGCTTTAAATCGATCAACAGATTTCATGTAATTAGCCATACCAACATATGCTTGATCTCCGCGAATGTTTCCATTAACCTTAGACCCATTCCCATCTATTGGTTTAGCCTTATCTGTTGTTTTTCAAGATTTATATCCTGCATCATCTAATATTTTTGCATATTTTGAATCTACTTTAGAAGTATCTGATGATGCACCTTTCTCTCTACCCACAGCAAATCTACCGCTTTTTAATCATGCATAAAATGCATCAATGTGTATGCCTTGTGAATCTTTAATTGTTAAATCTGTAGATTTTGCACCCATCGCTCCAGGTCCATCAGGGTCAATCATTGCACCCTTAACAATTCAATCTCCACCCTTAGGCATTTCCTCTTTATAAATTGCTGCAGCTGCAGCTTCCATATTTTTAACATTTGATTTAACACCTTTATTTCCATCAGAAATTAAATCTGAAGGTAATTTATCGGTTGTTGTTTGAGTATGTAAGATATGTTTATATATATCTTGGCCATTTTTACCTGAGAAGCCAATACCAACATCTTTAGTTTCTAAATCTTCTTTTGTTAATCCAGGATCTGTTGTAGTCTCTGCCACGGAAGCACTTGTTCTACCTTTATCGGTTGTAAATGCTTTTGTATGATCCGATGTTTTGCTAATTCCAAATTTAATACCTTTCCAGTAATCAGTAGTCATGAATTTCATAAATTCATTTACTTTATCAATTAATTTATCGTTTTCAATTTTATATGAACTTTTAATTGATGCATCTAATTTTGAAGTCTTGATTGTTTTTAGGTAAACAGTAGTAAAGTTGTTATTTTTTGTTTTATCTATTGTTCCATCACCTCACACATCCATTAAGTCATTAAGAATTTGTCTAGTATATACTCCCGAGAAGGTTGTTCCTGATTTCAACCCTTCTTTAAAATTCTCTTCTAATCCTTCAATAACTTTTAATGTATTTTTTAAGTCTTCAATACGCTTATTAACATCCTCCTTATTAGATGTGTCCAAATCACTCGAAACATATTCAGCAAGATCATTTATTGGATTTCAAAAAGTGTTTATAGGTTTAAAATATCCATTAGCTGGATTTGCGCCTAGCACTCTTGAGTTAACTTCATACCCTTCTTTTTCTAATGAAAGTTGGTATTTAAATGATTCTAATCAAACTCCATAATCATTTTCATATAAGTTAGCCCTTCCAATTTTTTCTTCGAATTGAGCTACTTTTTTCTCAAATTTTTCTATATTTGCTTTGAATTTTGGTTGGTTTGCTTTTGTCAATGGTGTATACGAACCAAAAGCTGCCGGTGCTATTTTTGATTTTTCACTATCAAAGTCTTTTATCATTTGTGAAATATCTTTTTTTATTTGAGGATTTTGGTCCACATTATTATTGCTTTTTCCGCAACTAGCTAGCATAGTAATAGGAATAATTACCATTCCTGTTGCTGCAGCTAGGACTCCAATCGAAAGTTTTTTTCTCATTCTTCCCCCTTTAAAACATCAACAAGGACTTTTGAAAGCCCTCACTAAATTATACTCCTGCTTACCTCACTTTTCTTGCAATGCCAAACAACACTTTGCATAATCAATAGACAAGTTCAAAGAACTTGCATTGAGTCATTATTTTATTCTTAATTCAAAAAAACTTCTAAATAAAAAAAATCCACACAAGTGTGGACAATATCAATTCTTTTCTATTTGAATTTAGCTCTTAGAAAGTTAATGTTCTTACCTGATTCGGATCATTTTTTTTCATAACCAGTCATCACATTACCTTCAATTCATTTTGAATTATGAAAGTCTCTAGTTACAGCTAGAATTTCCATTCCATATTCTTGCATTGATTCAAGTGAATATAGAAATAATTTATCATTATCAGTTTTCATATTAATTACACCATCTTTTGAAAGAATGTTTTTATAGTGATCTAAGAATGTTTTATATGTCAACCTTCTTTTTTCATGCCTTGCTTTTGGTCAAGGATCTGAGAAAGTTAACCAAATAGTTTCCACTGTTCCTTCAATCAATTCTGGAAGGTCTTTTATATCTTTATCAATTATTGAAAAGTTTTCTAATTCAAGTTTTTCTGCTCGTTTCATCGCTTTGTGAGCTACTGTAGCAAATTTCTCAATTCCAACATAATATTTATCAGGGTTTTGCGCTGCTAATTCAGTAATCATTTCTCCCTTTCCCATTCCTAATTCTATGATTACATTTTTGTTTACTTTAAATGGATATTCTTTAACTGTGTATTTTGATGCATCAAGTTCTACTTGTGCATTTGGGTTATTTCTTAATCTCATAAAAGATATTTTACACTATTAACAATACAAAAAAACATATACACATTCTTAAAGACTTTGTCTTTTGAATGTATTTTATACTTATATTTCCCAATAAATAAAATATTAAATGATATAATTTGAAAGAAAAAATAGGGAGGGTAATTTACAATGAAAAAATCAACAAAATCAAAGTTAAATCCATTTCTATATATTTCTGTTGGAGTTTTAACTGCCTCATCAGTCGGTTTTGGTTCTTACTTCATTTATCAAGCCCTTACTAAGGAAACAAATAATTTCAAAGGTTATGTTGAACTTGGAACACCTAAAACCATTTGATATAACTCTGGAGTACTTAATGATGATAAAGCGGCCGATCCTAATTGAGACTTCCAAATAAAAATTTACCCTTATCAAAATGGTGAATATTGATTAGATGATAATGGTATTCAAGAATTAAGAGATGCAATACATAAAAAACTTTACCACGGTCAAGAGATAACAACACTAGATGGTATGGTGTTTGGTGATGTAAATATGATTGGTAAAGATAGTAATGGTCTTTATTTCCCTCTTACTAAAGAAACTTTCTATAACATTAGCATTTGAGAAAATCATCCAGAATTAACAAATAAAGAAAAGATTGACGGAATCATTTCTACAGTCACACATGAATATGGACATCATATAGCTAATATGTATCTTACAACTTCTTATTCAAACCAAGCATGAAATGGGGATGACGGAAATGTTCCTAAAGTTGAAAATCCAGATGGATCATGATCATTAACAAATTGAAACTCTGAATTTACAGAGAAATTCTATAGAACATTACGTTATGATGATAAAACGCTTTTATTCGATAAAGGTGGATTACTGGAAAACTCTAAAGATGTTCCTAGAAATGGAATTATGCATATGGGTTGAACTGATGAATATATAGCTTCACCGATTGCATCAAGCGTTAGTTTGAATGACTTATTTTGAAATGCTAACTCAAATAACCCAAAAAATAAAATACATTATAATGAAAAAAAACAAGTATTTGGATTACCCGGTTATAAAAATGATTTTGCTGGTAATGGTGCTGGTAATAAAGCTTATGTTAACTATAGATATTCACTTGATGAAATAGTTACTAGACAACTTGGGCAATTAATGCATGTTTATGATTATGAACCAAGTTATTTAGATGATCCTAATGCTTTTAGGAATATGTTAAAACGAAATAGTGGTCTAACAATACATCAAGATTCTTTTGTATTAGATGCAACCGCTTCTGCAAAAATCCGCTTTGATAGTTATCAAGATAAATTTGAAAGCAAAGTTTTTTATAGAGACTCAATATTCTCAAGCACACAAAAAGCTGAAGAAATATATGATACTTTCCGTGAATCGATGGGTTATCATAAAATGATAAGTAATATTTATGGTTTAAATAAAACTCATGCATTTGTTGATAAAGAGACTGGTGATAAATATGCTAATTTTGAAGATGGTGGTTTAGATCAACATAAATTCAAAATAACCGGTTGAACTCCAAAAGGAGTGAAAGGTCTTTATTATGGTTATGTAGATAATAATGGTAAAATAGACCCAAGTGACTTAAATGCTGAACTTATGAAATTTAATACAAATGAAGAACGTAAAAAACTTTGAAATTTTGATAGAAAAGACTCCGTATTCGGACAAAATAAAATTTCTTCAAATCCTTATTCAAAACTAGGTGAAGAATGATTACCCTTCTCCACTGATAAATACTTAGAATCAAGGGGCGGACTTTATGAACCTAACTTAGAATTTAGATGATGAGATGATAAAAACAACAACGATATAGTAGATAGCAATGAGATGAAAACTACTGAAGAAATACTAGATGAACATTCAAGCATAAGAGAAAGTGATGTTATCAATAGAGTTCTTCCTATCTCAACATTTAGACAAACTTGAAATGAGGGGGATATTTTCCCAAGGATTCGTTATCTAACAGATATTGAAAAGGGTCGTAAAAAACTAGTTATAAGACTATACTAGAATTTGAATAGGAGAAATAATGAAAAAAATACCTTTATTAGGCGAAATTGTTAATGTACAAGCATTTAAACATGATGGAAGACTATATAGACAATGAAATGGTTTAAAAGTTATTGAAGTTTCTCCATTTGCAACTGTATTATTTGCTTTCAAAACAAAAGTAGCTGAAGATAATGGTCAACGTTGAATTATTCGTGAGCCAATGTTGTGATTCTTTTCTCAAAATGATTTCTTTAATACAAATGTTTTATTAAGAGAATCTGGTTCTTATTTCTATACTAACCTTTCTAGTCCATTCCATTTTGAAGATGGAACAATTAAATACATTGATTATGATTTAGATGTAAAAATGTATCCAAATAAAAAAACTAGAGTTGTAGATAAAGAAGAATACGAAAGACATAAATTAAAAATGGATTATCCAAAAGAACTAATTGATAAGATCGATAAAACAATCAAGAATATTCTTAGAGATATAAAACTAAGAGATGGTATTTTTAATTATGATGTTATCAATACTTATGTCCAACAACTTAAAGAACAAAAAATGTTAAAGACTAGTTTAAAAATTAATAAAGATAAAAAAGCGTATTAACGCTTTTTTTATATTAGAAGAGTTTTGCTTTAGAACTCAATCCCCTCTTTAGCTTTTACACCTTCATTATAATAATGTTTTTCAGGTTTAAAATAAGTAATTAATCCAGCAAGTTTGAACAAATCCTTTAATATATAATGTCCAGATATTAATATATCCGCATTATTATTAAAGGGGTTTTGTAGCGCGAGAATTAATTCATCCTCTGTGGCTAATCCAGTTTCAATAAGGTCTAAACCTTCATCGATGAGTATTAAATCTGCTTTAGAAGCTGATATTGCATTTAAACCATCGATAACCTTTCTTCGTGTTTCCTCTTTCTCTAAAGGAGTCATTTCCATAACAAATTTACTTGTGTGATGAAAGTATTTAATTTTAATACCCAACTTTTCTAATTGTTTATCTTCTCCTGTTGGTCTTCCTTTAAGGAATCTAATATATTCAACTTTTTTAGCTGCTGACAGACCTCTTAATGCAGTTCCATTTAATGTTGAAGTTTTTCCTCTTCCAAATCCGTAATATATATGTATCATTTCTTAAATTATAAATCATTTGAAAATGTTTTATTGTTAGAAAAAAAATACAACACTAGGTTGTATTTAAATAATTATTTTTCTTCTTTATCTTTAGCTGTTTCTTTTTTTGCTACTTCTTTTTTAGAAGTGGTTTTTTTAGTTGTTGTAGTTTTTTTAACTTCTTTTTTAGCTGTTGGTTTTTTAACTTCAGTAGTTTTTTTAGCTTTTGAAGGCTTAACTTCTGCAATTAAATCTTTAAGTGATTTTTTATCAGTTTTTTCCTTTTCAACAACTTCAGCTTTCTCAGGAAGCTTACCATGTTCAACAATGTACTCAATTTCTTCAGCAACAATTGTTTCTTTTTCTAATAAGGCACTGGCAATTGCTTTTAGAAGTCCCATATTTTGTTTAATTGTTTTTTCTGCAATAACTTGAGCTTCTGCAATAATTCTTCTAACCTCTTGATCAATTTCATGACCAACAGCATCAGAGAAATCTTTATTTTTCATGTAATCTCTACCTAAGAATGGAGAACCACCGTCTGCTTCATATTGAATTGGTCCAAGTTCTGACATACCTCATTGAGTAACCATCATTCTTGCAATTCTTGTAGCTTTTTCAATATCATTAGATGCACCATTTGTAATTGCATCTTCACCATACATAATTTTTTCAGCAGCACGACCACCCATAAATGAAGCGATTTGTGCAAGAAGATCTGATTTCTTGTTATAGTATGATTCTTTTTCTGGAGTCATTAAGTTATAACCACCAGCTTGTCCACGAGGGATAATGGTAATTTTTTGAACTTTTTGTCCACCTGGAACTTTAATACCAATAACAGCATGTCCAGCTTCATGGTGAGCAACCATAGTCAAGTCTTCTTTTGAAATAACTCTTGATTTTTTAGCAGGTCCTGCCATAACTCTATCGATAGCTTCATCAATTTGATCTGCAGTAATAACACCTGAATTTTCACGAACAGCTAATAAGGCCGCTTCATTAATAACGGATTCTAATTGTGCTCCTGAATAACCTGGTGTACGTTTAGCAACTTGTTTAAAGTTAACTGCTTTATCAATCCTTTTACCTTTAGCATGCACTTCAAGAATTGCAGCACGTTCTTGAACATCAGGAAGTCCAACAGTAACAGTTCTGTCAAAACGTCCAGGTCTTTGAAGCGCTGGGTCAAGAACATCAGGACGGTTAGTTGCAGCAAGAACTAAAATTCCATTGTTATCTGCCATACCATCCATTTCAACTAGAAGTTGGTTAAGTGTTTGTTCACGTTCATCGTTTCCTCCACCCATACCAGCACCACGAGATCTACCTACGGCATCTAGTTCATCAATAAATATAATACATGGAGCATTTTTACGAGCTTCACGGAACATTTCACGAACACGCTTAGCACCTACCCCTACAAACATCTCTACGAAGTTTGAAGCCGATATGAAGTAGAATGGAACTCCCGCTTCACCAGCTGTTGCTTTAGCAAGTAATGTCTTACCTGTACCTGGAGGACCACCCAATAGGATACCTTTAGGAATTTTCGCACCTGCTGATTTATATTTAGCAGGATTTTTTAGATAATCTACCACTTCCATAACTTCTTCTTTAACTTCTTCGTTACCAGCAATATCAGAGAATTTTTTATCTGAAATCATTTTTCTAGCTTTATTATTTCCAACTGAGAATGGAGAATTACCTCCGCCTCCACCTTGTTTTTTAGCCATTCAAATAAAGAATCCAATAATTAATAACATTGGTAGGAATGAAAGTAATACACTTGGTCAAATACTTGGTGCTTTATAAAGTGTTCCTTTAAATCCACCTTTTGCAAAGTAATCTGTTGTACCAGATATAAATGCACTGTGATCTGCAGGTGTACCTTTAGTTGGATCACCAACGATTGATCTTGATAAATCATATATTTGAGCTGATGATGGTGCATATACTCAATACGCAATATCCCTATTACCATCGTGTTCAACTACATAAATCTTTTTATAGTTTTCATCTATTTTAATTTCTTTAAAGTAATGATGATCGTTTGGGTCAGCTTTTGCAACTTGATACCTCTGATTGAAATCACTATAACTTTTAGATGTGGTTTTATTGAAAAATAAATATCAAATTAATGTTCCTAATCCAACTAAAACCAATAGTAAGACTATAAAACCGATTCAATTAAACTTCTTCTTATTTTTTACTTCTTGCGCCATTTTTAAATGTCCTCCTTGAACTTCTCTTAAAATTAAAAGAATAATTAAATTATACTCTTTTTATAAACACAATATAAACACTTTGTTATATTGCAATATTTTATATATTCTAAGTAATAAAATTATATCAAATCATAGGTAAATAAAATAGCAACCTTACTTTGTAAGTGCTATTTTTTAGTAATAATTGAAATATGTTTATTTTCTTTTCTAATATATTGGTTTGCTGAAATCTTATATTCTGCTTTACCATTTTTAGATTGTATAAATGCTATTATAGATGTTAACTTATCAGAAGTTATATTTATGTTAGTTCCAAACTCATGTAAGAATTCAAATAATATTTCATTAGGGTAGTGCAATATTTCAAATCTTTCAATTGAAAAGTTCGACTTTCTTCATAGCTTATAATAACTCATAACCTTTAAATGCTTTTTAATTAAAATTCTATTTGACATTTTGAATCATGAAAGTCTTTGTTTTTTTGCTTTTAAACTTAATTCAGCTAACTCTAGACGTTTTTTATTCCTTGTGTAAATTGGTTTGCTATTTGAAGAATCTATTGCATAAGGAATATTATTAATTTCACAAAGTGTTAACATATCATCTTTTCAATATTTATCAATATAAGGTCTAGTTATATTCATACCTTTTAAGAATGATTTCTTTTTAATACCAAAGTATCTTGGTTCTCTACCAGATTCTTGTTGCATTAATGCTGTTTCAAGAAAATCATCTTTATGATGAGCTACTAATAATTCATTACAAGAAAATTCATCATAAACTTCTTTAAAAAAGTTATACCTAACATCTCTTGCTCATGATTGAAAGTTTGAGTCTGGTTTTTCATTAAGTGTCAAAATCTTCAATGGTATTTCAAATTGCTTACAAAAATTTTCAACTATATTTTGATCATTCATTGAATCTGGTCTTGCATTGTAATTAACGTGTGCAACTACTATATCTTTTTTTCTATATTTAAAAAGCATAAGCATTGAATCTGGACCACCTGATACTGCTAATAATTTCATATTAAACCTGCTTACCTTTTACATTATATTTATTCATAACTTTATCAATATCATTAGTCATAAAGAACTTGGCTGCATTTGCTGCATGCTCAATTACTTTATCAACATAAATTCTTTCTTCTTTAGAAAAATTACCAAGTACATGTTTAACCGTATCTCGTCCTCTACCAATACCAATTTTAATTCTTGCAAATTTTTGAGTACCCATATTAGCTATGATACTTTTAACTCCATTTTGACCACCAGCTGAACCGGATGTCTTAATCGACATTTTACCCACACCATGATCCATATCATCATAAATGATTAATACATCTTCTGGGTATATTTTGTAAAAGTGCATTATTGCTTGAACAGCATCTCCTGAAAGATTCATAAATGTTTGTGGTTTGGCAATTAAAACATCACCCACTTTATTAAAGTGTGCATTAAATTTTTCTTTGTTAAGATCCACATTTAAAATATCAGCAAGCTTATCAACTGCATCAAATCCAACATTGTGTCTTGTATTTTCATATTGCTTACCTGGATTTCCAAGTCCTACGATTAATTTCATATTCAAATTATAGATTAAAACAATAAAAACTTTTACATTAAACCAATGAAATTAAAATATTTTTTATATAAATAAATTAACTCTAAAAATTAAAATTTTCTATCAATAAAATCATTGATTAAAGCGCAAAGATTCAAAGCATTTATTTATAAAAACCCCACAATTAAAGATTTATATGTTTTTTACATTTAATTATAAAGGTATTTCTTTGCATAAGAATAACTTTATAATTTTGAATTCAAGCATTCAATTAATGGTCTTATACCAAAAAATAGTTAGACTAAAATACTATTTCAACTTTGTATAGGAGTATAATTTATTTAGTGATAGGAGGAAAAAAGAACATTAAAGGGGAATAAAAATATACTTATAAAGAAAACTGAATATCGACAAAAAATCTTAATAAAGGAGAGGTATGAAAAAACTATTATCAACATTAGGTGTGGTTGCCACAGTTGCAACACCATTAGCAACAGTAGTTGCATGTGGTACAGGGGAAACAGAGAAAAAAGTCACAACTAATGAAGTACTTAAAAATATCAATACAGAATTAAATGAATTAGCACATGTAGCAAATGAATCTAATGAAGAAATGGCATATGGTGAATTTTACGATCTTGTAATTTCACCATTTGAAAACGGAAACGCTTCCAGTAATAATGTTATTTCTGCATTAATTTCACAAACAGATGACAGGATTGAACAAATTATTGAAAATATAAAAAATCAAACAGCACCTGCAGGACAAGCTGCAACAAATACTTTTATAGGAAATCAAATACAAACATATTTTGATACATTAGAAGATTTATCAACTCAAATATCAGCTGGGTATGTTGGTAATCATGACATCAATTACTATAAAACACTTATTGATGAACGTGTTGAAAAAGTTGTTTTTGATTCAAACACAGATGCGATGAATACTAAGATTGCAGATGCTAAAACTCAAATAGAAGAAGTAACCAATTTTTTAACAAATGATTTAAATGGTCTTAAAACAGATGTTGAAACACATGTAGCATCTATACATGCAAACATCGTAGAACATAAAGCAGATAATCAAAAGAAATTAGAAGATCTTAATAATGATCTTGTAGCTCAATTGAATAATATTGCAAGTCTAACTCAAGCTGAAAGGGATGCTATTAAAGAGCAATTAGGAAGTCAATTAGCATTGATAACAACTCTTCAAAATACAGCTGATCAAACATATCAAGATTTAGTAATTTCTAATGCGAATACAAATGCATCAATTGATGCAATAATAGAAAAAGCAAATTCAATGGAATTAGAACTTAGTCATTTAAATAATTACTTAATTGATTATGATGCGTATATAACAAGTGTAATAGATGGTCTATCAAGTGAAGTCTCACAAAATAATCAATTAGCATGAGATGGAATTCAAAGTAACTATTCAGACATATTCTTAAACCAATTAAATATCCATGATAATAAAACTGAAATTGAAAATATCAATACAAATCTAACTAATTTAGAAAATAAAATTCAAGAAAACAAACAAAATATTGAAGATTTAGATAATAAACTTCTTAACGCTGAAGCAGATTTAAAATTATCTGCAGATCAATTGGATCAAAAAATAGATACAAATATGCGTTTAACTGAAGATAATATTCAAATAATTATGGATAGAATGTCTGATCATGAAAGTGCAATTAACACTATAGAAAATGCTATTGCAGATAATCATAGTTTAGCTACTGAAAACCAACAGTTACTTTCTTCAGTTCAAAATTCAATAGCTAATATTTTCCATTACATCGAACTATTGACACAACTTGCTGATGATAACCAAGCAAAAATATGAAATATTGAATCTGAAGTTCAAGCTCTAAGAAATGATATAGAAGATTTATCAAGTGATATTATTTTCTCAACAAACTTCAATAATGAAGCAAACCATGATTTATTCACTCAAAGATGATATATCGATGATATTAAATCATACAGTTCAATTAGATTTATTTATGAACTAGATAACGATAGCTTTTCAACATCAACTTTTGATGTAGCATTAATACCTGGAGATTCAGGAGTTAGAGTATACAATCATGATGGTACTATTTTCCAAGCTCATGAATATTCAATGAAAGCAATCGTTGATTTAGATAACAATTTTGTACAATTAACAAGCCCAAGAACATCAACGCTAGGAATTAGAGGATATCAACCAGAACCTCTAGGGGCTAAAATTCTATCTGTTATAGCAAATAAACTATCTTAATATTATTTCTATAATAGACATTAATTTTATTTAAAAGCACAAACCTATATGGTAGGTGCTTTTTATATGGCCTTTAAAATTAAAAAACACTAGCAACACTAGTGTTTGAGTAATAAAACTTATCAATATTGTTTTATTCAAAATTATTTTAATTAATACATATAAAGAACAGTTGTTCCAAAGTATACCATTGCTAATACAAACATTATTAATAATGGAATATTTAAACGTTTTCAATAATTAGTTTTTGTTTCCACCCCTGTTTTACCTTTGATGTCAGAAGTTATTATCTCTCCATCATCTCCTACAGTAAACATTGGTTTACCTCTTTTAATATCAACGTATTGTCTTAATCCTGCAATTGCATTTAGAATTACAAATACAATAATACCTGCGGCCATACCTGCCGATATTGAATAAGTAAGCATTGTAATTAAAATTGTTAAGAATAATGCTGGAACATCAATCATTTCTTTTCAATTAAATTCTTTTAGTTGCATCATCATTAATGATCCCACCAATATAAGAACAGGTGCTGTAATAGGTTTCAGTGTTGGTGTTGTAACAGCGCCCACATGTGAGAATTCATTTTGAATTGGCATTAATGGACTCATAATTGGTCAAAGTGCCATTGAAGCTAAAAATAGAAATGCCGTTGTAACTGATGCAAACCCTGTTCTAGCACCAGCAGCAGTACCTGTTGTTGATTCAACAAATGAAGTAACTGTTGAAGCACCCACTGAAGCACCGAAAACAGTTCCGGCAGCATCAGCAATGTTAGCTTTTGTCATTCATTTATCCCCTTCTCTTTCATTGATACCTGAAGCTTCTCCAATAACGAATAATGTACCTGTTGTATCAAAGAAGTCAGTATATAGGAATACAAATATTGCTATGTATGAAAGTGGATTTTTAAACATTGAGCCTAGGTGTGTTCAACCTTTACCGGCTATTTTAGAAAATCCTCCAAATTCTTCTGAATAACTCTTCATCTTAAAAGCTCCAGAGAATCCTTTTACACCAGCACCATATAAAATAGCCATTAAAATAATACCCATAATCATTGAAATAATGATTCCGGCTTTAACTTTCATAAAATGCATTATGAACATTGAGAAAATTACTACAATCGCTACTATAACCACCGGGTTTTTAAAATCTCCTAATTTTACAGAAGTTGCTGATTCAACTCCTCCTGTCACTGGAGATTTAATAGCATCAGATTGAATAATACCCGCATCTTGCAATCCCATAAATGCTAAGAAAAATCCTATACCTGCACCTATTGCTATTTTTAAGTTTTTAGGAACAGCTTTTGAAATATATTTCCTTGCTGGTGTAATAGCAATTATGAAATATAATCAACCCGATACAAGAACTGTGGCCATTGCATCATAAGGATTAATACCTAAAACAATACAAACTGTATATACGAAGAAGGCATTAATACCCATACCCGGAGCAAGTGATAATGGAACATTTGCTAACATACCCATAATCATTGTTGCTACAAAAGAAGAAATAACAGTTGCTAAGAATACTCCACCCATTGGCATAACATCTTGTTTACCGGGAGTATTTAGAACATTCATCATTCCTGGTTGAACGGCTAAAATATAAGCCATTGCTAAGAAAGTGATTAATCCACCAAGCATCTCTTTCTTGAATGTTGTCTGTCTATCTGAAAACTTAAAGAATCTAGCAATAAAATTACCTTCTGAATTCTTAGTCTTCATTTTAGAAGTTTTATTCATTTTTTTATTTTCCTTTCGAATAGCGGAACATTTTTTATTTTCACACAATAAAATTATAAATCTTATTTCGATAGATTTTTGCATAGAAAAATACAAAGCGCCGCATTTAGTGGTTAACTTTGTATTACCGAGAATCTGGTATTAGTGGCATTTACGCTGCCTTGTAGAGACATCCGAGCATATTACGGATATAAATACACAGTTAACTAAATTATTATAAAGAAAAAAACTCTAATATGTCATAAAATTACAAATTTGCTTTTTTTAATGAATTTTTAATGAATAATATATAATATTAACACCAAAAGAATTAATCTCTTAATATGGAAGAGAGTCTCTACGGCGAACCATTAATTTGCCACATTCCTTTTTATGTATTTTCTTTTGGTAGAAAGGAAGTACCTTATGTATACAATAAAATATTGAAAAGAACTTTTTAAAAAGCAAACAATACTAGAATGATTTATGGTTGGAACCTTCTTATTTGGAATGGTATTCTTCTCTATATTCGATATAAATAAAGGTCTTGTTGCTTCTCCAAACTGAACAAGTGGAAATGTATATGCAATCATTGGACAAATATTAGTTCTTTTAGCATCGTTTACTTCTGCTTTAGTTGTTATGAATAGAATGCACAGGATGAAACAAGAACTGCCCTTCTTGTTAGTGGGTGCCTTATTGACGGGTATGGGGTTATTGATGATTGGTTATTCAGGATGAAACACCGGTTTCACAAGTTCAATGGGTCCAGGTGTTGTTCAAATATTTGTATTTGGAATGTCAGCGCTTTCAGGATTATCAAAATTTAAAGATCATGAAGAAGATGTTATTCCAGCTAAAAAGAAAGTATTATCAATTGAATTAGTGATTGCTATTACAGTTACATTACTTACAATTTTTCCTTACTATATGATTTTTGATAAATTAAGCGCAAGGGGAGATGGACAAAGACAACATCAAATTGACTGAGTTCAATGATTAGGAATTTTAGGATTCGCATTCTCTTCAGCAGCTATTGTTGTTATGGTTTTATTTAGATGAACATGAACATTTGTTTTCTGAACAATTGCTAATGTTATCTTTGTGGTGTATTACATCTTGATGAAAGTGGTTCATGATGTTCCGCTATTATCCCTAGCAGCAATTTCTGGTCTGTTTACAGTTATTGATTTCTATATATTAATTAGGTGGATTAAAGACCAAAAAGCCCAATAAAAAATCAAGTAAAAGTACTTGATTTTTTTATTACCTAATAATTTTCTTTCATTGCTTTTTAGCTTTAAAGTGAGTTCATTCTCAATTATTAAAATCATAAAAGTTATTATGCACTCTTAGTGCAACATTAGGAATTGTATGAGTACTGCCTGGTTCGATATATCAATAAGATTCATTATAGACTTCTAAAGTTCTGTTTGTAAGACTTAATGGATTACTTGAATACATTTTATTGTGAGATTTATTTAAATTGTAATTTAATGGATTTGTTTTACCTTTATTAATTTCATTAAGTATCAATTGAGGAACATCATAAATTGACATAAGATTTTTTCTATTAAATTTTAATTTATTATTACTTCCAAATGGTTTAAATAATATAGTTGGGTTGTTTCTTATAATACTTGTATTACCAAATTCTTTAAATAGACCTTTAACACCAAGGAAGTCACTTTCAAGTTTTTTCATTTCTGGAGAAAGGTATTTATATGACGCTCTATCATTTTCATGTGAACCATGATCAGTTACAAACATAATCATAGTATTGTCATAAACCTCTTGTCCAAATGATTTAACCTTATCAATAAACCCTCCAAATAAATCCATTGTTGTTTTTAATGATTTGTTTTTTGAATTGCCATCTCCTTGACCTTTATAATACTTACCATTTTCTTCATATGAGAATGGTGTATGTGAAGATTCATTACCTATAAATTTAAATACAGGTTTTTTAGTTTTAACTAAATTTAAGTGTTGATTGATTTCTTTTAAAGCACTCATATGTTTAAATTGAGGAGGTGTATCACTTTTATAATTTTTTTCATAAGCTTTATTAACTCAACTAGGACGAGTTACATTAATATCTCTTTTTTTACCAATATATGACATAGCATCACTTGGATCAATTGAAAATGTTGTACCACCCGAACCATAATATTGCATTGTGTGTCAAGATTGAGTATATCCAGCTTTTTCCATCATTGACATCATATTCTCATGAGCTAAGTTGACAACTTTTTGCCCATTTACATTTTTATACATCCCATATTTTTGTTCATCTAAAGTAAAATCTCAACCACCAACAATTGCAGGTACGCCTAAATTTGTATAATTTGGAGAAACTGTATTATCGTACATTGTAAACCCTTTTAATTTATTACTTATTTTGGGATTTTGTGAAAGAAATGTAGAAATACCGTTTCCAGATAATGAATCTGTAAAATAAATAATTACATTCTTTTTGTTTTGAGAAAATTCCATTAAATTTGTAATATCTTCTTTGGAATGGGTCATTTTTTCTGATTTTTCAATTGATGCTACAGAGGCTATAATTACGGCTGTTGGAAGTGCAATAGTAACACCTATAGTTGTTGTTAATTTCAATGCTTTACTAATTTTCATAATATAATTTTAGCATACATGCTTTATATGCATTGTATTTTGGAGGTAATAATGAAGAAGAAAATAGGAATTTCCTTGGGAGCATTAATGTGTACAACTGTTGTGATGGGAAGCGCCATTGCATGTGGAAAAAATAATTCTGGAGATTATAATATTAAACCCTTACCATCAATTGATTTTGATATGAGTATATTAGTTGATATTGGAGATGCATTAAAAGAAGCAAAAAAAGCTGCTAAGAATAATCCTGTAGTTAAAATTAAAGAAAACCAATTTTCTGAACAAGAAACAACAATCTTTGATACTAAAAATCCAAATTATATAAACCCATTATCTAAATTCTTAGAAAATGTCGCTAATCAATTAATTGGTGAATTAAATTACTTTGATGATACTTTAGCTCTTATGCCGATCAAATATAAAACCATAGATGCTTTATCTACTATATTGTTTAAAAAGATGAAAAATAGCGAAGGGCATTCTGTTTTAGATATTTTATCAGGGGGTCAATCACAAATGTTAGCTGGTTTTAATGATTTTATAAAAAGTTTCAAAGGGATTGAATCAATTGAAACTGCTGCCGGTCCAGATATAGTTAATATTGCAAGTCTAATATTATATGTTGGTGCAATAGATATATTAAAAGGTAAAAATATAGAATTAAATATTGATTATAATGGTGAATCATTGATTTCATTAGCTGTTGTACATGGTGAATTAAATCAAGGCTATTTAGACCACATCTACTACATTGATAAAGATGTTGATCCTACATCACTCTTTATTGATGATATGGCGGACATTGGAGCAGTAATCTCTGATGGAGTAAACTTAGTTAGAACTATGGTTGATGGTAAAGGTGGATTAGTTAAAAAAGAAAATGCATTTCCACTTTCAGATAAAATGATTTCAAGTTTTTCTTCAAAACTTCATATGTCTAAAAAGTTGATAAGAAATATCCAATCAATTCTTAGAGAATTTTATGACATGTATTCTACTAATTAAAGACAAAATAAAAAACACTTTAAAAACGGATATATAAATCTACATCCTTTCGAATGTAGATTTTTTTTATTCATGTTTAGTGCTTATTTTTATAACTTAATTATTGAATCAAACATTTTTGTTTGATTTGAAGTTAAATGATGTGATATTAGAAGAACTGTAACATCTTCTTTAAGAATCTTTTGAAGAATAGAATTTGCATTTTCTTTATCTAAATTCCCAAAACATTCATCCAATATAATTATTGGTTTTCTGTTAACTCAAATTCTTGCTAAATTAACCCTTTGTTGTTGTCCTGTAGATAATTCTTCTTTTGAAATTCTAGTATTTTTATTTTTAATAAAATCTAAATTAAACATTTCTTTTAGTTCTTTAAAATCAATTTTATCTCCGCCAAAAAGTAACATATTATTTTGGAATGTGTCATCAATTATTAAATTACGATTATTGGCATAAGCAATATTATTTAAGTATTCTTTTTCATTCAATGAATCAATATTTTTTCCATCAATTTTAATAGAACCACCTTTTGTTTTGATTTGTTTCAATATTAATTTTAATAATGTACTTTTACCAGTACCACTTTTACCGATAATAGCTACCTTTTCACCTTTTGAAATATTGAAATTTACGTTATTCAATATTTCTTTTTCTCCATAATTAAAACTAACATTTTTAATGTCAATACCTTTGGTAAAAGTAATTTTATTTTGTTCTAAGCTATCATGTTCTGTTCAAATATAATCCGGATTTTCTCTAAGAGGTTTTGTTCGTCTAATTGAAACTATTGGTTCTATTAATTTCTTCAGAGCTGATTGTAGTGAACTCTCTGCAATTAAGATACCAATAAATATAGAGACTATTGAATAATCAACTTTGAATACAAAAATTGCTATAACTAATAAGATACCTGAAGAAATTACAATAGAAATAAATTCATTCATAAACTCAAATCATTTATGAGTTTTTGCATACTCTATATTTGCATTTTGAATATTTAAATTTGATTCATCTATTCTTTCTTCAAATGCGTTTGTTTTATTATTTCAAAATAAAGTTTCTGCTCCGCTTGTTAAATCATTTAATTCTGTACTATATTTTTTTCTCATTTCTGCTTGCACTTGTGTTTTTTTCTTTAATTTTTTATCAAAGAGAAATAAGAATGTTCTCGCAATAACACAAACTACAATTAAACTTAAACCAAGATATATATTTAATAGCGCAATAGATAAAAAGGCAGTTATAAGAGTTGATATAGATCAAATAATTAATCTAAAACCACCAAAGTAATCTTGTGATATTTGTTCTAAAGTATTAGTTAAATTATCTCAATGGAAACCTTTACCACCTTTTGAAAATTCGGTGATATTTTTAGAATAAATATTCTTACTATAATCAATTCTCAATATAGTGACAATTCTTTTCTTAAAAATTTCAGCAACAATCATTTGGATAATGATTGCAATTACCAATGTTATACATACAACAGAAATTATAATTAGTCACCTATTTAATAACTCTTCATTTTTTTCTATTGCATAATGTGTAATTTTAGCAAATATGTAAGGAATGATCCCTTGTAAGCTGGCTGCTATCATTGTTGTTAATGCTGTGAAAAATGTTATAAGAGGCATCTTTTTCAATGTTTTTAAATTAATTCTAGAAGGTAATTTTTGAGTCATAGATCACCTCCTCTTTTTTATTCAAGTGATGTGTAATACTTATTACACCACCTTTATATTGTTCGGAAATGTATTTAAGGATATTTTTTCTTGATTCTTTATCCACATTTGAGAACCCTTCATCAGAGATGACTCATTGTGGATTTCTAAGCATAACACGTAAGAAGTTTATCTTTTGTTTCTGCCCTTCAGAGATTGAATTAATATCAATTTCTTTATTTAATTCCATCTCATTGAAATTAATAGCATCTAAAAGTTTTTGAACTTTTTGTAGTTTGATTGTATCGTCAAAAATAGTGATATTTTCAAATAAAGTAGCTTTAAATACATAAGGGGTTGAATTTAAAATTCCAATATTTTCAGCGAAACTTTTTATAGAAATATCTTTAGTATTATGTTTGCCAAACTTAATAATTCCTTCATAATTCTTTTGTTTACCTAAAATTGAATTAATTAAAGTACTTTTACCTGAACCTGAATCTCCAACAATAACATATCTTTTACCTTGTTCAAATGTTTGGTTGAATTTCTTTTTAAATAATTTTTTATCTTCAAATTCTATATTGTAATCCTTAACAATAATTGAATTAATTTGTTTAATGTATTTGCTTTCTTTTGCTTTCTCGACAGTTGGAACAAAATAATGGAATAATTTTATATCTCTTGCCATATTTTTAATACCCTCTAGGAGCATAAACATTTCGTTAGTAAATGCACCTGTTAAGAAACCAACAGCAGCCAACGCTGAAACTGCAACCATTCCTTTTACAACAAATATTGAAGCAATACCAAAAATACCGATTTGAATTATGATCATTAGAAATAAAGAGGGGATTTGGAATGAAATATTTTTAATATAAAATTTAATATACTTATTTTCAATTCATCTAAATCTTGAACTTAAGAAAGTAACAATTTTGTTTGTTGAGTTATTTAGATAAAACACAGAATGTGCGTCTATATTAGTTGAAATATCATCATTAAATTTATTTAATTGTCCAACATATTTGTTTTGCGCTTTAGAAATTGGTGGTGAAGTAATTGCACCTAATAAAATTGCAATTAAAGATAATCCAATAGCAATAAGACCAAGAATTCATGAAATATAAATTAAAAATGCTATCGAAAGAATAACTTGAGTAAAGTGCATTAAATTTTTATATTTAGATTTAATATATCCATCAACATATTTCTCGACGTTATCTATTGTTATAGATTTGAATGTACCTGGTTCTTTACTTATTTTCTTTTGTCCTGCTTCCGATGCATAAGATTTAAAAATATATTTACGCATTTTAGTTTTTAAAATTTCGCATTCTTTTTCTAAAAAATATTCAGAATAAAATTTAGTAATTAATCAAGAAATTAAAATAGTTAACTCAATTAAAAATCACATTAAAAACTTTTTAAAATTTTGTTCAACTAATGATTGAAAAATAATAGTAGTCAAATAAGTTTGTGTTATTGCTGAAATTGCTACAAATAAAAAAGCAACAAATAACATGAATGACTTAAAACCACTTATTTTAGGTAAATCCTTTTTTACTTTTTTATATTCTATTTTTTCTTGTTTATTTTTAAGTTTTTCCTCAAGAGTAATTTTAGTTTTCTGCATTTTTTCTCCTCAAAATGTTAAATAAATTATCTCATATAACTATTCACTTATTTGTTATATATTTCTAACTAAAAAAATAAGCCGTCATAGCTTATTTTTTGAAATTTGTTGTTGGCATAATCTTATCTAATGTATGTGGATTAGATGTTTTAAATCCAGCTGAAGTAATCCTTACAAATACACCTTTTTCATATGCTTCAGAAATGTTTTTAGCACCGATATAACCAAGACCATTTCTAATACCACCAGTAATTTGAATAAGTAATTTGTCAATAGGACCCTTGCATTTAATGAATCCTTCAATACCCTCGGGTATTAATTTAATTTT
The DNA here is from genome assembly GCA_013215715.1 of Mycoplasmatales bacterium. Classification (GTDB taxonomy): domain Bacteria; phylum Bacillota_I; class Bacilli_A; order Mycoplasmatales; family Metamycoplasmataceae; genus Mycoplasma_K. The sequence continues at coordinate 53,387 of JABSQT010000001.1, read as the reverse complement.
TGAAAGATTTGATTGATTATATCTATCTGCTGAACCTTTCGCCATTGCTCCTAATGAACCCATACCTCTATATGATTTATAGAATTTACCTTTATATTCAATTTTTTCACCAGGTGTTTCATCAGCGCCAGCTAACATAGAACCTAACATGACCATATCTGCACCAGCAACTATTGCTTTAGTAAGATCTCCTGTTTGTTTCATTCCACCATCAGCAATTGTTAATGCACCCATTGATTTTGCAACTTCTGCAACTTCATTAATTGAAGATATTTGTCCAGCACCAACACCCGTAACAACACGAGTTGTACAAATAGCACCAGGACCTACACCAACCTTAACTGCATTTGCACCCTTCTCAATTAAGAATTTTGCAGCATCACCTGTAACAATATTACCCGCAATCAAGAATATATCAGGATATTTCTTAGAGATTTTAGAAACCATTTCACCAATACCTTTTGAATGACCATGTGCAGAATCAACAACAAGAACATTTGCACCTGCATTAATTAGTCTTTCAAGAACTTCATCAGTTGTTGAAACACCTACTGAGGTTGCTATAGGTTTTGTATCACCAAATTCTTTATTTAGTTTTTCTAGTGATTCTACAATTGAATCAACAGATGCATTTTTATGCAATACTCCAATCCCACCATTCTTAATCATAGCTCTTGCCATTTCATATTCAGTGACAGTATCCATCGCTGCTGAAAGAACTGGTATTTCAATTGTTATTTTGTCAGTTAATTTTACTGATGTATTCACCTCAGAAGGAAGCGTTTCTGAATATGCAGGTTTAACCAATACATCATCATATGTTAATGTGGTTTCTATTTTTTGTACTTTGTTCATAATTTCTCCTTTACTCTCACTCGATTGTTGAAGGTGGTTTTGAAGTAATGTCATAAACCACTCTATTAACATCTTTTACCTTGTTTGTAATTTCACTTGAAATTTTCTCTAATAATTCAAATGGAATTCTTGAGAATGTTGCTGTCATAAAATCAACTGTATCAACTGATCTAATTGCTGCTGTATAAGCATAAGTTCTTTCATCTCCTTGAACCCCAACAGTTTTTATAGGTGTAAGAATTGCAAGTGCTTGCGATACTTTATTATAATATCCTGCTTCAATAAGATTTTTGATAAATATATCATCAACATTCTGTAGAATTTCTACTTTTTTTGGAGTAATATCTCCAATGATTCTAATAGCTAGACCAGGACCTGGGAATGGGTGTCTCATAATTAGTGATTGAGGTAGCCCTAATTCCAATCCAAGTTTTCTAACTTCATCTTTAAATAAATCATTTAAAGGTTCTAGAATTTCAAAATCTAATTCTTCTGGTAATCCACCAACGTTATGGTGTGATTTAATCACTTTAGCTGTTCCATTTTTACCCGATGATTCAATTAAATCAGGATAAATTGTTCCTTGTGCTAAAAAATGTGCATCTGAGTGTTGTTTTTTCGCTGCTGTAAATTCATCAATAAATAATTTACCAATTGTTTTTCTTTTGGTTTCTGGATCTGAGATACCTTTAAGAGCATTAAAGAATCTTTCTTTTGCGTTGATTGTAACTAAATTCATGTCATATGATTCTGCAAATAATTTTTGAACATTAGCAACTTCGTTTTTTCTAAGTAATCCATGATCAATGAAGATACATGTTAATTGTTTACCAATAGCTTTATATAAAAGCATTGCTAATACAGATGAATCAACACCACCAGATAGTCCAAGAATAACTTTTTTATCTCCCACCACTTTTTTAATGTTTGCAATTTTGTCTTCAATTAAGTTTTCCACTTTTCAAGTTGGTGTTAACTTAGCAATATTGAACAAAAAGTTTTCAATCATTTTTTCACCAAATTCAGAGTGTGTTACTTCTGCATGGAATTGATAAGTATAGATATTTTTTTCATCATTAACCGTTATAGCATTACATAAATCTGTTTTACCAATTGTTTTAAATCCCGGTGCCAACTTAACGACAGTATCGAAGTGTGACATTCAAACATTAGATTCTTTTGGAACGTCTTTTAACATTTCGTGTTCATCTGTTTTAAATAATGAAACTTTTCCATATTCTCCATCCGATAATTTTTCTACTTTACCACCTAATAAATGGTGAATTAATTGCATTCCATAACATGTTCCTAAAATTGGTTTACCCAATTCAAAAATTCTTTTATCAATTGTTAATGCATCTTCTTCAAATACAGATGAAGGACCACCTGATAAGATAATTGCATCAAATTTCTTTGCTTCTTCTAATAATTCTTTTGAAAATGGCGAAATAATTTCTGAGTAAACACCCAAATCACGCACCCTTCTTGCAATCAGTTTACAATATTGTGAACCGAAATCTACCACTAAAACTTTATTCATTTTTTCTCCTTTTTTAATACAAAAAGTTGAAATGGATAAACTCCTAGATAAGGTAAAAAAGATAGTAAAAATGTTATTACCTTACATAGAGAGAAATTACGGTTTCTCGTAGAGACGTTTTTCCAATTAAAAACTTATATGTATGTTAATTCAAATTATAAAGAAAATTAGATTTCATACTACAAAAACTTTGTTATTTTTTGATTTCAAAAATTATATTAAAATTAATTTTAACTTTTAAGTTATGTGTATTATAGTTTTTTCAATTTTAAGGTATGACTTTGTAGTAAAATATTTTTATGAAAAAAATTAGAACAAGATACGCACCCTCACCAACGGGGTACCTACATATTGGTGGAGCAAGAACAGCATTATTCTGTTATTTATTCGCTAAACATAACAACGGAGACTTCATTGTAAGGATTGAAGATACCGACATCAAAAGAAATGTTGAAGGTGGAGAAGATTCTCAACTTGATAACTTAGAATGATTAGGAATCTCACCTGATGAATCACCAAGAAAGCCAGTTGAAAAATATGGTAAATACAGACAATCAGAAAAATTGGATAGATATAATGCAATCATTGAAGAATTAATTGCTAATGGTCATGCTTATAAAGCTTATGATTCATCTGAAGAACTTACAGAGCAAAGAACTGAACAAGAAAAAAATGGAATATTCTCATTTAGATACGATAGAGAATGACTAAAAATATCTGATGAAGAAAAAGCAAGAAGAGATACTGCTGGTGAATTTTCAGTTAGACTTGCACTTCCAAAAAATAAAGATTACACATGAAAAGATATGGTTCGTGGAAACATTACAGTTAATACAACAGATATTGGTGATTTTGTAATTAAAAAACAAGATGGATATCCAACATATAACTTGGCTGTTGTTGTTGATGATCATGATATGGAAATTTCACATGTTTTCCGTGGTGAAGAACATACAACAAACACACCTAAACAATTAGCTATTTATGATTTATTAGGTTGAGAATCTCCAGAATTTGCTCATCTTACAATTATCACTAATATGGAAGGTAAAAAACTTTCAAAACGTGATTTATCAACTAAACAATTTATTGCTGATTATAAAGATGAAGGATATATGGCAGAAGCTATCTTTAACTTCTTAGCATTATTGGGTTGAACCGCTGCAGATGCTTCAGAAGTAAATACTCATCAAGAATTAATTGAGAAGTTTGATTGACAAAGATGATCAAAATCACCTTCAAAATTTGATACTAAAAAAATGGAATGATTCTCAAAACAATACTTTAAACAATTACCAAATGATAAAGTAATTGAAAGACTTAAGACACATACAAACGTTGAAGGATTTACACAAGAATGATTAGACTTGTTTGCAGAAACTTATAAACAAAATGCGGTTACAACTTCTGATATTGTTAATGCATTAGAAATTTATAGAAATGCAGATGCTAGAGATGCAGAAGTAACAGAAGTTATTACAACATTTAAAGCAGAACTTGCTAAAAATGAATTTTCTGTTGAAGGTATTCAAGCTGCAGTTAACGCAACCAAAGAAATCACTGGAGCAAAAGGTAAATCATTATTCATGCCAATTCGTTTAGAAACAACATACCAACAACATGGTCCTGAATTAGCTAAAGCAATTTACTTATTCGGTCAAGAACTAATTGAAAAGAGGCTATCAAATGTCTAAAAAAATTACATTTATTTCTAACATTGATCATAATGGAGAAACACAAGAAATTTCTTTTGATGCAGCTGTAGATATTACTACATATGAAGGGTTTACAGTTTATGAATTCAAAGAACCTAATATGAATGTTATGAATAGAATTGAAATCGCACCGAAGTATGCAAATATATTTGCAGGACCAAGTACAATTAACTTAGAATTGAACAAAACTATTGCAATTCAATATCAAACACCACAAGGTATTTTATTATTAGATTCATATCTTGAAAAAATGGATTGTACAAATGAAAACGATGTTAAATTTCAATATACACTAAGTCAACAAGGACAAATTGTAGGAAGATATAATATCAATTTAAAAATCGAGGGATAAGCCCTCTTTTTTATGTGTAAAAACTTTATTATATTTTCCATACATTTATTGCATAAAAGAACTTATTATAGTAAACTATAAAGTATGAAGACTAAAATAATAGAAGCAGTGACTGAGTCACTCAAAAAATTAAACGTAGAAGAAGAAGTTCAGCTTACTCCAGCAAAAGGACACGCTGATTTTTCTACTAATATCGCAATGAAACTAGCAAGAGCTTTAAAGGACGCTCCACAAAACATCGCAAAAAAAATAGTTGAAGGAATTGACAAAGATAAATATTCAATTGAGAATATTGAAATTGCAGGACCAGGATTCATTAATTTTTTCATGAGGCGAGAAGCGTTAAATACAATCATTACTGACATACTTAAAGCCGGAGATGACTATGGTAGAGGTAATCAAACAGATTACGTTAACATCGAGTATGTTTCAGCTAATCCAACAGGTTACCTACATTTAGGGCATGCACGTGGTGCTGTTATAGGTTCAGCCTTAGTTAATATTTTAAGATTTGCAGGAAATAAAGTTGATGCAGAATATTACATCAACGATGCAGGTGCACAAATCAACATTCTTGGTGAAGCATCATGAACAAGATACCAACAAGCATTTGGTGTAGAAATTGAAATGCCAGAAAATACATATAGAGGACAAGACATTGTTTGAGTTGCTGAACAACTTAAAGAATTATGAGGAGATAAATATCTTAATGCCCCTTATGAAGAGTGTGCGGAAGTTTTCAAAACAGAAGCTAAGAAAATACTTCTAGATGAAATTGATAAAGACTTAAGAAGACTTGGTGTTGTTATGGATATGTATTCATCAGAACAATCAATGTATGATCAAGGACTTATTGTTAAAGCACTTGATAAACTTCAAGATAAATACGAAGAAGATGGAGCAACATGATTAAGAACAACTAAATACGGAGATGACAAAGACCGTGTTCTTATTAAATCAGATGGAACTTATACATACTTAACACCTGATATCGCTTTCCACAATGTTAAATTATCAAGAGGTTACGATTACATTATTAATGTATTTGGTGCAGACCACATTGGTTATATTAAACGTATGGAAGTTGCTTTACTACAACTTGGATATCCTGATGGAGCATTAAAAGATACATTAGTTATTCAACTTGTTCGTTTAATCCAAGATGGAAAAGAACTTAAAATGTCTAAACGTATGGGTACATCATTCACATTAAGAGAGTTATTAGACCTTACTGGTAAAGATGCAACTAGATTCTTTATGGCAAATCGTTCATGTGATTCTAAGTTTGATTTTGATGTTACATTAGCAACTAAGAAAACATCAGATAACCCTGTATTCTATATTCAATATGCTCATGCAAGGGCAAACCAAATTTTAGGTAAAACTGAAAAAGAAATGGATATTGAAAACTTATATACAGAAGGTGCAGAGAAATTAATGGATGTACTTTCGAAATTCCCTGACTTAATTATTACAATGGCTAATACAAGAAAGATTCACTTACTACCTCAATACCTAATTGATTTAGCAAGAGCTTTCCACTCATACTATAATTCAAATAAAATTGTTGGCTCGGAAAATGAAGCAGGCATGTTACCAATTGTAGTTGCTGCTAAACAAGTTCTTAAGAATGGTCTTACCCTTCTTGGAATCTCAGCACCAGAAAGAATGTAATAGTTAAATCTATTATATTGATAAATAAAAATACACACCACTTTTAAAAGGGAGAGTGTGTATTTTTTTACAACGATAATGTATTGTAAAACATTTAATTAATTCGAATTTTCATTTTCGCTTTTTTTATTACGATGATGTATTGAGTTGATAATAAATATAGTAAACACTAAAACTAAAAAACCTAAAATAGAAAGACCTGCAATCATAGATATTTTAAATAATCTATTATTGTTTGAAGGCTTGGAAATTTCTTGACTTGTTGTAGAGATTGTTTTTGTATTATTAATAACTGAAGGTACTTGAGGTGAATGTTGTACAGTTTGACTCAATCTTTTTTCAGGTTGAGAAGCGTTTTTAGTTTCTAATATTACTTTTATAATTAATTTACCCTTAGAATCAACATACGCTGAAATACCTTTTATAGTAGAACCCATAAGTAAGACTTTTGCTAAATCAACACCAGTCTCTTCTTTAAGTGTAGCAATACTATTGATATCTTTAGCTATTGCTTTGATATCTCGATTACCATAACTTAAAATCTTAATATTTAATAATTTTGATTCAATTGATTCTCGATCTTTAATTTGGTTTAAATTAGCAATATCTTGGTCTACTTGAAAATCTGATTTACCCAAAGTAAAATTACTTATATCTGCTTGAGGTTTGGTTGCATGCATAGTTGTAGTACGAACATTTACAGTTAACCTTCCATCGCTAGTAGCTTGAGCTGCAATAATTGCATCAGTAATTTTTGAACCTTTTAAATTAATCTTAGATAAGTTTACTCCAGTGTATTTTTTCAATGAATCAATATCATGAATACGTGCAGCTATTTGACTGACCTTTTCATTTCCTTGATTTAAAACTTCAAGGTTTTGTAAAGCATTTCTTAGAGTTGTATTATCTGAGATTTGGTTTAAATTAGCGATATCTTGGTCTACTTGAAAATCTGATTTACCCAAAGTAAAATTACTTGTATCTGCTTGAGGTTTTGTTGCATGCATAGTTTTAGTATGAACATTTACAGTTAACCTTCCATCGCTAGTAGCTTGAGCTGTAATGATTGCATCAGTAATTTTTGAACCTTTTAAATTAATCTTAGATAAGTTCACTCCAGTATATTTTTTCAATGAATCAATATCATGAATACGTGCAGCTATTTGACTGACCTTTTCATTTCCTTGATTTAAAACTTCAAGGTTTTGTAAAGCATTTCTTAGAGTTGTATTATCTGAGATTTGGTTTAAATCAGCAATTTCTTGTTCTACTTGAGAATCTGATTTACCCGTTGTTATTTTAGTTACAATAGTTTCTTGTTTTTCAGCATATTTAGTTTTCATCTTTATATGAATTGATAATTGACCACTTTCATTAGAAGTAGCTGAGATTTGTTCTATAGTTGATCCTTTAATTAAGTTTAAATTATTTAAATCAACACCAGTTATTTCTTTAAGAGATTCGATATTTTTAACTTTTTCTGCAAGTAAATGAATCTTCTTTGTTTCTTGATTAATAACTTTTGCATTTTTTAATCGTTCATTGATTTTTTGAATATTAAGTTGTTGGTTTGAATTACCAACCTCTTTATCGGGTTTACCCTTTAATACTCATACAACATCTTGATCTAGAAAAGTAAGTTTTGTTCTTAATGTAAAATGAACTTTTATTTCACCTGTTTGAGAATCAGGAATAGCCTTAATTTTAGTAATTTCTGTTTTGTTTCTAAATAAAACATCAGTTATTTGCTCACGTCAACGACCAGTACTTCAAGATGTTGCTAATTCTTGCGTAAGAGATTTAAAATCAGTTATATTTTGAGCAACTTCAGCTACCACTTGTGTATCTTGATGTTTTTTAAAAGCTTCTTGATCAATATTCATTATTCAATCTCTTAAATAATTGACAGCTTTTTCTTGATACGATCTATTGAAATTACTCCTTACTATTTCATAAGGATTTGCTTTTGATTCATATATATTTAAATTTGTTTTGTGGCGGTTCTCATTATTAGCTTTTATTGGTACAGTTGTAACAATAATTGGCGTAAGCGTAAACATAATAAGCGATCCAATTTTTATTTTTGTTTTCATACTTAAATTATACTTTTCGTAATTACTAAATTTGTTATTTACACGAACATATAACGCGAAATAAAAAACAAACATTAGTTTGTTTTATTTTAAATATGTTCATACATATCGTATTTACTTCTTTTAAGTTTTTTCTAAAGAATTTTTTCTTCTTCCCATTAGAGCCTTTTTTAGGTTCTATTACTGTTAATAATAAAATTAGTAAAATTTTCCAATATAATTATTTATTATTTTTCAAAAATTAAATAAAAATATAACCAATTATAATCACTTTTAAATATATTTTCTTAATAAACCTTTTGTGGTTATTAGGATATTATATTTGAAAGAATTATCGAAAATATCGCATAACATTTTAATTATTATTTTCTATAAGTTCTTCAAATAATACCAAATGACTTAATTCATTACTAGAAGAGAATAACTTCAAATTTTTTTTGATGTTGGTTGCAATATTTGGTTTATTTAAATTATTAATCTTTTTATAAATATTTTTATCACCTTTATATCTTTCACCAAGATATTTTTTTAATTTTTTTTCTTTTAAGCTTATTGAATATACTTTTCTTGGATTTGGGAAACAAAATGAAATCAATTCTTCAAATGCCATCCCATCACTAGGATATGCAAAAACAATTTTTGTTGTTCTATTTAAATTATATCTTTCTAAAATTTCATTAACATACTCCCAAGCAATCAATACATCCCTGTCTACAAAAACAATAATCCTTGAATAAGTAGGACTCGCATCTAAGAAAGGCTTCAATGAAGGATAATTAATATTTTTAAAATAAAATTTGATATTTCTTAATTGCTCTTTTTCATATTCGCTTGTTAGATTATTTATCTTGGCAAAAGTTTCTAAATCATTATAGAAAGTTTTTAGAAAGTTTTCCTCAGTTTTAGCAGCCTTACCTTCACAATTAACTATAAGTACTTTTTTATTCATTTTCTAAAATATCCATCAAAAAATCAAATCTATAATTATGTTTAGGATTTGATATTAACTCACCCTTTAAAAATCCAGGGGTAATTTTTTTATCAAAACGCATAGTATTTTGTATTATTGTTTTATCCTGCATAAAATAAATTGAATTTCTTTTAAAGTCTTCTTCAAAAATTAATGGGTTGTGTGTTGTGAATAATAATTGCGAGTTCATCTTATTATAATCTTTCTTAAAGAGGGTAATTATGAATTTAATTATAGATAAATGTAAAGAATTCTCAATTTCATCAATCATCAAAAAAGTTTTTCTTGATGTGATTGCTTTATAAAGTAATTTAAAGGTTCCAATTATTTTTCTTGTTCCAAGAGATAAATTTTTCAAACCTAATACTTTTAACGTTCTATTTTCTACAAATTGAACCAAATTATTATTTTTACCAAAAATTAATCTTTCAACATTTTCATCACATATTTTTACAAAATTTAATAATGCTTCTTGTTCTTTAACATCTTTGAATTTTAATCTTTCTATATCACCCAAATTATCATCAGGATTAATTTCAATCAATGCCGTTGTCTTAATTGAATTCTCATTAAGTAATTTTAAAATATTTGAATTAAATTTTAATATTTTTTCTCTTTGAGAACTAATTAACACTTCACCCAAAATTATTTTTTCAGAAATATATTCACGACCAATTTCTAATTCATGTATTATTTCCTTTTTATTTTCTGCATAAGAAAAAATAAAAATTATATTTTTATTGACATCAAAAGCTTTTTGATCAAAAGTTTTAAAATGATTTTTTAATGCCTTTTCTCCTTTTATATAATCCGGAAAAATACCAGCTTCAATATCATTTCACGCTTCATCAAGGATTTCTTGACCTTCTTCTCTAGAAACAAGTTTTTCATTTAAATCTTTTAATATATAAGAAATATACTCTTCAGCTAATAAATCTTTAGATAATTGAGGATTTGAAAAAAAAGCATAATTTTTTATAGCTTCTAATATCGAAGACTTACCAGAAGCATTTTTACCTAAAACCCCCGCTATAGAAGAAATATTATCATTCAGTATATAATCAGCACCATGTAATTGCGAACCATGATTCGCGAATGAAATTGTTACTGAATCTTTAAATAATTTGAAATTTTTAATTGTTATATTTTTTATCATTTTGCTCCTTTTATTAATATACATTTAAATTATAATATATTTTCTGTGATTTTTTCACATATAATTGTTTTAATATTTATTTTTTGTGATAATATAAATTATGAAATAATAAAATATTTCAGCAGTATTAATGTTTTCTTCTGCAGCAACCACTAAAAAGAACAAAAAAGAAAAGCACCATATTTTACATAATGGTACTCGTGCATCTCGTCTAAAAAATAAGATATTAAAAGTATAACATGATTTACAAATAATATTATGCACATAAATAAAATATGTTAAGCTTTTCGGAAAGAGGAAAAGCCAATGGCAAAATTAAACATCAAAGTTACTTCTCATTCAAACACAGGTAGAAATACACATTTTAATGTTAATGGAAATTCTTACACAAGAGCCCAAACAGCCAATATAATTAAACGAACACCTAATTCAGGTTATCATGTTAGAAAAATCAATGGACTAAATACACCAGTTTCTAACCCAGATAGAACAAGAAAAAACAACTTAGGATAATGTTATATATTGAAGTATTGAAATTTTCATAATATTTGACTAGCCTCGGCTAGTTTTTTGATATAGGTTATTAAAAAAATAAGCATTAATACTTATTCCATCATTCTAAATATGTTCATACATATCGTATTCACTTCTTTTAAGTTTTCTTCTAAAGAATTTTTTCTTCTTCCCATTAGAGCCTTTTTTAGGTTCTATTACTGTTAATAGTATACCAAACATCAATGTAGTAGAGAATGTTCAGAATCACCATGTTTTAATATGTGACATATCTTGAAGTACGGCTTCATTTGTTAACGAAGGATCATTTGGGTCTATTGCTTTTGTAATTGCAAAGAAAATAGCTACAAAAACCGGAACATATATAATCGACATGTTTTCAAAAACAATACCCAATGTAGCGCCCATGGTTTTCACAGTATAAACATAACATAAGTATGAATATAGAATCAATGCTCCAGAGATTGCTAATATAATCATTGATTTCTTTCAATCAATAATTAATTTACCCATAACTCCATAAGTGTCATGGAAACTTAAATTACATAAAGATAAGATAGGCAGAATAACAATTAATTGGAAAACAACCGCACATAAATATTTAAGAGTTGTTATTTCTCTAACGGTAATTTCTAGTTCTGATTTTTCCATTATTCTATAAATAATAATTCCTTGAATAGATCAAGATAAAACTGGAATTAAACATAATACCAACCCAATTAATACTTTTGTTTTTAATGAAGAAGGATCTACAGCCATAACACCCATCGCAGCTGTTGAAAGTGTAACAATAATAACTCCAAGAATGGTTACTCTTCTAAAGTTACGTTTCAAGAAGATTTTTTCTAATATAGCAGTTGCGGGAATACAAAGTGCAACAAACGCTTTTCCTAATGCTCCACCAGCAAGTGCAATACCAATTGCCATAAATCCCATTCCAATAGGTGTTCCTAAAAGATTGGTTAAAGTAATTTTTCATGCATCTTTACTTTTGATAAATTTCCTGATGGTTCTAAAAAATTTCTTTGGTCCTGAGACAATAAAATCAATTAAAACTGAAAACGTGAATATTATAGCTACACAAGCCATTATAAAACTTATAACAGCAAGCAAAGTATTTTCACCATTAGGATGTGGCACTATATTAATTAACGATGGATAAAGTCCATATAATACACTACATAGAATACCAATTGCAAGACCTTTATAATTTCTTTGTTTTTTCATGACACCTCCTATTAGCACTCACTTTTTTTATTATCATATTACTTGATATTCTACTCTTTTTTAAAACTAATAAAACAAAAAGAAATGCTATTTTATTTAATGCAGTTTTAATATTAAAAATATAGTGCTATAAGACAATATTTTCATATAAATGACGAGTTATAAAAGTAAACAAAAACAACCATACGGTTGCTTTTTAAAACTCTATTAATGCGAATTTTTCAAATGTAATTTTATTTTCATCACCTGGTTCAACGTAATAAGCTTCTTCTTTTGCTAAATCAACTAATATTGATTTTGTATTGATTTTAAAATTTTTGTGATTTTTCTCAAAAAGGGAGATTGAGTATTTATCTATATTATATTTTTTATAAAGCTTTTCTGAAGAGTGCAATTTTCATTCTAGATCTTTTGTTGATGTTATTGATTTATCAACATGCAACTCTCTTGGTTGACCATTTTCTAATCTGTCATAATCATAAAATCTATATGTTGTATCAGAAGGTTGTTGCACTTCTAATACTTTTGAATCTTGGCCAACACCATGTACTAGGCCTGCGGGAACATTTATGAATTCTCCTACTACTGGTGTGTGTGTTTTTAATAATTCAAAGAAACGTTTCTCTTTTAGGGCTTCTTTTATTTCTTTTTCATCATTTGTTTTTATACCTACAATGAATTCTGATTTAGATGTTGCTTCTAATATATATCAACATTCAGATTTTCCGTTTTCTTCATTTTCAAGTTTTTTGGCTAAATAATCATCGGGATGAACTTGAACTGAAAGCGGTTTATTGGCTTTAATAATTTTAACTAATGGACCCCCAACAGTTTCTGTTCCATCTATAAGTTTTGTACGACTTTTTTCTAAAGGTGAATGTAATCATAATTCATACCCTCAAATCTTATCGTGTTTAATTGGTATTATTTTTTTCATTAAATTAGTAATAATGCAATCAACACTGAAACAGCTGCAACTATAGAAATTAACAGTAATGAAGCAAATGCTTTTCAGAAAAATATTTTTCTCGCTTCTTTTTTCTTTTCAGTTGTTGCTTTGTTTGCTGCAACTTTACTGAATTCTTGTTCTGTTAAATAGTTTTTTCTTTTAAAAATCACTTTATAGTTATCAATATCATCATAAAATATTTTTTTGAAACGAGGAATAAATAGTGCTACTTTGTATTTAGCTATAAAATATTTCTTTTCGAGTGATACTGATGATGCTGAAATTGTTATTCTTGAAGGTCTAATTCTTTTTTTCAAAACTAGAGTTACAAGTCAATTTAATTTCAATTGCTGTTTTAGTTGTTGTTTGATAATCATTATTATCCTTTCTTCACTTTTAATGACTTAAATGATGGGAACATTTTTTTACCTTTTTGATCTCTTTTTACAAAGTAGATGTAAAGGAAGGCATGCATTACTGTTGCTGCGATGATTGCAACAAAGAATCATAGGATTGATAGGAAAGGAACGTTTCCACCAAATATAACTGGAATGTGTGTTCCTAGTGTTCCTGGGTCGGCATATACACCAAGAACTAATGCTACAATTGGTCCACCTCACATACCAACGTGTCCACCAACGAAGAATGTAAATGCTAATCCACCAGCTATTGCAGATGATAATGTATTTACAAAAATTGTTTGTTTAGGTCTTTTTGCCGCAAATGGAATTGCTCCTTCTGAAATACCGAAGAATCCAAGAGCTAGTGCTGAAATACCTAATCCTTTTTCTGTTTTATCGAATGTTTTACCACCGATTAATGTTGCAAGTCCACAACCTAATGGTGCTATTGGAATTGCTGCTTCTACCGCTCCAAGTAATCTTGGGTCAACGATAATAAGTGCTGTTGCTGTTGAACCAGCAATTTTGTTGATTGGTCCACCCATATCTCAACCGATCATTGCACCTAGAATAAATCCAATTAGGAAGTTTACTCCTGGTACTTGACCTCCAAGTCCAATTCCTAATCCTAGCATATTAACTAGTCATCCGATTGGAGCTCCTAATACAAATACAATTGGGAATACAAGAAGTGAAGTAATCACAACTGGTATAAATAGTATTGGTACTAATGGTGCAATTAAGCTATGTACTTTTATTTTGTTTACTTGTTTTACCAAGAAACCTGCAGAGAATCCACATACTATGGCCCCTATAATTGTTCATCCAACTTTAAGTTGAATAGATTTTCCAGCAGCATCTTTTAAGATATTTCCTGATAAATCTTTCATGAATACTGGAGGAATAACTCCATTTCAATCATAATAGAAATCAGGATTTGCCGCTACAAATGTCGCTATTGCTGCGGGAGCAAATGCTGCACGACCACCTACAGACTCACCGATGAATCCACCCATCATGGCAATGAAGAATGTGAATCCAACAGCTGCTGCTTTTGATGCCAATTCTAATTCAGCCGGCATCGCACCTTTATATGCAAAGGTAATTGAATTTAAGATTGCTCAAACGATTCCCGAGAATACAACGAAAGGTATCATACGTGAAACACCAGAAAGTATGTGTGATAACGCACCTCTTCCTGTAGCATTCATAACATTTCCATTCGCTCCTAGTTTTAGCTTTTTAGCTTCTCTAGGTGCTCTTGAAATTATTTTTGCAAAATTGTGCATTGCATCTTTTGTTGTTGTTAAAATAACTTTCTTACCGTTAAATCTATCTAACTCAACATTGATATCTGCAGCAATGATTACATAATCAGCTTCAGCAATCTCTTGTTCTGTTAAGACATTTTCTTGACCTTTTTGTCCTTGTGTTTCCACCTTAACACTGTGTCCTAGTTTTGCACCTTCATCTTGCATAGCTTTTTGTGCCATGTAAGTATGAGCAACACCAGTTGCACAAGCAGATACACCAACTATTTTTAAACCAGAATTTGTTTTTGAAACTTTTTCTTTTGGTTTTTCTTCATCTTTTGAATTTATAGCTTTGGTGATATTTGTTTTTGTACCACTTTTAACTAATTCTCTGAAATCTTTATCCATTAATTTTGTTGCTATTAATGAAAGAAGTTCCATGTGATTGTTACCAGCTTCATCTCCACCTGGGACTAGAAGCCCTATAGCTACAGTTGTTTTACCACCATCAAGTGCAGGTCATTCTACACCTTTAGGAAATCTAGCAACATAAACTACAGTTTCTTTTATTTCAGGAATTCTAGCATGTGGAATGGCAACGCCATCCTCAAAACCAGTTGTCCCTGTTTTTTCTCTATCTTGGAAAGCTTTCAGAAGTTTTGCTTTTGAAGAAGCAAATTTATTTTCAACAGCATCTTTAGTTATAGCTGTCAAAACTTCATTTCGAGTTTTACAAGTTAGATTCAAAACTTTTATTTTCATAGTTTCTCCTTGTTTTTTCTTTCTAACACACAAATTATTACACCTTTAAAAACCTTTTTTATTTTTTTAAGTCAAATTAAAAATATTTTTAAGGAGTGTTATAATATAAACATGTTAAAAGATAGAATGAGTATAAAAAAAGAAGATTTTACATCAACCGATTTAAAGATATATAAATTCATTAATAATGAAAATAATTCAAAACACTTTATGAAAAGTATTACACAAATTTCTGAAGTCATTGGAGTTTCAAGTTCTGCTATTACAAGATTTTGTCAAAAAGTCCAATATAGCGGGTGGAAAGAGTTGCAAGGTAAAATAAAATATGAAATGAAAGAGAGAACTTCAAAATATGATGGAGTTTCAAAAGAATTGCATCAAATGATCTATTCTTTAAGTAGAACTGATAAATCTATTAATAAAAAAGCCATTTCAATTATTGCAAATAAAATATTAGAAGCTGACTTCATATTTATATATGGTGAAGCCTTTACTAAAATACAAGCGCATGCCTTTAGATTGAAACTTAATAAAATAAATATCAATGCACAAGACTTTGAAGTAGCTGGAGAAACAGGTTTTATTCTTCCAAAGAAAAATTCAATCCACATCTTTATATCTATGTCAGGAATGAATCCCAATGTTAAAAGAGCAGTTAATAAATTAACAACCATTAAAATGGCGAACCAATCAATTTATACAGTTGGAGCAACTCCAAACTCAAATGTAAGTAATTTAATCAATGAGCATATTGGTGGTGAATTTATACAAGCGAATTCACAAGATCCATATGAATTACCTTCAACAGCTGGTTATGTAACTCAATATATTTTAGACAGAATATTTGATGAAGTTTATGACAATAACAGTGAATCAAATAAAAAACTTATACAAAAATTTGCGAAAGTTAAAAGTAGATAAAGTTGTCAATTATTATGGCAACTTTTACTTTTATAGTTCTTTCTATAGAAACATTTTGTTTATAAGACTAAAAATAAGTTATCATTTAATATATAAACATCTTGAAAGGGAGTACATTATGACAAGAACAATGTTAGATATCGCTTATGAAGTATTAAGTGAAATAGATAAACAAACACTAAGACAAATTTATGCTGTAGTTGCAAAAGAACTAAAACCTAGATGAAAAGAAGAACAATCAAATTTATCAGTTCCTGAAATTGAAACAAATAAACTTGGAGAACTTTACAAATTACTAACAGTTGATGGTAGATTCTTAAGAACTAAAGAAGGTTCATGAACATTAGTTGAGAAATACACAATCGAAGAAAGAAAAGCTTTAAAACTACAAGTTAAAGATACATTAGACTAATCAAGTGCTGTTGCACTTTTTTTATATACTTAAACACTATATAACTTATTAACTTAATGGTTATTAAAAGGTGTTATAATTTTTTTGCAATTATTCAATTAATTAGCAATCAAAATTATCAATAAGGAGAAATAAATGTCAAGATTAGTAAATATGGCAGAAATGACAAGAAAAGCTTACGAAGGTAAATATGCTGTTGCTCACATCAACATCAATAACCTTGAATGAACAAAAGCTATTCTTACTGCTGCTCAAGAATTAAATGCCCCAGTTATTTTAGGTACATCAGAAGGTGCTGTTAAATATATGGGAGGAATGAAAACAATCGTAGGTATGGTTAACGGTATGATGGAAGACTTAGATATTACAGTTCCTGTAACTCTACACTTAGACCACGGTTCATATGAAGGTGCTAAGAAAGCTATTGAAGCTGGATATACATCAATTATGTACGATGGTTCACATTCACCATTTGAAGAAAACTACAAAAATACAAAAGAACTAGTTGAACTAGCAAAAGCTAAAGGAATGTCAATGGAAGCTGAAGTTGGAACATTAGCTGGAGAAGAAGACGGAATTATCGGAGACGGTGATAAAGCTGATCCAGAAGAAGCTAAAAAAATGGCAGCACTAGGAATCAATGTTCTAGCAGCTGGTATTGGTAACATCCACGGTCCTTACCCTGCAGCATGAAAATCATTAGATTTCGACGTTCTTAAAGAAATTTCAGCAGCAGCTGGAATGGGAATCGTTCTACACGGTGGTTCAGGTATTCCTGAAGACCAAATTGCAAAAGCTATCTCATTAGGTGTTGCAAAAATTAATGTTAATACAGAACTACAATTAGTTAATGCTAAAGCAACAGCTGAATACGTTAGAGCTGGTGGAGCAGAAGATATGAAAGTTAAAGGATTTGACCCTCGTAAACTTCTAAAACCAGGATTTGATGCTATGGTTGAAATGTCAAAACAAAAAATTACTGAATTTGGTTCAGCTAACAAAGCTTAATTAAATCTAATAAAAAGCAGAGATTTCAAAGGTCTCTCTTTTTTTATGATCATTTGAGTTTTAAAAAATACTTAAGATGTGTTATCCTAAGTATTTTAGAGCTTTTAAGGGTTTTTATTGTTTAAGACAAGTCTTTTATCACTTAAATATATTTTAGACTTTAAATAACAAGAATAAAGAATGAGAATTCATTATTAATGTCCTGACAATATTGTTTTTCATCTTTCTTGAAGTATTTTATCAGCCGTGCAATAAAATAAAGAATGAGTTTCTTTATATTCTTTTGTAGCACCCTTTGTTGTAATACCAAAATCTACAAACACAAGACCATTAGCACCATCGCTTCTTGCACGCACAGATGACACAACAGACCCTTTTAATTTAGGCATTAATTTTTTAAAGGGTGATCAGTATATTTCTATCAATTTTATTTTTTGTTCAACAGTAGTCAGAGGTCTATCCAGTAACTCTTTTGGATACTTTGGAACTGGTCTTTTATAAAATTGGACAAAATCAGTCCCCATTTTTTTGGTTGTAAGAATATGTTGACCATTAATCATTTTTGCAAATCATTCTGCACCATAAGGGGCGGCAGTTGAGCCAATAATTCTTTGGCGTTTTGCTGGAAAAATTTCTTTAATTAACTTCACATCTTCTTTTTGTATCTCATCCATCTTTTTTCTAGCTTCTTTAGCTTTTCTTTCAGCTTCACTCTTTTGAGAGTTTCCACAAGATATTGCAACTATTGGCATTATTGCAATGGTAGAAGCAAAAGCTCCTAACGTTATTTTTTTGGCGTTCATTTTTTTCTCCTTAGAAATATTTTTATACCTTATTAATTATTTTATAACAAATTTGGATTATTTAATGTGACTAACAATTAGAAATCAAATTATATAGTTCTATTTTAGATTTGAAATTATATTTATTTAATAAAAAATCCACATCCTTTTTTAAGGGTATGGAATTTATTTTTATTATAGATTAATCTATTAATTCAGCATCTCATGCAAGATCAGTCAATGTATTACCTAATGAATATAATGAATTAATATAGTCAAATAGCATTGATATGATTTGTACATTAGCACCATCAAGAGCTGTAAGGTCAAATAGTTCAACAATTTTTGATGTTTTAACATCTTCTGTTTTACGAACTTTTCAATGTTGAGCAGCACCATCTTCTCCAAATGCTTTTAACGTTTCATTATTGTGATCTCTATAATAAGCAAAAGCTAATCTTTCTTCAGAGATTGTTTGCTTGTTTTTTATTGTTTTTCTTACTTCAGATATATTATTTCTAACTAAATCTTTTACTTTTTCAACGGCTTCTTCTGCTGTTGCGGTTCCTTTTCTTATTTGATCAAGAGCTCTACATCAATCTTGATTTGTTAATATAAATGGAGTTGCAGTTGGAAGTAATGTAGTTAATGTTCTTAAACCATCCACAATTCCAGCTGGACCTAATTCATACATAATTCTATGAATCATACCAATATAGTCAACCAATTGTTCATCTGAAAGAGAATTAAAACCATCATTTTTAAATCTATCGCCATCACCAAATTTTTGGATTAATGGATTCATAGTAAATACTTTTTTGTATCCTTTAAATACAGGAGTATGTCCAGCTAAATCTGAACCAGAACCTGTTCAACCAGGTACGGACATTTCTCATTTTTTATTTTTTTCGGATGTTTGTGATTGTTTTTCGAATTTTACACCTTCATAAAATGTAATGTTTTGCCTAAACTCACCTTTTTGAACATCGTAAACAGGAACTGAAGAAACATCTAAATGTTTTTTATCTTCACCTTCTACCACATCAGCTAAAGGGTTTTTCCCAAAAAATACTTCATGAGTAAAATCATCATATTTACTTTTTATGTGTTCTGGATCTGATTTATCCACATCAAAGAATCCATTATCATAGAATGCTTGTCCATCATAAACACTTTTTGAATCTTCTCCGAAGTTACGCATTGACCTCGATGCACTTAAGTATCTTTTCATTGCATAATCTTCTAATTTATGATCTTTTCTTTTTGATTCTTCTATTTCATCTAATTTGGCACCATCATTAAATGATTTAGCTTTTGAATTTGAATTTTTTAAGAATATGCTTATGAACCTTTTAAGTTCATCAGACATATCAGAACCATCCGCTTTGTCTATAGTTGTGTAAATTTTAATTTTATAATGCTTTGTTGCATCACCATCAGAAACATCAATATCTGTTCCTGCAATAACCATCGATCTTTTTTGTATATCAGAAAGACCGTTAATA
Source organism: Mycoplasmatales bacterium (assembly GCA_013215715.1). Lineage (GTDB taxonomy): Bacteria > Bacillota_I > Bacilli_A > Mycoplasmatales > Metamycoplasmataceae > Mycoplasma_K. The sequence continues at coordinate 33,299 of JABSQT010000001.1, read as the reverse complement.
ACTTTCATCATTTTTTGGTTTATTCTTTTTGAATCTTTTGCTGTTTTATCATCGTATTCTGTATTATCTTCTGATAATAATTCTGTTGAATCCTCAAAAACACATGTTCAATTATTATTAGTTGCTAATGTTTCTGCTTTACCATAATTTTCTACAACCGCATTTATTGCAGCTTGACCACTAGCGTTTAAAACATTTCATGTAAGTGGCATACTTGCACTAAAATCAGATGAAATGCTTCCTGAACCTTCATTTGTTTTCTTTGAACCACAAGAAATGGTTGTTGCTATTGGAATGGCTGCAACTGAAACTGCTGCAAGTACACCTAATCCAATTTTCTTTTTAGTTATAGTCATAATTTGACCTCCTGTTATCTAGCTGATCATCTAAATCTCTTAATTGCAAATCCTGCTGAACCACCTGCAATTATTGTTGGTAATACCAAGTTTAGAACTCTCTCTGCTTTTGTATATAGAAGAATACTTTGGTTCATAAACATATCTAAGAATGTAAATTTACCTTTTGAAATGTATTTATCATATATCTCAACGAATCTCGCTGTTTTACCACCTTTACCATTCTCACCTTTGAAGTATGTCATGATAAATTGTTTAATTAAGTCAACATCCGGAATCCTACGAACTCCTCAGTCTTTATTGAATTGGAATATTCCGTTATCGGAACTTACTCTTAATGATTCATTTGTGAATATTTGTCTAAATAGTGTTGTATCTCCACCAGGGAAGATTATATTTTTACCCTTAGCTGATAATTTATTGTGAATAAGTAAATCATGTATTGTTTCAATCGAAACATAATGATGACCTGGTTTATAGTTAGCATCTACAACAGGCTCTAATCATGTATTTGAATTTACTCCTCCAACATTATTAACGTCAACATAAACTTTACCTTCATGAATAAAGTATGATTTTGAATTAAGAACCAAATCTAAATAAGCTTTTTTATCACCGTCAATACCTTGAACTAAGTGATCAACAATTCCACCCAATTGGTATGAAGGTGTTGAAGAGATAACAATGTTAGCTGTTGTATATCTAAAAATTACCAATCTAGATAATCATTGCATCACCGAACTACGAGCAATAACATCAACTGTAATAACCATTCCTGATAAAAACATTGATGGTAGAACAACAATTAAACCTATTGTTAATGCTTGTTGTGGTGTTTTTGAAAATGTTGCAATTGCTAAACCAATAGCAAGTGTCATAACGATATGTAAAAGGTTTGCAAAAATAAATGAGAAGAAACCTTTTGTTGAAGCAATACCTGAATAAAGACCATACTTAATTCCAGAAGCAATAAATTTCTTTCCAGAACCAGCAAATACATCTTTATAGAATATTGCACCCCCTAATATAATAATAATTAGAAGAGCTAAAATATTGAGTAATACATAATACAAGATTACTGCACCTACAAACCTCTTAGGGTTAACGGGCGTGGAACCAATATACTTAAACAATGTCGAACCTTTTAATTCCATAATACCTAACGGCATAACTTGAATACCAATAAATAATGTAACCATTGCTAAAATACCTGGAAATACATATTCAATACGCATAACATTACCCATAATTGTTAAAAGTAATGTTGGGAATATAAATACTAGTATTGGACCATAATAAGTTTTTCAAAAGTAGGCATTTAATAATTTTAATGTTGCTCTCATTATTTATCACCTTCCTTTTTCTTAACGTCCGTCTTTTTAACTGCAGTTTTTTTAACTGGAGTCTTTTTAGCATCTGGTTTCTTGGCAATAGATTTTTTAGCAGTTGATTTATTAGTTGTTTTCTTTTTAGTTGTTGATTTATTAGTTGTTGATTTATTAGTTGTTTTCTTTTTAGCAGCTTTAGCTTTTCTTTTATTTTTTAAAAGTCTTTTTGAAGCTTCTTCATCTAAAGCTAATTCAAGAGTATTTTGATTTTTATTACCAGCTTGAATTGTTTTCTTCAAGAATTCTTCTAGAGTTCCGTGTTCTTTTTTGATATCTTCAATTGAAGCACGTTCTATAACTTTACCGTGATCTAAAACAATTACTTTGTCACAAATTCTTTCAATCTCTTCAACATGGTGTGAAATAAGAATAGCAGAAATACCATTTTGTCTTAAAAGTGTATCTGAGAATTTTATGATTTCATCTCTAGCAAGAACATCAAGTCCTGTTGATAATTCATCGAAAATAACTAATTTTGGTTTATGAAGAACAGAAAGTAAAATATTTAATTTCTGTCTTTGTCCACCAGATAAAGATCTTGAAGGTCTATTATAGAAATCAGTCATTTGGAAAATATTCAATAAGTTAGTAAGTTCTTTATTAGAAATTTTAATCTTATGAACATTAATAGCAAATTTAATAATATCTTTAATTGTTAATCCTGAAGGGTAGTTTGAATCTTGGAATTGCATTCCAATTTTTTCTTGTGGTTGTTCTTTGTAGTCAAAACCATATTCAATAGTACCTTTTGTACCTTTGTTAAGTCCTACAATAATTTCAGAAATAGTTGTTTTACCAGCACCATTCCCACCAATTAAACCAACTCTTTCCCCTGGCATCAATTCGAATGAAATATTATCGAGAGCTTTTAATTCCCCATATTCTTTTGTAACTCTTTTTACCTTTAAAATAGGTTTATTTTCTCCTACTTGTCCTTTTACCCTTTTAAAAGCAGCATTAGGATCGTCTTGTTTTTTTGATTTTTTTATATTAGCAATTTTCATTTTTTTAGCAATGGATTGTACTTTATTAGTTCATGCTTTTGAGTTCTTATTGCTCTTTGTATTATTATTAAACATGAAAATATTATACCAAATGTCTATTCAAAATGTTAATATACAATTTACATGAAAATATCTGTTTTTCATTGATACCTTATTGAATGTCTATTCAAAACGTCAATGCACAATTTATATGAAAGTATCTACTATAAATTTGATGCTTTATTGAAAGATATAAAATCCTAACAATCAAACCTCCCAAGATTTGTATAATAAGAAAGGACTAATTTTTACCCTCACTAAAAAACACATTAAAAGTGAAGGAGAGATTATGAAAGTATTTGATTACGAAGACGTACAACTTTTACCTAAAAGATGTATCGTAAGATCAAGAAGTGAATGTAATACTTCTGTTAAACTTGGAAAACATGAATTCAAGTTACCAATCGTGCCAGCAAACATGATTACTATTATTAATGAGGAATTAGCAATTGACTTAGCTAAAAAAGGTTATTTTTATGTAATGCATAGATTTAATTTTAATAATGTTGAATTTGTTAAAAAAATGAAAGAAATGAAGTTAATTTCATCAATTTCTGTTGGAGTTCAAAAAGCACACTTTGAAGAAATTTCAACATTAGCTGCAAATGGAACAATTCCAGAATATATCACTATCGATATTGCTCATGGACATTCACATTCAGTTAAAGAAATGATTAAACACATTAGAAAAGAAATGGGTAATGAAACATTCATCATTGCAGGTAATGTAGCAACTCCAGAAGCTGTTACTGATCTTGAAAGATGAGGTGCTGATGCAACTAAGGTTGGTGTAGGTCCAGGTAAAGTATGTATAACAAGATTTAAAACAGGATTTGGGACAGGTGGATGACAACTTGCTGCTGTTAACATGTGTTCAAAAGCTGCTACAAAACCAATTATTGCTGATGGTGGAATTAGACAAAATGGAGACTTAGCTAAATCAATTAGATTTGGGGCAACAATGTCAATGGCTGGTTCAATTCTTTCTGGACATATCGAATCACCAGGTAAAACAATTGTAGTTGATGGTAAAGAATTTAAAGAATATTTCGGTTCAGCTTCAGAATTTAATAAAGGTGAAAAGAAACATGTTGAAGGTAAGAAAGAATTAGTACCAACTAAAGGTTCAATTTGAGAAACTCTTACTGAAATGGAACAAGATCTACAATCTTCAATTTCATATGCTGGTGGTAAAACATTACAATCAATTAAAAAAGTTAAGTATGTTTTAGTTAAATCAAATGAAGGATTCTAATAATTAAAAAGTACCAATATCGGTACTTTTATTTTGTTTATATTAATATATTTTTTTATTGAATAGGTCAATTTTTAGTATGTAATACCTTTAAAAGTTTTATAATTTATTTATGAGAAAAAAGATAAAATGCGAAAGAAAAGAAATAAAATTATTCATTCCTAAGAAAAAGATTTGAACAGTTTTATTCTTCATATATATAGTTAGTTATTTTATTGGTTTAATTACAATTGGAACTTTATATCTTTCAGAAATACATATACCAAAACAATTATTATTCCAATATTCAATGATTCCAGTTTATTCATCAGGTATTGTCTTTTCTTATTTAGGGATATATAGTTATAAAAAGCGAGAAATAAACCAGGATAAATAGGAACTTAAAGAGAAATCAAGGTAAACCTTGGTTTTTTGTTGTCTTAATCAATAACTCAATTATTAAAGAGTTATCATTTAATTATTATGAAAAAAATATTTTCTTTAACATTTGGAACTTTATTAACTATTTCAGTACCATTAATAACCATTGTTTCTTGTGGAAAAGATAATACCAATATAACTAATTCAGAATATATGTATTCAAGAGGTTCTGAAGTTAAGTGAAATCCTAATCACAAAATAAAAAGTGTTCATGATGGTGATACATTTCAAGATGAAAAGGGAACATCTTGAAGATTGTTCTCAGTAGATACTCCAGAAGTAAGCCACAATATAGATGGTAAATGAATTTCCTCAACTGGTATTGAACTCCTTTGAGGTAATAAAGCAACTGATTTTGTTGCTGACAAAATATTGAATAAAGAAGTTATGATTGCTTCAAAAAATAAACGTACATACCAAAGAGTTGTTGGTGCTGTTTTCTATAGAAATAAAAAAGGAAAAATAATAAACCTCGCTATTGAATTAGTTAAATTAGGTTTAGCTAGAATTGGATATATTAGCAAACCAAATCATGGGAACAGGAAATATAGAGTTCCACTTTTCTACTACAATATGATGCATAAAATAAGTGATGAAGCAAGACGTAATAAGATGGGTTATTTTGGAGAAACAATATCCATTCAACATAAAATTTACCCTAAGCAAAACATCAATTCATAATCATGGATAAATAAAAAGAATGTTTTAGATATAATTTTTTTATGAAAAGTAAAGAAAAGAAACAAAATTCAAAAGTAAAAGACTTTTTTAAAGTATTAATTTTCATATTAAAAGCAACTTTCCTTGGGTATGGTGGTGGAAATGCATTAATGCCCATTATTAGAAAATTTGCAGTTGTTGAAAATGGATGATTAGACGATGAAGAATTTGATGATGTAGTTATTGCTTCTAACATGATTCCTGGCCCTAGTGTTGTTGAAGCATTATCCTATGTTGCAATTAAAAAATTAGGTAAACTTTGGGGTACGATTGTAACAATCATTGGGATACTTCCCCATATGTTAATGGCTTTAGCTATTTTCATTCTAAGTACTAAATATTTACCAGAACGTTACTTGTGAATAGTAAACGTTGCAATCATGCCAATCATTATTGCGATATTAATTTTATTTATTATTAGATATGTTAAACAATCCAAGAAAGAATTAGCATTACCGGTTATGATTGTAATGATCATTGGAGCATTTAGTTTTTGTATGTTTACTCCAGCACCATATAACATTCCAGCAATTATCATGATTGGAACAATATTCATAGTATTCATCGTTGAATTTATAAGAATAAGAAAACGTAAAAAAGATACTCCTTTAACAGCAGAAATAACAACTGAAAAAGATGATGTTAAAGTAATTCCAACAGAAAAAGAAGATACTCCTGATGATCATTCATCTAAAGGAGGCAAATAATGATAGCATTAGCATTATTAGCAACCTTAGGAGTACTCCTTCTTGGTCTTATAGTCTTTGGTGGTGGTCAAGTATTTATGCCTTTATTTAAGGCATTATGACAATTAATGGATAAAACAGGTTATGCATCAATTAGTGATGACACTATTAATAATGTATTTGCAGTATCTAACTCTACACCTGGTGTTGTGAGTACTAAATTTGGTTTATTTACAGGTTATTTAATTTCTAATGGTGAATGATGAGGATATTTAGCAATGATTGGAACTTATCTAATCTTTGCTCTTCCATCTATCGTATTAATCTTAATCACTACAAAGATGATTAGAAAAGCTAGAACAAATAAATATCTTAAGAATACTATTATTTTCTTAAGACCCATCATCATTGGAGTTCTAATCGCTTTAAGTATTCAATTATTATTAGGAACAATGTTTCCACAAATATTCTTAAACTCATTCTCAAAAAACTCTTATGCGGGGTTGAGTCATAGTAATCGCGCCAACTTCTTCAGTGGTTGAAGAATGTGAGTCTTAATAGCATGAGTTCCAATTGGAATTACATTCGCTATTTTCTGATTAAAGAAAAAACGACCATTATTAATGCTTATAATAATTTACATTATTTTAGGAATATTAATATTTGCTCCATGAGTATAAAAACAACACTATTAAGTGTTTTTTATTATCAATATTTAATCATAATAATAGTCCCTAAAATTTATCGATATTTTTGTGCTTTAATAGTATTGATTTTTCTAACTATATATGATATTATTATTAAGACTTTCAAATAGAAAGCTAAATAGACTATAGAAGAAGATACACTATTCTATGGATAAGGAGAGCACCATGAAAAAAGATATTCACCCAGAATATAAAGTAATTGAAGTATCATGTATTACATGTTCAGCAAAACACCAAATCGGTACAACTGCTAAATCAGTTTCAATTGATACTTGTTCAGAATGTCACCCATTCTACAAAGGAACAAATACTTCACTTAAATCAACTGGACGTGTTGAAAGATTCAACAGAATGTTCGGTAACGCTAAAAAAGAATCTAAATAATTTAGTAATTAGTAATGCTTGGGCATTGCTTTTTTATATCTTTATATGCTTCTTTAACTTTCAATGGAGTTTATTACACTTCTTTTTACTAATTTAAATATTAAAAAAATAACCTATAAAGGCTATTTTTTATATGTGTTTAAAGCATCTGATGTAAATGGTTTGAAACTTTGTGGATCCTTAATTAGTTTTAATCCATTTTTAGAACCAATGAACACTCCATCAGTTCCTTCGATCAATGCATCTTTTGTAAAGTCTGTAGTATCATTTGATTTATCGACATTAACTAATGCTAATCATAATTTATTATTTTGAAGTCTCTTTAAACCTTGTTTTGTTGCTACATAAATATCTTGATCACTATGTATCATTGATGCACCAATAAGGTTTACTTTTCTACCAATCTTATTAACCCTTGTTTCACCCGCGACATCATCGTGTTTTTCCATCAATGCTAAACCATTGTCAAATCCAACATAGATTTTTCCATTACCTTCTTGATCAATAATTGCATGAACAAATTGAGTACTTTCTTTTGAAAGTTCATTATTGTGGAATTGTCCATAGTAATAGAATACTTCACGTAATCCTTCATCTGACATTATAAATAGTTTTTCACAAGCAATCGAAACCTTAACTCTAGCAATCTTTCTAACATTCTTAGGTAGATTGTCTAATGTAGGAGTATCTGCTATTTCTCATGTTCCAGAAGAAGTTGAAACTGAAACACCATATAGTGCACCATCTCAGTAGACAACTGGGTTTTGACTAAACTCATCTAGAGTCATATTTGATTTTGTGAAATCTCCTTGTTCAACTTTTTGTACAGGTTTATTATCTGGTTTTGCTCATAGACCGTTTTTTGTTCCGATGAATGTAACATGACCTGCAGCTATTGTTTTAAATTCATACATAAAACCATTTGACATATCACCAACAACATCAAAGTCACTTTGTTTTGTTAATGTTTTTGTAGTCTTATCAAATATAAATAAACCATTTTTAGTACCAACATATTGAACTACTTTATTTTTATCTCAATGTTTATGTGTAAATGCACCCTCAAGATCTTCTTTAACACTGGTAGATTCAATATTGCTTTTTGAAACAAGTTTATTAATATCTTTTTCAAGACCGGCAATATCCTTATCTTTATCAGCAATGTCGGTTTTTAATTTAGCAATTTCTTCTTCTTTAGTTTTAATTTCAGCATCTTTATCTGAAATTGTCTTATTTAAAGCAGAAACTTCATTTGTTTTTGATGTTAGTTCATCGGTTTTTGTTTTTAAATCTGCTTTAAGTGCATCTCGTTCTTGAGTGGTTGTTTTTAATTGACCTTCTAAGCTTTGCATATCATTTGTTAATGTTGCGATTTCTTGTGCTTTAGCTTGAATATCAGCATCTTTAGTTGCAATATCAGTATTAAGTTGCGCAATTGTATCCGAATCTGTTTTAGCTTGTTTCTCTAGGTTAGCAATTTTTGTGGCATTTGTGGTTGCGTCAGTTTTTAATTTTGTTATTTCTGCTGTTTTCTCATTAACTGATTTTTCTAAGTCTGCTATTCTTGTGGCGTTTGTAGTTGCATCAGTTTTTAGTTTTGTTAATTCCGCTGTTTTATCATTAATTGATTTTTCTAAATCTGCTATTCTTGTGGCGTTTGTAGTTGCATCAGTTTTTAATTTTGTTAATTCCGCTGTTTTATCATGGATAGATTTCTCTAGGTTGGTAATTTTTGTTTCATTTGTTGTTGCATCAGCTTTTAATTTTGTTATTTCTGCTGTTTTATCATTAACAGATTTTTCTAGGTTGGTAATTTTTGTTTCATTTGTTGTTGCATCTGTTTTTAATTTTGTTATTTCTGCTGTTTTATCGTTAACAGATTTTTCTAGGTCTGTAATTTTTGCAGTATTTGTTGCAGCTTCATTTTTAAGTGTGTCTATACTATCTTGTTTAGCTTTTATTTCTTTATCTTTATCAGAAATATTTTTTGTTAACTCGTCAATACTTGTTTGTTTGGCATTAAGTTGTGTGTCTTTTGCATGTACATCAACTTGAAGTTCATCTCTTTCTTGGGTCATTTTTGCTAGCTTTGAAATTAAATCTTTTTTCTCATTTTCTAGTTTTCTAATGGCTTTTGTATTGTCGGAAATAGTTCTGTCTTTTGTTTGAGACTCATTTTTAAGCTGGGCTAATTCATTTTCTTTAGCTTGAACATCTTTATTAATTTGTTCTAGTTCTCCTTCTTTTTTCTTAAGATCTTCTTCAAGTTTATCTTTTTCTTGTTTAAGTGATGCTGCAAGAGTACCATTAATATTTTTCTTAAGTTCCTCTTCTTTTTGTGCGATATCTTCTTTAAGTTTTTCAATTTCTGCTTGTTTTTGTTTGGCTTTTGCTTTTTCACTTTCAAGTTCAGTTTGCTTATCTTGAATACCTTTATTTTTAGCGTCAAGTTCCTTTTGTTTGGCATCTAACTCCGCTTGTTTTTGTTGGAGTTGTTTTTTTAATTCCTTAATCTTCGAATCATCTCCCGCACCACAAGAAACAACTGTTGCTACAGGTAATGTTATAGCTAATGTTGTTATTCCCAAAGTGGTGATATTTCTTCTATTTTTTTTATTCATTTGGTTTCATCCCCTTACTTTTTTTCGAATTAATTATATCAACATGAAACATTTCTTTAATAGTTTTTTTGTCTTATAAGAATAAAATTCAAGTTTTAAATACCGATATTTGCCCATAAAATAAGGCTTTTAGCATTTTTTGGCGTTTCGAAAAAAAATTGTAATTTACATATATTTTAAAGGAAAAATTGTTTTAAGTGAGAATTTTTTTTATTTAAGACTTTAGATTAAAACAGAAATTAACTTAATAGTATATGAATAATCATTTGGATATTTTCATAAATAAAAAAGACCTTCTAATTTAGGTCTTTTAAACTATTCTGAAGTTCTTATATATTGAATACCTTTAGTTGTTTCTTTAATTAACACATATTCAAAATCAAGATCTTGTTTTATAACTTCTTTAGTTTGATCTTTTGAATCTGAAATAATAAAGTAATTTTTACCTTTTTTAATTTCAGTTTCTTGGTTTGTTTGGTCTATGGTCTTTACTATTGATGTTAAAGCAATTGATAATGTTTTATTTTCAGCAACTCTTGAACCAAAGTAAATATATGCCAATGCTCTTGCTTCAAAAATATGAGCCGGTATTTTATCTATGGTAATATTTTCGTCGTACTCACCTTCTTGAATAATTTGACGGATTTCTTTGGCAATTGCAATTGCATCAATTCCGCATACAGTTATTTTAAATGTAGTAATTCCTGTTATTTCTGATGCTAATGATTGATTGAATCTATTAAACACACCTTTAATAAAAGTAACTAAGTTAGTTTGAGTTAATTTATTCACCAATTCTTTATTCTTTAACTCTTCATTAACGGCCAGTCCAATAAACTCCTCTATTTTTGATATGCCAATCTTTAATGTTTTAAGGATTATTTCTTTATCGATATCCTCATCACCTAAAAACACTACATTAGTATTTAATCTAGGTCATTTAATAATTTTATCTTTATATGATAATCTAACTCTCATATGACTCCTTTTCATTAATTTATATAATGATACTTTATGATATTCCAAAAATAAGTTATTGAGTGTTAATAAAAAATAACCATAAACGGTTATTATTTTTGGTAAATGTTTGCAGTTGATGAGGTAAATGCTTTTACTTTGGGGTGTATGATCTTAATAGTTCTTAACCCTTTTGTATTAGCAATAGCCGTATGTGAAGAAGCATCAAATACCAATGATTTTGTGAAGTCTTCAGTTTCTTTAGTTCCATCAGCCTTCATTAAATCAAAGAATCTAGTACCAACAAATATTTTTAATCCAGCTTTAGTTATTAAGGCAGGCACCATTTTTCCTTCATCTTTGATAAACATTAACTTAGCATCAGTTAAGTCGTCTTGTACCGGTATTTCTTTAATTGGTTTAATAGATTTTGTTCAATCACCAGTTTCATTTGGAATAGCTTTCATAAGTGATACCGAATCTTTAAATATAATACCTAATGTAAATATTGGTGCATCTGGATCAGCATTTTCTATATCAGCTGTATCAGTTAGGATATTAATATTCTTAACTGGTTTAGATGTAATTTTTTTAGATGTGATTTGAGTATCACTAGAAATTGCAGTGATACCTTCATCGCCATAAACATACATTACAGATTTATTAGATTCTGTATCTCTAATTGTTTTAATCCCTTTTGGATTTTTTGGTAAATCTTTGATTTTTGGTGTTGAATCAATTGTTCATTTCTTAGTTACAGAATCTTGAACAATTTGTTTTAATGATCCGCTTCTATCATATATAAATATATCTGGCTTAGACATTCCATCAGTTGCCAACATATTTGTATTACTGAAATCACCTTTAGCAATTTGTTCTATTGGAGCCCCATCTGTATTTTGAACTCAAAGCCCATTTTTAGTTCCTACAAATCTAACTCTTTCTAAATTAATATCTGCTTGGAACATAAACCCATCAGTTGGGTCACCGATACCATCTCAATCATTCATTTTCTTAAATTCATCAGGTCTTTTAGTGTCATAAGAAAATATACCACTTTTAGTTATTGCGTATTGGAATGAATTATCCAATCCATCTTTATAAACAAATGCCCCTGTTCAATCTACTCCTCGTAAATTCATTCGTTTTGGTGTTTTATCAAATTGAATACGCGGTGTTAACGCTTTGATAGTTTCATTTTTTGAATTTATCGCTTGGTTTTTTTCATTGATGGTGTCATCTTTTGCTTTAATAACATCATCTTTTGCTTTTATAGCGTCTTCTTTTGCTCTGATAACATCATCTTTTGCTTTTATAGCATCTTCTTTTTCTTTGATCAACTTATTTTTCTTAGTGATCATTCTTTCTTTGTCTTCAATCAATTTAGCTTTTTCTTCAATCATTCGAGCTTTTTCTTCAATCAAATGATTTCTATCATCAATCAACTGATTTTTTTCTTTGATGGTTTTTTCATTACCTTCGATTGCTCTTTGTTTTTCTTTGATTGTTTTTTCTTTACTTTCGATAGCTCTTTGCTTTTCTTTAATCATTCTTTCTTTTTCTGCTATAGCTTTCTTAAGTTTTTCAATCTCAACAGTGCTGGTGTTGCTTGAATCAGACACAATCCGACTCTTAGTACCAACATTGTTATTCTTATGGTTTGGTTGGATGTCAATATAACCCTTTGATGCAAGTATTAATACTGTTGAAGCTGAAATAGCTCCAGCTGCAGCAAAACATCCCCCAAAATACAATATCCTTCTTTTCGCACTCATTTCATTCCTCCTTGTATATACAAATATTTTATATCATTTTAAAACTAAAACAAAATCATTTTTTTAAGCAATAAGAACATTTTTTGAATGTTTGATTATTAAAAAATACTTTTTAAGCACTGAAAATATAGGCTTATTAAACTTTTTTATTGTTATTTACACAATTTACAACGATTTTTAGGGAATAAAATAAAATTTAAAAAAGTTTAAAATCAATACCTTTTTTGTTTTTTACAAAGTTTTTGGTTATATTCCATAAATATATTAGAATTATATTAATAGAAAAGTTTTCAATGAATATGAAGGGAGCATAAAATGGCTAAAGACGTTATGGTAGATCCACGTAAAGATGGTTCATGAGCAGTTAGAACTACTGGTTCAGCAAAAGCACTTAAAAAGTTTGCAACTCAAAAAGAAGCTGCTGAATATGGTAGAGAAATTGCTAGAAAAAATAAGTCTGAATTTAGACTTAAAGGTGAAGATGGCAAAGTTAGAGAAACACGTTCTTATAAATAAAATATCACATTAAATGTTGTGGTATTTTTTATGTCCTTTCTTATTCATAAAATATATAAACATTAAACAAAAAAACACCATTGCATAATGCATGGTATTTTTTAGATTGAAATTATTGATTGTGGTTTTACTTCATTTGACTTTCAGCTTCTCAAAGATCAGTATTATTTTGATAAACTATCAATTGGTTCTTACTTCTTGATAATGCTAATGCATTACATAAGTCAGCTGTTTTTGCACTTTCACGCAATACATCAAAAACAAATACATCTTGTGGGTCATGATATTTTTCTGTTTCATAAAGGAAGAAGAACTTCTTGTGATAATTAGTCTCTTCTTTTGTCTTAGGTTTTTTATTCTTAATATATTCTTTTGATTTCTTTTTAATGATTTTTATATTTTTATATATAGTTTCATGCTTGTAAGCAGCAATATCATTTTCAAAGATAGTTATCTTTTTAGAATTATCTGAACCCTTAGTTAATGGCGAGTCAACATAAAACATTATTGCTACATTTGGCGTAATGGGCATAAAGGTATATTTAAGCTCTCCATTTTTATTTGTTTCAATATAGTTCAGCACTTCTCTTAAGAATAATTTAGGTTCATCAAATTTAAAGATCATTAATCTTGAATTTAAATTCTCCATTATATTCATACTAATAGTTGATTCAACTGATACATTTCTTTTAGCTCATCCACCTCAACCAAATTCATTATCAGAATCTCTTCTGGCAGTTGACTTTACTTCCATTGAATTGTAATAATCTCTTTGGATGTCCGCCATTGAATTTGTTTTTATAAATTCTCTGAAGTATTTCAGGATAATCGAAATTTTCTCTTCTTTTATCTCTTGTGGTGATTTGGTTTTTTGATTTACTTCCTCATTGAATTGTGCGTCTCCGTTTTGGCTTTTAAAATCATTTCTAACTGTTTCTGTTTGCACTCCGATAAGGATTGTAAAGAATTTTAAAGTAACTAGTTCTTCCCTTGTTAATTTAACTCCTCCTTTATCGTTCAATTTGTCAATAATTCTTATTATAATTTCAAGTCCTTGTTTTTCAAGCAGATCCATTCCCCTTTCTATTTCTTTGGATTGGAACTCTTCCCCTGCTTTTTTATATTCTTCATTTTCGATTCCATCGATATCCATAACACTACCTTGGTTTGTTTGGTATCGTTTTCATCTTACTTGTCCATTAGTTGCAAAATGCTTTACAATTTTTTTTCGCAAAAAATAGATATATTCTCTCTTATTTTCTTCCACATATAAATTATATTGATTATTGAGTTTTTATTGCTTTACAACTGAAAAAATATTTTTTTATTTTTGTTGAAATTTCAATGAGAAAGAAATATTTTTTGATTAAAAAATTCAATTTCTGCCAACTACAAGAATAATCAAAATTCTTCAAAACAAAAGATTGTATTTTACAATTTATTAATAAATAATAGATTTATCTTCAGTATAAAAATAGCTAATGATGTGATTAAAATAATATGCAATACAAGGTTTTTTCAAAGAATATGATATATAAATCATCAGTGGAATATATAATGATATTTCAATTACGAAAAATCACTCATTTCTTGTTTTCTTATTTGATGCACCTAATTTTTAAACTTGCTGATTTTTAAATTAACTTGTGTTTTACATTGAATTCAAGCAAATTTGTTACTTAAAATATCTCGTAAATAAAAATGAATTTTTTTGTTCTACTTTACTCAAAAATCAAAATTCAAGGATTTTTTATTACCCAGCAAATAAATAATGTCAAATACATAAATTGTTATTTACAATATACTCTAATTAAGATAAATCAGGAATTATCTATTGAACTATTTCAATTTTTAAATTTAATTTTCTGCAAGTGTTTTAGTAGTTTAGTAAAAAAGATAAAATAAAAAAACACACAAACAAAATTTGTTTTGTGTGTTTGAACTTATTTACATATAAATATTTTTTGCATGTTGAACTCAATTTATTGAAGGCGGAATTAATTCTAATTTCATCATTTCTTTTGAATTCCCTATCCATGTTTCTGAACCATCATTAATCATTGTTTGATTAGTGAAGTCTGTTGAACTTATTGTTCCATCAGTATTACAAAATACCTTATAAAGTTCTTTATCGTATATTACTTTCATTCCATCTTTTGTTAAAAGAACTAAATACTTCTTACCTTTAGAGAATATTACATTAATCTTTGCACCTGTTAAATCGCCTTTTAAGTTATGCTCAATAATTCTTTTTGGATTCATATTTTGGACAGTGATTGAATTAAGGCCATGTTGTTTGTTACCTTCAATAATACCAATACCATCTTTATACACAATATAAATATTACTTTTACCATCAATCATCAATTCTTCCATTGATTGAACATTTCTAGTTGATATTTGCTTTTGCACTATCTTTTTAGTAGTAGTCCTATCATAACCAACCATTGTTATACCTTTATCTGAATAGAAGTATAAATTGTCAAGACCAGTTTTATCTGTAAAACTCCTAATACCTTTTACGTTTGTTGGTAAACCACTAGCTATAATTTTGTCAGTTAATTCAAATTTAGAATTACTTTTTGTCATTCTAAATAATTTACCATCTCTATATAAACCTACTGTATTCAAATTTGTATCTGCTTCTATATAAGAAAGCATATTGGTACCAGTAAAATCACCACTAGCAATTTGACTAACCTTTTTCTGATATTCGACAAATAATCCTTTTTTAGATCCGAAAAATGTTGCATTAGAATCTTCATCAACGTGAATGAATCCACCTATTAGACTTCCTGCTATATCTCAATCATCTAATTTTTCTAAACCCTTCTTATCGGAGTCATGTCTAAAAGTTCCATTTTTTGTAGCTATAAATACTTCTGGCGTTGTTGATAAACGTCCATATGTATATGCTCCTGTTCAATCAACATTTGGAGGATTGAATTTTTTATTTAAAACTTTTGTTTTTTCAAATTTTGGTAATAAATCATTTATTGATTTTAATAGATTTTTCAACTGTTCATTCTTTTGATCTAATTCTTTTTGTGCATCTTTAAGATCTTTTGTTAATTTGGCGATAGTTTCTTTATCTTTTGATGATATTTCATCTTTTGGTAATTTGGCGATTTCATCTTTTTTATTTTTTAGTTCTTTTTGAATTTTTTCGATTTCTTTTTGTTTATTTGTAATTTCTTTTTTCAACGCTTTATTCTCATTAACAGCCTCTTTTCTGAGTTTGTTATTTTTCTGATATAAAACACTGAAAGTAATAGCTGGAACTAGTCCAACTACAACACTTGCTGCAATAGAACCAAAGATGGTTCCTTTCATTGTCTTTTCTGTCATTTTTTCCCTTTCCAATTTAAAACTAATATTAAATTTCATTATTTCAAAGAAAGTATAACACTTGCATTTTAGTACTATGTTAAATACATATAAAATAAAAAATTCAAGGAAATTTATTTGAAAAAATGTATTTTTCTTGAAAAAACAATAATTTTAGAATTAAATACAAATCCAAGGAAATAAATGATTATCAATAAACTGGGTGTTTGAATGTTTTTATTGATATCAGTATCTTGTTTTTAACAATATTTATTTAAATAGAAAAAACACCAACATTATTTCGTTGGTATTTTATAAACTTTTTATCTAACCCTTATTCGTTTTGAGGTTTTATACTTAAAAGGAATACTTTTAATTTTGATTTAAAATCTTCTTATTTTGATAATGAAATTGAGTAGAGTGAGATCACACTCGTAATGATAAGTGAGATCATAATCCAAACAATTATTTTTTATTGAATTATCACATGCATGATTAATGACGTTTTTAACATCTGTATGATAATTCATATTAGCTAGTCGCCCCAAAGAGAAGAAAATGGCATTCCAGCGATGATGGAGGCAAAAACATATTGAAATTAAACATATTGTTCTGGTTAAGCTTCATTGTATAGAAACACAATCTACAATTATTAAAATAAGGAGAATTGTAGATATTACATAGATTGTAAATATAAATAAGATCGAATTAAATTTTATCGTTTTGTATTTTTGCAATTAATCGAACTACAAAATTTATCACAAAATAACCTATAGCAATAAAAATTAACATAATGTAGTATGACCTTAATTTTATTCATTTTTGATTTGAGAAGCTTATTTCATTTATTTTTACCTCCATAATAATTATATTTAAGTGGTTTATTTTGAATTGTAAAGTTCATACAAGAATAACGCGTTTATGCATATTTATTGTGTAATCTTTGTTCAATTTCACAAAAATAATTAATGAGATTTATTGATATTTTAAAATGTATTTGAGTTTAAATTTTATTCATATAAGTTAATTTTTTGCTATCAAAAACTAAGCTTTTGGCCCAGTCTTTTTATTTGCGTCTTATACTGTTTTTTAAAATCTAGTTAATGATTTTAATAAGTTTTTCATATACTAAGCTCCCATTTGATTTAGTATATATTCTTTCATTGTTTTCATTAAATTTAGGACTATATTTTTTATCCATAAATTTATGTTTGTAGGCAGGATCTAAAATTAATCTAATCATCATTCCATCTTTTAATTTTGTTGTCTTCTCATTGTAATGATATGGTCTTCCGTTTACAGAATCAAAAATTCAAAGATCATGGAAGTGTGTCTGTTGAGGTACAATAACCCCTGTCAAGAATCCAGTATCTCCTTCTTTTTTATCTAAGTCAATTTCTAATAAATCTTCAATACCATAGTTAGGTATTACTTTTGCATCACTTTCGATAATGTTTGATTTTTTAATATAGATAGTAAAACCATTTTCTGTTGCGAATTTATTAGCTGGATCATATACATTGATTAATACTTTTCTAGTGTAGTAATCCATGTATTTATCTCCAACTATTTCAACTTTATAGTTACTTGGAATTTTACCTTTTAGTTTAGCCAAGATTTTTGCTTCAGTAACTTCTTTTGGTTCATGCATTAATGTATCAATTGAAAAGTCTATATCCGATGAACTTATTTGTACCGGATTGTATTTAGGCATTAACTCTTGAACATTCATGACTTTTGGACTTGTACCTTTAAGGTAATTTCTTTCAATTGCTTTTGTAACAACTTTTTTACCTTTAGCATTTGCCAATGTTTCTTCATTTAATTTGAAACCTCAAACTTTAAAGAAATTTGTTAAGTCATAGCCTGTGATATTCATCACTGCACGCATGAATACTTGTTGTCTTTCTTCTTTTTTGGTATTAACGATATCTCCAAATGGATTTTCCGTATCTAACCCTTCACTTCTTAGAACTTTTTCGGCTTCACTCAAGCCTTTTCTTCCTTCAACTGTCTTGCTATGGTTTATTCTGTAATATTGAGATAAGGTCGGCATAAAGTTATCTCCAAACGCTTTTTGCAGTTGTAGGTACATCATTAATTTTTCTGATCAACCAACGGAATCAAAGTTTTTAAATCCCCCTTTGTCCATTGCATTTCTAATATTATTAATCGCATGCGGTTGTTCTTCCACAATTTTATTTCATGGTTTATCTTTAGTTGACAATTCGGAGTATTTTTCTTGTCATAGTGCTGCGAAAATATTTGGTACAACTTGTGTCACACCTTCTCAACTCATGTTCCCGTTTTGTCATGTGTGACCAAGTTCATGTCCAAGAACTCATTCTGCTTTACCTTTTAAAGAACCAGAGAATCAGTTTTGACCAATACTTACTGTACCGCCAAAACTTGCTCATCCGTGTCCACCTTTTGGAGCAAACAAGTTAATTTTGTGCCCATATTTTCTATTTAGCCCAGTACCATTTGTTGATAAACCGGAAATTCTTGTGTATGTTTCAACCAATTCATCTCATTTTTCTAACGTTTTGTTAACACTGACATTGTGTTTTGCTGTTCCAGAACTAGTTAAAAATGTATTTTTAAACATCTTAGTTCCAACCATATTTACAACTCAATCAGACATAATGTTGACTACTGGAGAATCTGATTTTTTAACTTCTTCCAAGAAAGCAGCTTCATCATCTCCTTTGTAATATGTTGGTACTTTTTCTAGATTTGTATTTTCTATTTCATACTTAACTTTCGCATTTTTTCCATCAATAGTTACATAAATAACACCTGTATTTGGTGCAACTACTTCATTGTCCCCGTTTTTTAAGCTGATACGTTCTGAACCCGTATCTTTTAATCCAGATCATTCCCCTGGAGCTTGAACATAAATACGTGGTTTACTACCAGGACTCATTTCATCTACGTTGATTTTGATTTTTTGTCCTTTTCTTACTAATAAACCTGTTGGTATATGATCCCCATGATACATTCATCTACCTTCAAGTTTATTAGAAGTATCTGACTTAACTTCATCATGTACAGTAATAATATTTTTATTACCTTGTACTACAAATTTATCGATAGTTTCGTGTGCTGAATAATTCGATTGATTCATTTTTGAAAACATATTCGTCGTTGTTTTTCGACCACTAACTTTTTCGACGGCAGTAAAGCTTGTTAGTAAGATCGTTGCAGGAATAACTGCGCTCATTGCGGTAATCCCTAATATTACCTTTTTATTCATCTTCAAAACAATCCCCCTTTGTGTGAATATCACTTGTATTCACAAGTTAATTATAACTCTCGGAATTTATAAATTTGACATAAATATTTTAATTAATTGACTAATAAGTCTATATTTTATACTTTTTGAATATGCGTTTTTGTGGCTATGAGCAACTCTTAGGGTTTATTCAACATCAAGAATAAATTACAAATTAGTTCAATATAAATACCTTTATTCTTTATACATTGGTGTTTTATATAGTTATTATTTATAATTAAAGTATGAATATTTTTATTTTTAGAAGGGATTTGAGAGTCCAGGATAATAAGACACTCATAAAAGCTATGCAATCAAATAAAAAGATTGCTTTAGTTTTTATCTTTAATAAATCAATTGATAAAAGATATTTTTCACCAAAGGGTCAAGAATACTTAAATAAGAGATTAAGTATTTTGAATGAAGAAGTACCCATTAATTTTTATAAGTCTAATAATGATGTAGAGGTTCTTAAAGAACTTATGAAATCAAACAAAATAGATGGAATTTATTCCAATTCAGATATTACAAACTTCGCAGTTAATCGAGATAAAGAAATTAAAGATTTTTGCAATAAAAATAATATAGATTTTATTAGCTATAATGATTACTTATTATTCGATCCAAAAGATACGCATACAAAAAGTGGAACAAGCTTCAAAACATTCAAACCCTTCTTTGAAAGTAAGTTAGATAAATTAAGCAATATTAAATCGAATACATTCAATGTTTCATATGATTTATTTGTTAAATTTGATAAAAATAAATTTTCTTCAAGTGTAGGAGATGGTAAAGATTATGGAATGAAGATAACCAGAGAAGAAGTTTTTACTTCTATGGATAGAGTTATATCTTTAGATTATAAAGATTCAAGAAATTATTTCTCGTTTGAAAATAGCAAAATATCTGCAGCATTAAAGTTTGGTGTAATTTCATATAGAGAAGCAATTGAATATTGTTATAAGAAAGATGAAGTTAACTTTCCATTTGTTAGACAATTACTTTGAAAAGAATTTTATTATCAATTTTATGTGCAAAATAAAGACAAATATAAGATAAGGGGAGAACACCCGACAAATATATTATCCAAATATGATAATTGGCATTTTAATGAAAATCCAAAATTAGTTCAATTGTGGAAGGAAGGAAAAACTGGTTTCCCTATTATTGATTCTGCTATGCATGAATTAAATACTACTGGTTATATGCATAATAGAGCAAGGATGATTGTAGCTTCATTCTTTTGTAAGAACTTAAACCTTGATTGAAGAATTGGGGAGAGATACTTCGCAACTAAATTAATTGATTATGATCCTATTGTTAATAATCAATCTTGGCAATGAGCTTCTTTTACCGGTCTTGATTACCAAGGTGCTTATAGAACCTTCTCTCCAAGTCTTCAAATTAAGAAGTTCGATCCTAATTTTGAATATGTGAATAAATATCTTATAGATAAAATGCGTGATCCTATAGTGGATGAAAAAGAATCTCGCAGAGAATACTTAAGTTTAATAAAAGAATACAATAAAAAATTACAGTAAAAAAACCGGCATAATGCAGGTTTTTCTTTATTTTTATTTTTGAATTATATTTCTATTTATTTATTTGTTTTTCAGCATCAATAATATATTGTTTAGTTTGATAAATTATTATTTGTTCTTTGTTGTTCATTAATGCCATAGCATTGCATATATCTGCCACTTCAGAATTTTCTTCTAACACTTTATAGATGAATAAATCTTCAAGGTCATAATACTTTTCAACTTCATGAAGAAAAAACATTTCGTTATGATAATCAATTTCTTCAATCGTTTTTGCTTTTTGTTTATCAATAAATTCTAATTGCTTTTGCTTAATAGTTTCATTGTTTTTGTAGACAGTTTCATGTCTTTGAATACTTATATCATTCTTGAAGAATAGAACCTTCTCAGAAGGTATTAATTCCTTTGTTTCAATTGATTCATGATAAAACATTATTCCTATATTGGGAGTTATTGGCATAAAAGAATATTTGTTTCTATCATTATTAGTTGTTTTAATAAATCCCATAGTTTCTTGGAGCATTAATTTTGGTTTATCAAATTTTAAAATAACCAATCTTGATTGCAACTTTTCTCAGATATTAAAAAGTGTTGTGGTTTTAGTTGTGACATTCCTTGCAGTTCATTCATCTCATTCTTTTTTATTACCGCTTGGTTCTTCTTCTAATTCAAATGGATTAACTTCCATTGAACCATAATAATCCTTTTGTATATTTGATGTTGAACCTGTTTTTTCAAATTTATCAAAATATTCAAGGATTATAGAATTAGCATCATTGACAACCTCTTTATCAAGGGTTTGTTTTTTTACATCATTAAAACAAGATAAGAATTTCAAAGCAATCAAATCTTTTCTAGTTAGTTGTACCTCTT
Source organism: Mycoplasmatales bacterium (assembly GCA_013215715.1). Lineage (GTDB taxonomy): Bacteria > Bacillota_I > Bacilli_A > Mycoplasmatales > Metamycoplasmataceae > Mycoplasma_K. The sequence continues at coordinate 11,456 of JABSQT010000001.1, read as the reverse complement.
TGTTTACATTTGTTTGTTGGATAATCTTTTGGATCACTTGTAAAGCCCTTGCTTCTAATGGATTTACAGTTTCTATTATTTTTTCAATATCTAGCTCTCCATATTCTTCTGTTTGATATTTATTTCATTTGATTTTTTCTTTAGTTGCAAAGTTCTTTACAAATGCACTTTGTAGGAATTGAATGTTTTTATTATTTTTCATATGTTTATTATATGGGGTTTTAAGAATTAGCACTAAATTTAGGTGAAAGAAAAACACCATATGTAGGTGTGTTATTTTTTTAAAATATTTACTTATTCTTTATTTAATGTTTTATTATTTTAAAATTTTTCAATATTAGAAATATCTTTTAAAGAACCTATTGCTTTTTGTAATGATAATACATAAAATAATATAATTCCTCCAACAGATAGTGCTGTTATTAGTCATGTTATCATTTTTACACCTGCACCACGATTAGTTATATTAGGTGATCCATGTCCTCTACCTGAAACCACAACAAATGATAATAAGACAAAGAATCCAAGGACACCAAGCAATACTGATGCTACTATATATTGAACATTAAACCTATATTCAGGTTTTATTTTATTCAATGCCGTTGATTCAACTATTGTTAAAATAAGGAAAATTACAGAACCTATCAAAAGCGCTCAAACTAATAATCCAATCAATAGCATTCCTATTCTAGTCATTGGAGCTCAAACAATTATTGTATTCATTAAAAGATAAAGGGAAGCAATGATTATTAATGTTATGTAATATCATTTTAACCTCTTAAGTCTTTCACCCATTTTTTTCATTGTATCCATTATTTCCTCCTTATGAATATTATATTCTATTATTTTTATAAAGTATAAATTTGAACTAAGTTGAGTTTATTCGATGTTCTTTAATTAAGAATAATGAAGATATTGAAATTATTATAAGATATTAAAAAAGAGTTTATTATTGTTAACTCATTAGATAATATTTAGTAATAAAGAATAGAATAGCAAAGATTAAAAATTACTAAAATATTTTATTCTCATAAGTTTTATATTATTTGATGAAGAAAATTCTATATTTATTTCTTTTTAAATTGATGCAAAAATTACCTTAATCTTTAAAATAAATCCTAGTATTATTTTTTAAAAATTTACAGAATAAATTAGAAGAATTGTTTAGAAAATTAAAAAAATATAAATTTATTACAAAATAATTTTGAAAGACTGATAGGTCTTTTTTTATACTTTTTTGTTTCTAATATTTATTTATGGAAACTATTTAACTTCCGCAATTATTTCATCTTGGATTTACGGTTTTAAAGCCCCTTAGGGGCGCGGAAATTTGATTTTTGAATTTTGAGGGAAAAATCACGCCGTTTACGTTGTATTGTGGTGTTATCAGCTACTCACTTAATTTGTGGACATTGCCTCTTAGATGGAGAATAAAAAAACAACACTTGGGGGTGTTGTTTTTTAAAGAAAAGTATTAGGAATGAAGGGGGGCGGAGCCCGCGGGCGAAAGGGGGTTTAGCCCCTTGAGGTAAAATGTGAAACATTTTGTTTTCGAAGAAAACTTCACCTCAAGGGAATTTTGTGTTAAAATTCCGCTTTTCGAAATTTTTTGGGTTCTAATAAAGGTTTTTACTTAAAACAATTATACCCCAAAAACTTATCCGAAAAGAATAAAAAAGGAGAGAGAAATGAAAAAAGCGAAGAAATATATGTTGTCTATTGGTGCTATAACTGCTATTGCAGTTCCAGCAACTATTGCTATGGCAAGCACAAGTGTAGACACACAAAAGAATTTATCTTTTAATAATATTAAAGGTAATTCTTTACAAACATTCGGGAATTTAAGTACTTATCAAGCAACAGCCAAAAGTAAATTAATTACCCCTACACTAAAAGAGGTTAAATTTAATAATAACAAAGTTGATACTAAAAATGCATTCATAAAAGAAATTCAACTAGATAGTGGAGAAAAGAAAACCTACTTAGGGAATAAAGCAGGATTATGAGAAATTGATAAAAATGGTAATATGAAACAAATTATTAATGGATATGACTTAAGTAATGGATTTATAGAAAAACTATATAACGTTATTTATGTTGGTACTGCATCTAGCGGTATTATGGGATTTGATCCTAATCTTGGTTCTTTAAAAAGTATCGGACTAAATAGTGAAAATGCCAAATATGGATTTATGAAAAAAATAGATGGTCGTATGTTTTTTGGTGGTCCTAATGGATTAAAGGAAATTAAATATAATCAACAAACAGGATACTTTTCAGCAACTGATGCAGTAGTTACTAAAACAAAAAAAGGATCTAAATTTTCATTGTTACATGGTTTCATAATAAAAGGATCTGACGGTAATGTTTATGTAGGTACAAAAGCTAACGGTATTTATAAATTAGTTGGAGACAAGTTGGTTGAATACGATAAAACTAGTGTTGAATACGGGTGAGCCAAAGAAGTAAATGGTAATGTTTACGTTGGTTCTGTATCTGGTTTATTTAGAATGGATAGAAAAGGTCTTACATTAATCCAAAAAGGTAATTTCCAAGAAACATTTATAGAACAAATCGATGGTTTAGTTTATGTAGGTATTAAAGGAGAAGGGCTTAGAATTCTAGAAGACAAAAATAAAATGGATGGTAAATTAATACCAATATCTAATTTTTCACCACAAGGTGGTTTCTTAAGAAATACAGAATCTGGAATTTATTTTGGTACAAAAAACAATGGTCTTCAAAAAATTGACTTTTCAAATATACAACCTGAAACAGTTAGTGCTTTAAACACTAATCTAACAACAGGTAGATTAGTACAAGGTAATCTAAAATTATCTGAAGTTGTTAAAAAAATAAATAATGTTGATGATGTTAAGAAATATTTAGGAGTAACCCTAACAAAACGTTTATTCTCAGATATTAAATCAATAAAAGCTGAAGTGGCTGCTTCAGGTAAAGCTATTAAATTAACAGTTGAATTAATAATTCAAGGTACACCTCAACCAGTTGTAGTTGAAAAGACTTATGCAGGAATTGATGATGTTAATTTAAGTAAAATTGCTTCACAAAACACAGCTTTAGAGAATATTAAACATTGAGTGACTAACAAGAAAATCACTAATTCAAATGGTAAAAAAGTATCAGAATTAGCAAGTGAAATGTTTAAACAACCAAACATTGGCAAAAAAGTAGAATTCTTAAAAGAAATTTCTGAAATTGATTTAAATGCAATTTTAAAAGGTAGTGTTACAACTATTAAAAATATTGAATTAACAGCTGATCCAGCTACAGGAGATATCGTTGTAAAGGTTGAAACATATACACCTGATGTTCCTAATAAAACTCAAACAATTACAGGATTATTAAAAGGTGATTCAGACCTTACTTTCCAACATAAAGCCAATATTAAGAAGCTAAATGAAATGGTTAAGAAACTTGTAATTAAAGAACAAAAAGTTAATGTTTCGAAAATTCATGATATTGAAACACTTAAAAAAGAAACTGGTATTGATTTAACTAACTTACCTAGTTCTTCACAATATCTTGTAAAAGCAACTAAAACAAAAGATGGAGTTTCAGTTGAAATTCAAGTAATTACAAAAGGTGCAATACAAACAAATGAAGTAACAACCTTAAAAATAAAAAGACCTATTGAAGCTAAAAAAGGACTTAGTTCTGGTGCTGTTGCAGGTATTGTTATCGGAGTACTAATAGCTATATTTGGTATTGGTGCAGGAATTATTATTAAGAAGAAAAAGAATAAAGCAAATAATGAAAATAACGATGATTTTATGAACAAAATAGAATCATTAGATTAATTAAAAAGGGAGAAATAAATGAAAAATACAAATAATAAAGAGTCAAGCACAGGGTTTGACAAGTCATTAGTAAAAATCCAAGTAATTGGTGTTGGTGGTGGAGGTATTAACTCTATCAAAGATTTATGTAACACAGGTATTCCAGGAGTTGACTTTATGTTAGCCAACACTGATGAACAAGATCTAACAAAAGTTACAGCTAAAGCTAAGAAAATCAAACTTGGTAAGTTTAACGAAAGAGGTCTAGGAGCTGGTGCTAACCCTAGCGTTGGTAAAAAAGCTGCATTAGACTCAGAAGCATTAATTAAAGAAGCTGTTCAAGGTTATGACATTGCTATTGTTGTTGCCGGAATGGGTGGTGGTACTGGTACAGGTGCTGCACCAGTTATTGCCAAAGCTGCTAAAGAGATGGGAATTCTTACTCTTGGAGTTGTTACAACACCATTTGAAACAGAAGGTGAATTAAGAGCTAAAAATGCCGTTGAAGGTGTTAAAGAACTTAAAGCAAACATTGATTCATTAATCACAATTTCAAATGAAAAATTAAACATCAAACACGGAAGTAAATCACTTGTAGACGCATTTAATATTGCCAACGAAGTTATACACAAAGTTATCATGACAATTGGTAACCTTGTAAATAACCTATCACTAATCAATATTGACTTTGCTGATATGAAGAGAGTTCTAAAAGGACAAGGAACTGCAATTACAGGAACAGCAACAGTTTCCGAAGGTGTTAATAAAGCTATGAAAGCTGCAGCTATCGCCGTTACTGATCCAATTCTTGAATCAACAGTTGAAAATGCTAAATCAGCAATTGTTAGTGTTTCAGGTTCTTCATCAATTACATTAGAAGAAGTAAATGAAGCAGTTAAAACAGTTCAATACTTAGCAGGTAAGAAAACAAACATTATCTTCGGTGTTACTATCGATGAAGAATTAAAAGATGACGTTACAGTTTCTGTTATCGCAACAGGTATCACTAAAATGGAACCTGTTAAGAGAAAATTCACAGATAAGTGATGAGAAAAAGTAAACAAAAAAGTTTCAAAACTAAAATAACAAAAAATTATAAAAAGAAAGGAGGATTTATGAAGAATGAAGATACTAACTTACAAAAAGATTTAATTACTTTGATTGAAAAAGATAACGGATTAAAGAACTCTTCAAAAAATAAAACAATAGATGGAATAAGTCTTTTAAAAAATAAAATTGAAGCTTTCGCTAATATTATTTCAATTGAAGAAATCAACAATATAATCAATAATAATTTTGAATCAATAAGTGATTTTATTCAACGAATTGATGTACCTTTATTAAATAAGCTTTTTGGAATTGATTTAAATGTTGTTGTTTTACCTAAAAACACTGCATTATACTTACAAACAAACTGAGTAAATAATTCAAAATATGAAGCTAATCTATTTGTAGAAATAGAAAGTGCAACTCAAAAAGAAAAGATTGATTTTGGAGTTATTCGTTTCAATCATCAAAAAGAAACAGTAATAAAACCAGAACAAAAGAATGTTGAATCATCAAATACTACACAAATAAATCCAGAAATACAAAAGCCTGTTCAAGGTGAAATGCAAAAGCCTATTCAAGATAATGAATTTGTAGAAGATAGTCAAGAAACTATTTTAAATCTTAATAATTTAGATATGTTTAATGCAAGTATAAAAGCTAAAACACTTAATATGAAAGCTAAAGAAATAGCTAAACAACTTACAAGTGTTAATAAAGTTCAAGAATTACTTGATTTAAATCTAAACAATTCTCTTGTTGGTGATGTAACTATTTACAAAGTTTCAAGTATTGGAGAAGATGGTTTAATTAATATAACTGTTTCTCTAAGGTTTGAAGCTGATAAGAAAAAAGGAACTGTAAAACTACCAACTATTTATTCATGAGAAGACGCTAAATTTGTATATGCCAAACAAAATCAGTCTCACATAGAAATCATGCAAAGTGTTTCAGTAGGAAATATAAATAAAATAAATGTATTTGAGGCTGCTAAGGTAGCTAGAAAATTAGAAATCAAGGCAAGTGATATAGCTAAAAAAATAGCAGATCAAAGAGAACTATTAAAAGTATTGGGTATTGATCTTGAATCTTGTTTAAAAGGTAATACTGTAATTGCCAATATAGAATCAAGTGCAGATGTATTTGGTGTTCTCTCATTAGATATATTCACAAATACATTAGGGGCCAAAAACCCAAATAAAGTAGTTACTCTTTCAATTGAATCTTGATCTGATGAGCAAGTCAAGAGATTCGATCCAAACGCCTCTTTATTACAAAAACAAAAACTATGATTAACTCAAACTTTCTCAATGAAAAAAAATAACCCTAATAAGGATAATCATAAAAATACAAACGGATTTTTCAAAAAAAGAAAACTTAAGAAACAAAATATGAAGAATGCCGCTTTAAATGAAGAAGATCCTTTTAGAAAAAAACTTATTCAAACACTTCTTGATGACCCAAGAAATAAGAATAATTAAATTTCAAAAGATAGTAGTACATGAAGTTTATAAAAAATAAATTCAAGAAATTTGAAAACTTACAATATAAATTAACTTTTATATCTCTTATATCAATACCACTCATTATGAGTTCAATAATAATATTGGATCATACTCAATTTAATAAGAATTCTAAATATTCAAATAAACATTTAAGTCAATTGAATAATCATAATATAATCGATATCTATAAAACTGCTTTAAACAAACCAATAGATTATAAAGAGTTGGAATCTTTAAAGACGAAACCTCTTTTGAATCAAGGTTCTAAAACCATAACAGAAATTGCGGAAGTAATTAATAATCATGGTTTGAAGCAACAAAAGACAGATATCAAAACATGAAGTGGAATTGATTTAGAAAACATTAAAGTAAAAAGCATAAAAGCAAGTGCAGATAGAATTAAAGGTTTACTTTTTGTGGCCTTAACACTCAACACAAAAAAGATTATAACTATAACTTTAAAAGGTAAACCATATACAGAAGTATCATCTAATAAATTACTTTTACCCTTTGGGATTATATTTACGATAATAATCTTCGCTTCATTTGCAAGCTTATTGCTTTTGAAACAAAAGAAGAAAAAATAAAAGGGTATTGCTGCCAAGTGTGTAGACACTTAATGAATCTTTTTCAAAGTGATTTTCCCTTTCTAATTCAAAATTTTAAACACCCTACAGAAAGGAGAATATGAACAAAAGAAAAAGCATGATCGTTTCTTTAGGTATCGCGATTCCATTGGCGTTACCAGCAATTGTTATAACTTCACTTTCACAAACAAACAATATCTCTAAAACAAATCTTAATACTCAAAATAATTCTTTAACAAAAGGTTTAGATATCTATTCTAAACCATCTAAAACAATTGCAATACAAAGTAAACACAATTCAAATCAAAAAGTTTTAACTAATACTAAAACTAAAGATGAAAAAAACAAGAAACCCACTTTACTTCTAATAATCATGAATGTAATGGCAGTTTTAGCACTGGGATCAATAATTGGTGTATTTATACTAAAGTTTAAAAAACACAAAAAGACTAATTCACCAAAGAAGAATAAATCCAGTTCAAATAAAAAAAGTAAAAAGGGTTCCTCTTTTAAAGGTGGTAAAAAAGGATTTGTACCTCAAATAGATACAGAACTGATTACACCTTTAACAAAGAAAAACAAAACTAATAAAAAGAAAGATGAAGATGATTTCTGAAAGAAAATAAATTCTTTATAAATAAATGAGTTTCATTCTATTTTTGAAAATTCTTCTAGTTTTATTATTCAGTACTACAACGGCGGGTATATCTTTCCCCTTACCCGCCGCAAAGCAAGGTGATTGTAATCACCAATTAATGCACACAATTAATAAACATTATTCTAAAGAGAGACTTATAGCCTCACGCCTTATGGATTCAATAATGGATTCATACGAGGTTATAAAAAGAAGTTCTAACTTCTATAAGTCAACCTTAAACAAAAGTTCACTCATGAAAAAAAATAATTTGGCGATTATGAACTCATTAACAAACAAAAAATTGATCAATCAAGGAAATGTTTCTGTTAATGTAATTTCAAGTGAGATGAGTGAAGGAAGCGTTGATGAGAAATTATTAATACTTCAAAAATGAACTAATATAAAAATACACTCAACCTTTAACGGCACAAAGATAATTGAATTCATGACATCACCAGACTCTACTAATGGAACAATACAATTCGTAATTGTTACTAATACAGCTGGCGGAATTCAAAGATTGCATGGTCGATTAATCGGTTTACCAGACAAGTTAATTAAAGAACATATAAAAGAAATATTGAAGCCAAGGCCAATTGAAGCCGACAACTCTAAAGCAAATAAAATTATTTTAATTGTTTTAATGTCACTTACAACTATTTCGATTATATGCTTAACTTGACTTAAATATCTGAATAAAAAAGGATAATAATTAATCCGCATGCCTAATTCTAATTGGCATGTTTTTTTATATCTTATTAATGTTCTATATAATGAATACATTTTTTATATTTCACCACTTAACCTATTCATATTATTAATATTTTAAAAAGATTATTTGTTTGTAGCGCATCATTTACTAAATAAAAAAACAACATTTTATATGTTGTTTTTTAAAGGGGTGTTAGGGGTGGGAGGGCATAGCCCTCAGCGAGAGGGGCCAACCCCTTGAGGTAAAATGTGGAACATTTTGTTTTCGAAGAAAACTTCACCTCAAGGGAATTTTGTGTTAAAATTCCAACTTTTTCGAAATTTTTTTGGGTTCTATAAAGGTTTTTACTTAAAACAATTATACCCCAAAAACTTATCTCAAAAGAATAAAAAAGGAGAGAGAAATGAAAAAAACGAAGAAATATATGTTGTCTATTGGTGCTATAACTGCAATAGCAGTTCCAGCAACTATTGCTATAGCAAGCACAAGTGTAGACACACAAAAGAATTTACCTTTTAATAATATTAAAGGTAATTCTTTACAAACATTTGGGAGCTTAAGCACTTATCAAACTGCTGCTAAAAATAAGCCAAAGTTAATTAAACCCGCATTCAAATCAGTAAACAAATTTAGTACTGATAATGGATTCATGAAAGAGTTCACATTAAAAAATGGAGAAATAAAAACTTTCATTGGAAATAGTGGAGGTCTATGAGAAGTCGCCAAAAATGGTACAATAAAAAATCTTTTCAACTCATATAGCTTAGAAAATGGATTCATGGAAAAGATATATGGAAACATTTATTTAGGTACAGATAAGAATGGTATTATGATTTTTAATCCAGTAGATAATACTTTAAAACATATTGGATTCGATGGTGTAAATGCTAGAGGCGGTTTCATGAAAAAAATAGATGGCCGTATATATTTTGGTGGTAATGATGGATTGAAACAAGTTAAATACAGTAATACTACAGGACAATTCAGTCTAGAAACTATAATAAGCTCAACTACATCATTAATGTTTGGTTGAATGGTAAAAGGACCTGATGATAACCTTTATGTAGGTTCAATGCAAAAGGGTATATTCAAAGTAGATGTAGATGCAAAAAAAATAACTAAATTCGGGAAAATGCGTGTTGATTTTGGTTGAGTTCAAGAACTTGAAGGTGATGTTTACATTGGATGTGCAACTGGTCTATATAAATTCACTAAAAACGGACTTATATTACTACAAGCAGATAATTTCCAAGAGTCATTTTTAAAGAAAATCGATGGGATTTATTATACAGGGGTTAAATTTAAAGGTCTACATGTTTTTGAAAACAACAAACTTGATGGTACCTTAGTCAAAATAAGTGATATGAATACTGAAGGTTTCTTAGAAAAAACACAATCTGGAGTTTATTTTGGTACAGCTAATAAAGGACTTTTTAAACTTGACTTTTCACTTGCACAACAAGGTGCTGTTAATGGCTTATTACAAGAATTAGCAACTGGACAATTATCACAAAACGATCAAAAATTATCTGAAATCGTTAAGAAAATTAACACTAAAGAAGATATTGAGAAATATTTAGGGGTAACTCTATCAAAATACTTTTTCTCATCTATCATTTCAATAAAAGCTAATGTTGAATCTTCAGGTAAATCAATTAATTTGAAAGTTGAATTAGCAACTAAAGGTATTTCAAAATCAACTACATTTTCACATATATATGCAGGGATGAATGATGCAACTATAAATAAAATTATTGCTCAAAAAAAGGTTGTTAAAGAAATTACTCGTTGAGTAACTAATAAAAAAATCACTAATTCAAATGGTAAAAAAGTATCAGAATTAGCAAACGAAATGTTTAAACAACCAAACATTGGTAAGAAAGTAGAATTCTTAAAAGAGATTTCTGGTATTGATTTAAACGCAATTACAAAAGGTAGCGTTACAGTTGTTAGAGATATTCAATTAACTGCTGATCCAGCTACAGGTGATATCTCTATAAAAGTAACAACTTATACACCCGATGTACCTAATAATCTTCAAGATACTACAGGATTATTAAAAGGTGACTCAGATCTTACTTTCCAACATAAAAGTAATGTTAAGAAGTTAAATGAAATAGTTAAAAAATTAAAAATTAAAAACCAGAACGTTGATGCTTCAAAGATTCACGATATTAAAACACTTAAAAAAGAAACTGGTGTTGATTTAACTAACTTACCAAGTTCTTCACAATATATTGTGAAAGCAGTTAAAACAAAAGATGGAGTTTTAATTTCAGTTCAAGTAATGACAAGTGGAGCAGTTCAAACAAATGAAATAACAACATTTAAAATCAAAAAAATTGCTGAAGCCAAAAAAGGTCTAGGAGCTGGTGCTGTTGCAGGTATTGTTATCGGAGTACTAATAGCCATATTTGGTATTGGTGCAGGAATTATTATTAAGAAGAAAAAGAATAAAGCAAATAATGAAAATAACGATGATTTTATGAACAAAATAGAATCATTAGATTAATTAAAAAGGGAGAAATAAATGAAAAATACAAATAATAAAGAGTCAAGCACAGGGTTTGACAAGTCATTAGTAAAAATCCAAGTAATTGGTGTTGGTGGTGGAGGTATTAACTCTATCAAAGATTTATGTAACACAGGTATTCCAGGAGTTGACTTTATGTTAGCCAACACTGATGAACAAGATCTAACAAAAGTTACAGCTAAAGCTAAGAAAATCAAACTTGGTAAGTTTAACGAAAGAGGTCTAGGAGCTGGTGCTAACCCTAGTGTTGGTAAAAAAGCTGCATTAGACTCAGAAGCATTAATTAAAAAAGCTGTTGAAGGTTATGACATTGCTATTGTTGTTGCCGGAATGGGTGGTGGTACTGGTACAGGTGCTGCACCAGTTATTGCTAAACTTGCTAAAGAAATGGGAGTTCTTACACTTGGTGTTGTAACAACACCGTTTGAAACTGAAGGTGAATTAAGAACTAAAAATGCTGTTGAAGGTGTTAAAGAACTTAAAGCAAACATCGATTCATTAATAACAATTTCAAATGAAAAATTAAACATCAAACATGGAAGTAAATCACTTGTAGATGCATTTAATATTGCCAACGAAGTTATACACAAAGTTATCATGACAATTGGTAACCTTGTAAATAACCTATCACTAAT